>CAYQTB010000168.1:0-3308 GCA_964420315.1 uncultured Thiothrix sp. | reverse complement strand
AGGATTACCCGCCATACGAAAACGGGATGCCGAAATACGTGACGCTGAAGCATGTATTGCTGGATAAAAAGCTGCCAGCGTTTGAGCTGTAAACCTTAACTTCCCCACAAGTAACGCCCCTGTTTGCACAACAGGGGCGTTCTTTTTATACTGATCCCTTTACAGTACACACCTCGGTAACTAAAGATCATGGCTGAAAAACTCGACATTCCTGAAGAATTTCAAAGCTCCCTCATTCCTGAATTGCTGACGGATGACACCACTGTCCAGTTTGATTGCCACCCTGGTGTTTCCTGTTTCAATATCTGCTGTAAAGCGGCGGATGTGACGCTTGCACCGTATGACATCCTGCGCCTGAAAAGGCGCTTGAGCATGACTTCCAGCGAATTCCTCGACAAGCATACGGTGCCGTTTGAGACCGATGGGCATGGCACGCCCGGTGTCAAATTACGTACCGATGACAACAAAACTTGCCTGTTCGTGCGTGAGGAAGGGTGTAGCGTGTATGAAGACCGTCCAGCCGCTTGCCGTTATTACGGATTGGGGTTGCTATCACACCGTGCGGCAGACACTTACCAAGACGTGCAATATTATTTCCGTAACAAGGAGGCGCACTGTCAGGGCTGGAACACCGAGAAGGTGATGACCATCCGTGATTACCGCGCTGCTCAGGGTGTGCCGGAATACGACGAAATCAACCGCGAGTGGATGCAGTTGATGCTTAAAAAGAAGTCAGCAGGTCCTGCGATTGGTAAGCCCGACCCGCTGAGCTTTCAGTTGTATTTCATGGCAAGTTTTGACATTGACCGTTTCCGTCGTTTTGTGGAAAGCCCTGCATTTGCTAAGGTTTACATGATCAGCGATGAAGACCGCGAAGCGTTCAAGGATGATGTGATCCTGCAAAAGTTTGCGTTCCGTTTGCTGCGTCAAGTGCTGTTTGATGAGCAGACTATCCCGACCCATGAAAATGTGCTCGAAAAACGCTGGGAAGAGCGCAAAGACATTATCGAATTGCGCCATAAAGCGGCGGTTGAATTGCATTTAAAGCGTGCCGAAGAAGAACGTCAGGCTGCACTGGAAAGCGGCACTGAAAAAGGCAACGACTTGTGCGGTTCGGATAACTGCCAGTCATAAGCGGTAACTTGCGTTATGGCAACGGTCAAGCGACAATCGCGCTCGAATACAAACTTTAGGGTAAAACGCGATGAACGTTTCTGTTGCCATTATTTCAGACACACACGGGTATCTTGACTCGCGCATTATTGAAATCATCCGCGAGTGCGATTACGCCATTCATGCAGGGGATATTTGCGGAGAAAATGTACTCGCGGCGATGCAGCCAAAAAGCGCGATGGTCATTGCGGTAGCGGGTAACAACGAACCACGTTGCATGATTGATTTTCCGCTGCCATCCATTAGTGAACTGGAATTGCCGGGCGGTAAGATTTGCATTGAGCATGGTCACGAACACGGGCATCACACCCCTTGCCACGATTCTTTACGTGCGCAACACCCTGATGCTCGCGTGATTGTTTACGGACATACCCATAAGATGGTGCAAGATAAAAGCGCGTTGCCGTGGGTGGTAAATCCCGGTGCAGCAGGGCTGACCCGCAATCATGGCGGGCCATCCTGTTTGGTACTGAGTGCGAATGACCAGACTTGGGATATTCGCGAAATCCGTTTTGCGGATTAATTTACGCCAAGCAGCTCGACGTCAAATACCAGCGTCGCGTTCGGTGGAATCACGCCACCTGCGCCACGCGCACCGTAACCCAGTTCAGGTGGGATAACCAAGGTGCGTTGCCCACCAATTTTCATGCCTTGTACGCCTTGATCCCAACCTTTGATCACTTGCCCGCCACCCAAGGGGAATTGGAAAGGCTGCCCACGGTCGCGCGAACTGTCAAATTTCTTGCCGCGTTTGTCAGCGGCGGCTTCGTCATACAGCCAGCCTGTGTAATGCACAGAAACCATCTTGCCAGCGGTAGCTTCTGCGCCGTCGCCTACTTTTACATCCGTTTTAACTAAATCGACCATTTTAATATCCGTTGCTTGTGGAGAAGAGGGAGAGGATGGCGCAGTACTCGCGGTTTTATCGGAGCAAGCTGCCATGAAAATGCTGCTGGATAGTGCTACAGCTAACGCGAATAATGTGGTGGTTTTCATGGTTATCAATTCCTAGGCAAGAAAAAAGGGGCATTATGCCCCTTTTCTCCTAAACGTGCGATAAACGGTTGGTTATCGCTTATTTGTCGGCAATTTCACGCAATTTCTTGGATTGGATGATATTGCCATTCAAGGCTGCATCCGTCGCCGAACGCCCGAACGCCACGTCCATCAACTGGCTGTAGTACATGACCGGCATATCGAAATTGGTCTTGTAACGTGCGTTAATGTCGTCTTGGTAGATTTCCACGTTCGCTTGGCACAATGGGCATGGGGTGACGATCATGTTCGCGCCGCTGTCGTAAGCGGATTCGATGATGTCTTTCACCAATGCCTGACCTTTTTCGGGTTCAGAGAACATCAGCGCACCGCTACAGCAAGCAACTTTTTTGTCGTACTTGGTGAGGGCTTCCGCGCCGAGGGTTTCGACCATCTTATCCAGATACATCGGGTTCTCGAACGATTCACCAGCAATCCCGAACGGGCGATTGGTTTGGCAACCGACATAACCCGCGATTTTCAAGCCTTCCAGCGGCTTTTTAACCTTAGAACCCAGCACGTCGTAGCCGATGTCTTCGATCAACACTTCCACCATGTGGCGGACTTTCTTGTTGCCCTTGTATTCCAGCTTCACCGATTGCAGCGCAATATTGGTTTCCGCTTTCAGGGTCGGGTTGTGGTTCAAACGTTCCTGCACTTCGCGGGTATTCAGCCAGCAAGCCGCGCAAGTGGCTACCACGTCCTGATCCGGGTGATGCTTTTCAGACAGTGCCAAGTTACGTGCGGAAAGCGTCATGCGCGGTAATTCACCACCGCCTGCATAACCGATGGATGCACCGCAGCAGTTCCAATCCGGGATTGGGTTGAGCTTGATTTCCAGTTCTTCGCACAGGGTTTCCACCGACTTTTCCAGGTTAGAGGACGATGCCCCCTTCTGGGAAGAACAGCCGGGGTAATAGGAATATTCGAGTTTAGCCATCGTGTTTCATCCTCCTCATTTTTTGTCGGTATTTTCGCCGACACGTGCTGCTTCCAGCTCCTCGGCTTTTTTCAGCATGGCGTGGAAGCCAGAAAGATCGCTAATGCCATGCCCACCGAGCATTTCCATCGGTGACATACGCTTGGCTTTCATCATGTTC
>CAYQTB010000167.1:0-3724 GCA_964420315.1 uncultured Thiothrix sp. | reverse complement strand
GAGTACGCAGGTAGCACCTACTTAGCGATTGACGCTTATTTGGCTCCGTCTGATGGAATTGACGAGGAGTATGCACCATCGGTTGATTTCATGGTTAAATTGGCAGGCGTTACCGATACCACGTTGGCTGATGCCTTTGCTAACAATGGCGGTGGCGTTATTGTTACTGCTGGGCACGTACCAGCCGCTTAATCGCTGACGATCTCAATTGGTTCTGAGTGAGAAGCCGGGTCTTTGACCCGGCTTTTTTTGTTAAATAATAAATTTTTTCTATTGACGTGGGTAGTTAGGCGTGACTCCAGTCACATCAGCAAGCGTGGTGGCGTGGTACTGTACGGCTTTATAACAAACAGTGTTAAACAGGGTCTTTCTGATGCAGCCAAAGCCAAAAGCCGGTTCCACTCCGCATTCCGAACTCAAGGAATTGCTGTTGCTGTCGCGGCGCTCGTTCATTTACGTCGGGGTATTCAGCTTTTTTATCAACTTGCTTTTCCTCACTCCTTCCATCTACATGTTACAGGTCTACGATCGCGTGGTGGGGTCACGCAGCGAAAGCACCTTGATCATGTTGACCTTGATTGTCGCGGTCATGTTCGCGGTCATGGCGGTGTTAGAGTTTGCCCGCAGCCGTATTCTGGCGCGGATCAGCACGCGCATGGATGTGGAAATGCAGGGACGTATCGTCGATGTCATGTTCCGTCATGCCCTCCAAAACCCGCGCCAAGCCTCCATTGAGCCGCTCAATGACTTAAATACGATTCGTAATTTCGTCTCCAGCAACGGCGCGTTTGCTTTCTTTGATGCGCCCTGGTTTCCGGTCTATATCGCCGTGATGTTTATGTTCCACTCTTGGTTTGGCTGGTTTGGTCTCGCCAGTGGTGTATTAATTACGGTATTGGCAATTTGGATGGATCGCTCCACCTCGCCCTTGGTCAAAGCCTCTCACGGTAAAGGCGTGCAATCGCGTTTGTTATTGGAGCGCAGCTTGCGTAACGCTGAAGTGGCGGCTGCTTTGGGCGTCCAGAAAGGCATTTTCCAACGTTGGCAGGGAATGCACGGTGAATCACTGCAATGGCAAGCCGAAGCCAGTGATCGCGCGGGGACATTATCGAATGTTTCCAAAAGTTTGCGCTTATTCACGCAGTCATTGATTCTAGGGGTTGGCGCTTATTTGGTAATTAATATGGAAATGTCCGGCGGGATGATGATAGCCGGTTCGATTCTCTTGGGTCGTGCCTTAGCACCGTTGGATTTATTGGTGAATGGCTGGAAAGGTTTTACTTCCGCTAAACAATCGTGGGACAGACTCAATAAATTGTTGGAAACGTTCCCTAAACAAGCACCGCGCATGGCGTTACCTGCCCCGAAAGGGAAGTTGGAGGTTAGCCATTTAACCGTATTGCCACCGGGTTCGCAAACCCCTGTGTTACGTGGCATTACCTTTGCGTTGAAGCCGGGTGAATCATTGGCAATCATTGGGCCGAGTGGTTCGGGTAAATCGTCATTGGTGCGCGCCTTGTTGGGGCTGTGGCCACACGCTAACGGCGAGGTACGCTTGGATGGCGCGGATATTCGTCATTGGGATTTATCGCAATTGTCCCAACACATTGGTTATTTACCACAAGATGTTGAGTTGTTTGATGGCACGATTGCTGAAAATATTGCGCGTTTTAATCAAGTCGACGCCGGAAAAGTCTTAGAGGCGGCGCAAGCTGCGGGCGTGCATGAAATGATTTTGCAAATGCCGAATGCTTACGACACCGTGATTGGTCCGGCTGGTGGTGCGTTATCCGGGGGGCAGCGGCAGCGTATTGGTTTAGCACGCGCTGTTTACGAAAATCCACAGTTGATTATCTTGGATGAGCCGAATTCTAATCTGGATGAAATGGGTGAAGCCGCGTTATTCCGTGCATTGGAGCAAGCGAAAGAACGGGGTACAACGGTATTGACCATTTCACATCGCCCCAGCATTTTGAGCAAAGTGGATAAAATTTTGGTGCTGGTCAATGGCACAGTTGCCATGTTTGGCGACCGTCAACAGGTATTGGCAAAAATGGCTAGTAAAACCACTCAACTTCCTACCCGTGAGGCGAACAACAAATGACACACAAACTCGCAACGTTACCCGTAGCACAAGTACCCGCTGCCATGGTTGCTGAAGCTCAGATTGTTCCCCCGAATACTATGCTTCATCTCGATACGGATGATCGCCCTTACCGGGTTTTAGGAACTGTCATTATTGTTGGGGTGTTTGGGGTTTTTGCCACCTGGTCAGCGCTGGCTCCCTTGAACAGTGCCTCGGTGGCACCGGGGCGGGTCGTGGTCGATATGAAGAAACAAGTGGTACAACACCGTGAAGGGGGGGTTATCCAAGACATTTTAGTCAAAGACGGCGATTATGTGCAAAAAGGTCAGGCGTTATTGGTGATTAACCCTGTTGATGCACAATCCGACCAAAGTAGTTTATCGGATCAACTGCTCGGTTATTTGGGGCTTGAAGCGCGTTTGAATGCCGAACTGGAAGGGCAGGAGAAACCTGTATTTCCGCCGGAATTGCTCAAAGATGCGGAAACACAGTCCCGCGCTCGCGAGATCATGACGGATGAATTACAGCAATTTAAGGTGCGGCGTGCGGCTGCTGACTCGGAAGATCGCATTCTGCGTCAGAAAGTAACGCAAATTCGTGAACAAATTCAGGGTGTCGAGAGCCAAATCCAATCTGAACGTTCGTTGGAGGCTTCTTACGCTAAAGAAACGCAGCAGTTGCAAGCTTTGTTTAACCGCAAGTTGATTAGTAATCTGCAATTGAATGAGGCTGAGCGTAACCGTTTGGCGACCGCCGCGAAGGTGGCAGCATTAGAATCCTCGAAAGTGGAGCTGAAAGTCCAAAGCAGTCAGGCAGAAGAGCAATTATTGCTGCAACAAAACCAGCGTAATAAAGACATTGCGGCGCAATTAGGGGAGGTTCGCCTAAAAGTAGCCGATTTACGCAACCGTTTAGGCGCTGTGGATGATCGTTTAGAGAGAACGGTGGTGGTTGCACCGGAAGCAGGCACTGTGGTGGATTTGGTTTATCATACCAAGGGGGGGGTGGTTGACCCCGGTGCGCGTATTCTGGATATTGTGCCGAAGATTGACAGTTTCCAGATTGAAGCCAGTGTCAGCATTAGCGATATTGATAAAGTACGTGCTGGGCAAGAGGCGGATATTCGTTTTCCCGCATTTGCCTCTGCTTCGTTCTTAAAAGTAACGCCCGGTGAGGTGAAATTAGTGTCGGCAGATACCTTGACTGATCCAGCGACTAAAGAATCGTATTACCAAGCCCGTGTTGAAATTAAACCAGAAGGCGTGGAAGAGTTAAGCAAACGTAATTTGGAATTAGTGCAAGGTATGCCAGCAGAAGTATCCATTAAAACGGGTGAACGTACTTTCCTACAATACCTGCTGCAACCGATCACTAATATGTGGAACCATGCCTTCAATGAAGATTAATTTAATAAATTAAGTATTGGAATTGATTATAATATAGGCATTATTTATAATGAGCCGTGGTGTCATTCAATGTGCACCACGGTTTTTTTGTGTATACAAACAGGGAGCATGAAGTTATGTCTATTTCACTGGTAAATGATAGTGGTAAGAGCGGTGACAATATTACCAATGATGCCCGTTTGACATCCTCCCCTCCCTAAAGGAAGGGGATTCCTACGGGAGCTAAGCGGCA
>CAYQTB010000166.1:0-3997 GCA_964420315.1 uncultured Thiothrix sp. | reverse complement strand
GTGCTGCTGGCGCAGACTCCCACCGTATGGGCAAAAGACCGCCTGATTGTGTTGGCTGGACAGTCCAATATGATGGGGCGCGGCAAGGTACATGAGTTACCTGCTACCTATAAGACCACTCCCGCGAATGTGAAATATTTCTACCAAGGGCGCGAACACCCGCTGGCAAAATTCGCGTGGTTTGGTCCCGAAGTGAGCTTTGCGCACGAGGTTGCCCGCGCTTTTCCTAACGATACTATTATTCTTGTGAAACAAGCCGCATCGGGCAGCCTGATTCAGCAGTGGCAACCGGGGCAAGCGCTCTATAAAGGCTTATTGCGCCAAGTGGGTTTTGCCACCCCTAAAGACACGACCTTGCAGGCAGACGCAATTGTGTGGATGCAGGGGGAAAGCGATGCGCAAGAATCGCTTGGTGTTGCCCAGCAATACGGCAAACGCTTGGCAACGCTGGTGACGCAATTGCGTGAAGATTTGGCTGCCTCGAACAGTTTATTCATTTACGGGGAGGTCAATTTGGAACACGAGCAACATGCCGAATCCATTGCAGCGGTACGCAGCCAGCAGCAAGCCGCCCAGCAGCAATTGCCGCGTGCGCTGATGGTATCCACCGACGGTTTAGGGAAGCAGAGTGATGGCATCCACTACGATGCGGCGGGACAAGTGGAATTGGGCAAACGCTTTGCAAAAGCCTACATTCAGCAAATGCAATAGCGCACGAAATAATGGTATTCACGCGCATTTTCACCTACGATTGTGCGCCACAACAAAAACAGTCTCCGCCCGCAGTTGATCAACCACCAAGGGAGTAGAGCCATGACCATTATTAAGCAAGATGACGTAATCGCCAGTGTCGCGGATGCGTTGCAATTCATTTCGTATTACCACCCCGTCGACTTCATCGAAGTGATGCACAAGGCGTGGGAACGTGAAGAATCCCCCGCTGCGAAGGATTCCATTGCGCAAATCCTTGTCAACTCGCGCCTGTGTGCCGAAGGGCATCGCCCGATTTGCCAAGATACCGGCATCGTTACCGTGTTTGTCAAAGTCGGTATGAATGTGCAGTGGGAAGGTGACATGAGTCTCTCCGACATGATCAACGAAGGCGTGCGCCGTGCGTACCTGAACCCCGATAATGTGTTGCGTGCGTCCATCCTCGCCGACCCAGCGGGGGCGCGGAAAAATACCAAAGACAACACACCAGCGGTCATCCATTACGAAATCGTCCCTGGCGACAAAGTGGTATTTGCTGTGGCTGCGAAAGGCGGCGGTTCGGAAAACAAATCCAAAATGGTCATGCTGAACCCTTCCGATAGCATTGTGGATTGGGTACTGAAAACCGTGCCAACGATGGGGGCAGGCTGGTGTCCACCGGGAATGCTCGGTATCGGTATCGGTGGCACGGCTGAAAAAGCAGCAGTCATGGCGAAAGAAGTGCTGATGGAACCCATCGACATTCAAGAGCTGCAAGCGCGTGGCGCACAAAACCGCGTCGAGGAGTTACGTTTGGAACTTTACGAAAAAGTCAACAACCTCGGCTTAGGCGCACAAGGTTTAGGTGGTTTGACCACGGTGCTGGATGTCAAAATCAAAGACTACCCAACCCACGCCGCATCCTTGCCCGTGTGCATGATCCCCAACTGCGCAGCAACGCGCCACACCCATTTTGTGCTGGATGGTTCGGGTGCAGCACTGCAAACCCCGCCTGATCTTGCCAATTGGCCGCAAATCTCGCTGGAAGGCGGTGCATCCGCTACCCGTATCAACCTTGATACCATTACCCCAGAACAAGTACGCAACCTGAAACCGGGCGAAACCGTATTGCTGTCGGGCAAAATACTAACCGGACGCGATGCAGCGCATAAACGCATGATCGACATGCTCAACAAGGGCGAACAACTGCCCGTCGATTTAAAAGGACGTTTCATTTACTACGTTGGTCCGGTTGACCCGGTGCGTGATGAAGTTGTTGGTCCTGCTGGTCCTACCACATCCACCCGTATGGATAAGTTCACCCGCCAAATCCTGCAACAAACCGGTTTACTGGGCATGATCGGCAAATCCGAACGTGGGTCGATTGCGATTGACGCGATCAAGGAATTCGGTGCGGTTTACTTGATGGCAGTCGGTGGGGCTGCGTATTTGGTATCCAAAGCGATTACGGGCGCGAAAGTATTGGCGTTCCCTGAACTCGGCATGGAAGCCATTTACGAATTCGAGGTCAAGGATATGCCGGTCACGGTTGCGGTGGATAGCAACGGTGAGTCCGTGCATACCACAGGACCTGCGAAGTGGAAGACGATCATTGATGCACGAATGTTGCAGCGATTCAGAGCATAGCTCTTTGACCAACGGATCAATGAATTAAGAGGCATTGCTATTTTAATTTTCCGGCTATTCGCCGACCGCAATGCCCCGTTTGAAAAGATTGCCCAACTCAAGCAAACCTACCTGCAAGCAGGCAAACCCGTCATCAGCATTGACACCAACGGGCGTCAGTATGCCCAAGCGTTCAAGGAGAACATGACCATCCAGTTCGATGATTTCCTGCCAAAATGGAACTGCACCGCTGCGCCCCAGTCCCCCTGATTTCGGGAAGTTATTGCGGGACAGTTCCTTGCCACTGGTATACACGTAAATCAGCACATTGGAATCGAGGAAAACCTTAGCGGGCATTGGCATCTTCGCGGTCAACGCGGTAGCCGCGTGTTTTTAAACGCAACGCATTAATTAGTCACCAATGGTTTCCGTATTACGTTTTTTCCGTTGGATTGTAAAAATCTCCGTTTAAGACTAGAATCTTTGCAAGATTTCTACAAATCTGTAGAGGATGAAACCATGACAGCCACCACTCAAATTTCCGCCTACATTTCCGAAGAGACTAAAGGACAGATCGAATCCTACGTCAAACGCCGGGGTGTGACCAAAGCGTTCATGATTGAGAGCGCTCTGCAACATTTTCTGCAAGCCCTGCGTGAAATACCGGAGGATGTAATCATTCCCGCTCGCCTCATCATCACCGAAGCGAGTATGTTACGACTGGCAGATCGGTTGGAATCCGATGAGGAACCAACCCCTGCGTTGCGTGCGTTGATGGCGGGGGCGTGAGATGCCAGACGCCTTAGTCGTGCAGGTTCGACGGCTGGAGAGCCACGATGACCGCTCCCAATTTTGCAGCAGTGATATTGAACTGGATCGTTTTTTCCAGCGTTTCGCGGGACAAAATCAGTTCCGGCATTACGTCGGCTCTAGCTACATCGCTGAATGTGTGGGGAAAATCACAGGGTTCACTACGGTCAGCAGCGGAGAAATCACCGCCGAACAGCTTGCGAATGTAGTACGCAAGCGCCTCCCCGATTACCCCCTGCCCATTTTACGGATTGCCCGTCTCGCGGTTGATCGGCGTTTTCAGCATCAAGGTATCGGCAAACTGTTATTGAAAGCCATGCTAGAACTCGCCTTGCAATTACGCAATCAAGTGGGATGCGTGGGTGTGGTGGTGGATGCTAAACCCACAGCCGTTACTTTTTATGCCAAGCTGGGGTTTGAGCCATTAGCCGGTGTTGGCGGCGAATTGGGTAGCAGACCTGAGCCATTGCCGATGTTCCTGCCGATTCAAGTGATTGCGAAAGCGATTGTGCGTTGATCATCGAAGCCCTGCAACGCCCCTCATTGCTGGCTTTTTTAGCCACCTGCAAACCATCAGAGGTAGATTTTCCCGACATAGATAATCTGCCACCGCTGGATGATGTGGTGTTTTAAACATGACAAACTACCGTTATTTGCTCGACACCAATATCATTTCCAACCTGTTCCGAGAGCCTCAAGGCAATGTCTGTCAACACTTGCAGCGCGTCGGTGAGGGTGCGGTTTGCACGAGTATCATCGTTGCCGCTGAATTGCGTTTCGGCGCAAAAAAACGCAACTCCCCAGCCCTGACAGCGTGGGTGGAACAAATACTTTCCATGATCGACGTACTACCGTTTGCTGCTCCAGCAGA
>CAYQTB010000165.1:0-4047 GCA_964420315.1 uncultured Thiothrix sp. | reverse complement strand
TGCCGCTTAGCTCCCGTAGGAATCCCCTTCCTTTAGGGAGGGGGGGATGTCAATACGGTGTTGACAAAATAGGTGCAATCCCTTAACGTACCTCACCTTTTTGGCTGTTGGCGAACCGGAAGTTGTTTGGTACGGCGGCAGTGATTGATTTAATGACTTAACTGGTGACCTGTCATGAAAAGAACCTTTCAACCGAGCAAAATCCACCGCGCCCGTACCCACGGTTTCCGCGCCCGTATGGCAACTGCGGATGGTCGTAAAATTTTGAGCGCCCGCCGTGCTAAAGGTCGTGCACGCCTAATTCCATAAGATTTCCACAAGATTTTGGATGCAGGTCACTCAGGAATAACAGGCTTTCCGCGTGAAGTGCGCCTGACTCGTGGGGTTGAATTCCAACGGGTGTTCCAACACGGTAAACGCCTGCACGCTAATGGTCTGAATGCTAGAGCCGCCGCTAACAACGTCGGCTTTCCGCGTTTGGGGATGGCGATAGCCAAAAAAGCCTTACGGCGAGCGCATGAGCGTAACCGTATCAAACGCTTGGTGCGGGAGAGCTTTCGCCATCATCAGGCGAGCCTACCAGCGGTGGATCTGGTGATCATGTGCCGTGCTGAAGTGCTGGCAATGAGTAATACTGACATTTTCCAGCAACTGGAAGGTTTATGGTTGCGCCTGCACAAGCTATACTCTGCCGGTCTGGGCAACCCCAATGAAATTGCCCTACCCTAACCGTCAATAACCGGATTGCTTTACCCATGGATTCGCAACGTCCCTTCCTGTATCTCACCCTGTTTTTCATGTTGTTCCTAATTTGGACGACTTGGCAACAGGATCATGCCCCTAAGCCGCCTGTAACCGCCGCTAGCACTGTGACTAGCACCGTCAATGGCGAGGCTGCTGCCCAGCAAGATGTACCGACGCAAGGCAATGTCCCTGCTCTGCCAACGCAAACGGGTGTACCGGGTACGCCGCTTGCTGCGGATGCGGCTGGTGGCGGGCAAGTATTGACCGTGCGTACCGATACGTTGGCATTACGCATTAATACCCGTGGCGGCGAAGTGCTGGAAGTCGACCTACCGACATATCCCGTGAGCTTGGATACACCTGATAAATGGGTACGAATTCTCGATAGCACCGGGCGCAATTACGTTGCCCAGTCCGGGTTACAGCATCTGAATATAGAGGGGCAGGATGTTAAAACCCTTGCTCCTGACCATTTGGCTATTTATACATCGCCACAAACCGAATACACGCTGCCCGAAGGACAGGATGAGTTAGTCGTCCCGCTGACATGGCAGGGTGCTAACGGTGTTACCGTTACTAAACGTTTTACGTTCAAACGTGGTAGCTTCCTCGTTAATGTTGAACATGAAATTAACAATGCTTCCCCTGCAATGTGGAGTGGGACGGAATACCGTCAGCTCAAGCACGGGCATGTGGATAGCACGAGTTCATTATTCGGCATCTACGCTTACACCGGCGGGGCTTATTACAGTGACGGGGCTTACCGCAAGTTAGCTTTCGATGATATGCAAGACAAAAACTTGAATGAAACCGTCACAGGCGGTTGGGTGGCGATGCAGGAGCATTATTTCCTGAGTGCTTGGATTCCGCCGCGTGATGAAACCAGCCAGTATTACAGCATGGTCAACCAAATACAGGGTATTAAAGGCTACGTGCTGGGGATGCGTAGCCCAGTGTTACAAGTGGCACCAGGGGCAACCGGCAAGTTCAGCACCGGTTTTTATGTGGGGCCAAAAAATCAGGATGTTCTCGAAGGCATTGCCAGTGGCTTGGATTTGACCGTCGATTACGGCATGTTCGCCTTTATTTCCAAGCCGATTTTCTGGACGATGCAGATCATCCACAGTGTGGTGGGTAACTGGGGCTGGACGATTATTTTCCTCACCTTGTTCATTAAGTTGCTGTTCTTCTACCCTTCAGCCATGAGCTATAAGTCGATGGCGAAAATGAAAGCTGTTGCACCGAAACTCAAAGAGATCAACGAGCGTTACGCCAATGATGCGCAAGGCAAACAAAAAGCCATGATGGATATTTACCGCAAGGAAAAGATCAATCCGCTGGGGGGGTGTTTGCCGATTTTGATCCAAATTCCAGTTTTCATGGGCTTGTACTGGGTACTGTTGGAAAGCGTGGAATTGCGCCAAGCCCCGTGGTTGCTGTGGTACAAAGACTTGTCGATTATGGATCCGTACTTCGTACTGCCATTG
The DNA here is from genome assembly GCA_964420315.1 of uncultured Thiothrix sp. Classification (GTDB taxonomy): domain Bacteria; phylum Pseudomonadota; class Gammaproteobacteria; order Thiotrichales; family Thiotrichaceae; genus Thiothrix. Next base: position 1,816 of record CAYQTB010000165.1, on the reverse strand, counting down.
ATTATGGGCGCGTCGATGTGGGTACAGCAAAAGCTTAACCCACCTCCGGCTGACCCGATGCAGCAAAAAATCTTCCAGTTCATGCCGATTATTTTCACGGTCATGTTCCTGTGGTTTCCGGCGGGTCTAGTACTGTACTGGGTGGTCAATAACGTCTTGTCGATTGCCCAGCAGTGGTACATCAATAAGAAAATCGTGGGACATGCCTAAGAGGTTAATGTTTCATGTGGAACAATCCTGACACCATCGCTGCCGTAGCCACGCCGCCGGGGCGCGGTGGGGTCGGGATTATTCGGCTCTCCGGCAAGCGTGTTCCTGAGCTTGCTGTTGGTATTCTTGGCTCTTTGCCCTCCCCGCGTAAAGCGGTTCACCGTTTGTTTAAAGCCGCCGATGGCACGGCGTTGGATGACGGTATTGCACTGTATTTCCCTGCCCCGCATTCATTCACCGGCGAAGATGTGTTAGAGCTGCAAGGGCATGGCGGCACGGTGGTGCTGGATATGCTACTCAAACGTTGTGTGGAACTGGGCGCACGGCTGGCTCGCCCCGGTGAATTTTCCGAACGGGCATTCCTCAACGACAAGCTGGATTTGGCGCAAGCGGAAGCGATTGCCGATTTGATTGATTCGGGGTCGGAACAGGCGGCGCGTTCGGCACTGCGTTCCTTGCAGGGAGAGTTTTCCGCTGCGGTGAATGTGCTGCTCACTGGCTTGATTGAATTGCGGGTGTATGTGGAAGCTGCGTTAGATTTCCCCGATGAGGAAATCGACTTTCTCGCGGATGTCGCGGTGACTAAGCGGTTGGAAAGTATTAAACAGCAATTGCACACGATTTTCCTGAAAGCGCGGCAAGGCAGCTTATTGCGTGACGGAATGCATTTGGTGATTGTGGGCAGACCTAACGCGGGCAAGTCGAGCTTGCTGAATGCCTTGGCGGGGCAGGAAACCGCGATTGTCACCGAAATAGCTGGAACCACGCGCGATGTGTTGCGCGAACGGATTAATCTGGATGGAATGCCGTTACATATCGTGGATACCGCAGGTTTGCGTGACAGTGATGATCCGGTGGAAAAGATTGGTATTGAACGCGCATGGGCGGAAATTGCTAAAGCCGATTTGATCCTGTTACTGGTGGATGATACCCGCCATGATGAACCGGAAAATGCGGACATTCTGGCACGCTTACCCCCTCATCTACCGCGCATTACCGTGCATAACAAAGTGGATTTGAGTGGTAAACAACCCGGTAAACAAGGCGAACACCTGTATATTTCCGCCAAACAGTCATTAGGAATTGATGCCTTACGCGCTGAGTTGAAAACCCGCATGGGTTATCAGGGCGAAGCGGAAAGTACCTTTATAGCACGGCGACGGCATTTGCAGGCATTGGCAGAAACGCAGGCAGCGGTGGAACGCGCTGAGTTGCAGTTACGCAAATTCAATGCGGGGGAATTGATGGCGGAAGAATTACGGGTGGCACAAGATGCGTTGGGGCAGATTACCGGGCGGTTTACGCCGGATGATTTGCTAGGGGAGATTTTTAGTTCGTTTTGTATCGGCAAATAACCGGTCTGTATTAGCAGCCCGTCGGACATGAAGCCAATCCCCGTTGACGTTCTTCAGACCCCGCAATGAAGGGTTAGATGCCCGCCGCCTCAGTCTTGAGGATGTGATAATGCGTTCACGACTGGGCTAAAGAAGTTGCTGCATGAAAAAGACTAAAAGATAATAATGTGGGGCTGTGGTAATGGTTTTTCATGACTTGACCAGATTGCGCGGCAAGCCCCGTCCTTCAGGGCGGGGAGGATAGCGCGGGA
>CAYQTB010000164.1:0-4178 GCA_964420315.1 uncultured Thiothrix sp. | reverse complement strand
GTTCAACATTTATTTTACTCTCCTGAATGCTTAATGCCAACTAAACTAACGTTTAAGGCTGGCAGGTGGTAATTTGGTAAGAACTTCGCCAGCTCCCACGTAAAGTGGAAGCCCTAAAAGATTGGCGCATTCGCTGTGTGTCGGCTCAGGGAAACGGAATCCCGCCAAATTCTGTGCAGCAACAAAAAACAACCTTCGCCGTTTTTGGGGTGTACCGTAATCAGCCGCCATCAGTTCACGGTGAGTCACGCTGTAACCAATATCCCTAAATGACTGGTAAATTTCCTCAATCATATTGGCACTTTTGACTTGCGCAAGACCATAGACATTCTCCATCACCACCATCCGAGGTTTCAGGTAATCAATATGGCGAATGTAATCACGGTATAAAACACCTAACGGATCATGCGTTGCTTTTTGCTTACCTGCGACACTAAAGGGCTGGCAAGGTGGGCCACCAATGATGACATCGGGATTACTGCCGATGGATAGTCGCACCTGTGCTGGTTCAAACGCCCGAATATCAGCACGTCGAAAATTCCATTCTGGTCTGTTTTTAAAAATCGTTTTTTCTACAGGCTCTTCTATATCCGTCGAAAAGCAGGTCTTAAAGTGAACAAGCGCATGACTAGCCTGTTCAAATCCCAAGTCTAAACCACCTGCCCCGCAAAAATAGGAGGCGACATTGATCTGCCCGGTTTGTCCTTGCTTCACAAAGTAATTAGCTACTGCTTCTGCAATCGCTTTACCCAATTTGACCGGAACAGCGTTGCCGATTTGCTGATGGATTTGCCCTTGTGTTCCCATAAAAACGTAGTCTACTGGGAAATCCTGCAAGGTGGCGGCTTCGCGCGGGGTCAAATAGCGATCTTCTGTTGGGTGAACAAACTTATTGAAAATGTACGCTGTCACCGTCAATGCGGGTTTGTCATGTTCCAAACGTAGCAGACGCATATTGGGACCACCTGTTTTCCTTGCCCCCGTGCGCACAAAGCTTTCATGTTGCAAATGCGGGGGTAAATCACCCATTTTTCCGCCGGGTGGCAGGTGTTTGATGCGTTCGAGTACGATACCTGTGTAGGGTCTAGTTTCGTGATTTAGGGCTTGCTTCATACATCCAATCCCCGCAGTAGTGGCTCTTCGAGGGTAATGATGTAGTCGAAAACATACCGGAGCTTGTTCCGTGGAATCGCTTGCTTTCCGGCTAACTCTTCCAAATCCTCTTCAAAACCCCACAACATTGGAACAAATGGTTCGACGTAATCAACACCATGCCTATAGGCTGGCAAGTTGGAAATAATCGCTGTCCGATATTCAATGTGCTGCTTGTGTTTGACACCTATTTTTAGGGTTTGGTAGATACCCTTTTTGATGTCGTCAGTCCTGTCCATACCTGCACTGGTTTTACCATCGCTGATTACCTCTTTCTGAGGCCAACCGTGATTTTTCTTAGCCTCTGCTGGTGGACTGCCACAAGCATTAGTTAAGTAGTAGTACTTATTTTGTCTGTTTTTATCTTTGTAGGTATCGCGTGCCATCATCCATGTGTGAAGATGTTTCGCCATATCTGACTGGTTTGCATCATCCAATACAAAGTCAACAAATCCCTTGAACGGCCAATTTTCAGAACCCGCTTTGCCTAATGGAATCACCTTACCATCATGTAGATAAAGTGCTGTCTCACATACTCGAAGTTGCGATGAGGTCATGACCAATTTTTGGTGATGTGCGACGGTATTTGCCTCTTTTACGTTGATCAACAAGGGATAAGTCATTAAAGGAGCAGACTTGACTTCTGCTAGTATTTTTAACCCTGATATATGTTGGATCACGGCATCCGCATAGTCACTGCCACCGATAACTAATACGCTGACAAAATTTGCGGAGAAATGCTCCACAAACTTTAGAATGATTTCACTACTTAACTTACCCAACGCACCCGATTCAGGTTTGGCAGCTTTCTGATACTGCCAAATGCCATTTGTATAGCAGGGGGAACACAAATTGATAAAACCAAGATGAGCGTTATAACCACCCTTTACGTTGTCACAACACTCAATAGATCTCTCCAAGCCTGCCGTTGTATCAATATAGGCAAGGGAAACCACAGCATCGAACAAGAATGCACGATACTGCGGATTCGAGCCAATAGCGGAATTCAATAAACGATCAATTTCACCTGCCCATGGGTATTCGATCAAAGGGCGATGACCTAATGGTTTTACATTTTCTACTATCACAACGGCATTCCCCCGATCAATCCATTACAGTGAGTTCGTTCCATCATCTATCCAACCGCCTTATAAGCCAACGGCATTGTTTGTTCATACGCTGGTTTGGTTTGCTGCAATGTTGTGCGCAAAGCCTTGCCGAGTGTTTGGGACAAATGCACTGGCACAGCGTTCCCAATCTGTCGCATCGCCTCGCCCCACGCGCCTTCGATATAAAAATCTGCTGGGAAGGTTTGCAGAGACTTGGCTTCATGCACAGTGAAATAACGCACCGAACCATCACGGTAACGCAGCATGTTTTCACCACCCGGTACGCCATGCCCACCTGCCTTCAAGGTTTTAGCAGGCAAATCATGATCACTGCCAGTATGCCCCGGATACACTCGTGCGCCATCACGGAAAATGTGATCGGGAATAGCATGATCAGAACGCGGGTCTGGCAAATGTCCCAACGCATCACGCACAGTTTGCCAAGGTTTCAGTGCAGGTGGGAACAAACCATAACGGGTTTTAAGCGCATTCACTTGCTTTGGGGTTGCTGCATTCGGCTGTTCTCGCTGCTCATGCGCCAAACCGTGTTTTTCCCAATATTCGCCTGTCACGAACTTGTCCCACAACAAACGGCTATCGGAATGTGTAGGGGCGGGAAATGCCCATTCCGCATCCAAATCAGCACGAATACCGACCATGAACACCCGTTCGCGGCTTTGCGGCACACCATAATCCGCCGCGTTGACGAGCTGATAAGCCACTTTGTATTTCAGCCCTTGATGAGGGTCGTACTTGAGCTTTCTGAGTAATTGCAGGTGTAACTGCCAATCCAATCCAAATGTTGGTTTATAGTCGGGAAAGGTCAGGCGCAGCACGATGTATTCAAAATAATCAGCGAAGGATGAGCGCAACAAGCCTTTTACGTTTTCAAAAATGAATGCTTTGGGTTGCAGCTCCCGGATAGCGTTAATGGCATAGGGGAACATATCGCGATGATCCTGATCCGCCTGATGCTTGCCACCCAAAGAAAACGGCTGGCATGGAGGGCCGCCAGCTACGATGTCCACACCCTTCAAGCCGTCATAGCTGAAATCACGAATATCCCCGGCAAAAACTTTTTCTGCACCGAAATTAGCTTGCAAGGTGGCGCAAGCGTGTTTGTTGAACTCCACCAGTTTGACGTGATGAAAACCGGCAAACTCTAACCCTTTTGCCAATCCGCCCGCACCGGAGAACAGTTCCAACGTTTTCATGACTGGCTTCCCAACTGATTCAGGTGGGCATCAACACGTGACAAAATAGTGGCTGCGGAGGAATGCGCCCCTTTGCACTTTTCCGCCCAAGTCCGCCCCTGATGGATCACATCCCAATCAGATTTAGCCTGTTCGTACCGACCTTTGCCGGGATCGTGGTTGCCAAAACCATCCACCACCGTATTCCACCATGGCATATTGAGCTTGATCAGTGCGGCTTCAATCGTGCTAATCATGTCCGAGGCTTCGCCTTCAAAGATGACGAAACGGCACATGAAATCCTCAACTGCCAGACTGCTTGCCACGCGGATGCTGCGGGCATGTTCACGCAGACGGGTATGCAACTCCTTCGACTGATTCAATACATCATCTGACAATCGCACCTGCCGCCAACCTTTGGGAACGGCTTTGCCCACGTAAATAGGGTAGTTGTAGGCAAGACGGTTCAACTCGGCATATTTCTGATACGCCGGATGCTGCCCCGTGTAATAGATGGCATAAACGCCCGTCCCCCCAAACGCTTCGGGGGGCGGGAGTGTATGCACGGGAGTGCCGTTAAAAAACCTGACCGCATCCTTCACCAGTTCAGCAAAAGCCGTGCTGGTGTAGATGTGTTCGTTGCGATCAAAACTCAGGTTTTGCATATTGTTTACTGGCAAGCCTCACACTCTGGATCCAGCAACGAACACGCCTTCGGTGCTTC
>CAYQTB010000163.1:0-4315 GCA_964420315.1 uncultured Thiothrix sp. | reverse complement strand
AGCGTTCTGGTTTCACCCACCAGCGTTGTGGGCTGTTTGGTAAACACTGGCTGTTCAGTAGCAAGCAACACAGGGTTTAGCCATACCTGCCCCAAGCCTGCTTGCCGTTCCACGCCCAAACCAGCAGCAATTTTATTGAGGTGTCCCGGCGTGAGGGGGGATTCCACTTGGTAAACCAACACGCTGCCCTTACAGATGACTTGACGTTCCATCTCATACCCCTGCTTGTGGGCATTCCAAGTGGAGTAGCGGCGGGTACGCAGAAAGCTTTTCTCAGCTAGCAACTCACCTTTGGGTAAGCCTAAATGTTCAGGCTTCGGTGCTAAAGTCGGTTGACCGTATTCATCTAACGCCATCAGGTCGGATAGCAACCACAAAGTGATTTCCTTAGTGGCATTTTGGTCACTGGCTAATGGTGATTGTTCCTTAAGGATTTCTACTGTCGCCCGTCCGTATTCAGCACTGCGCGAACGTCCTAACAACATCGGCTGCTCAAGTATGGCTTTCAACTTGGCAATATCAGCTTCGCTAAAGTCAGCATCAAAACTCACTTGCGCGTAGAAACGTTGCCCCGCTTTCAGTGCATCATAGCCAAACAAAGCTGATTCTTTCGCCCGCCCGTTATCTGCATCAATTGCAGTTTTCATACGGAAGGATTTGTGTGTTTCGGCAACTTGTCCCGTCAGTGCCAGATAGCCAGCGCGTAGTTGCTGGGGTTGTTGGTTTTCGGGCAGTTTGTTATCTGCGCACTTATCCAGTCGCCAGACTTGTGTTTTGTCGAGTTGATTTTCCTTGATCGGGCTTTTGCCTTTCGCTTGATGCCAACAGGCAGGCATGGGGAAGGTGCGTTGCCCATCCGTTGTTAAGGGATAGGCATTACCGAAACGTACTTTACCCGCATGAAACCACTCGAACGCTGCTTGGCTGGTCAATTGTGGATACAACCGCGCTGCTGCTGCCCCCAATAATGCGCCACCCGGAATATAATCCAGTGCTTGATGTGCGCCAGCAGTGGCATTGCGCTCACTGAAAATGCAGTCATCTTGCAAGGTAATCACTAAATCCAGTGTTCTCATTTTTTACCCTCCAGCGTGACAACGGCACGACCTAAGCCGCGTGTGCGGTGTGCGCCCACGGCTTGAATCAAGCCTAATGCCGCTTCAATTTTTTTATGCCAATCTGCTACCGGATATTTTGCGTTAGGGACAGCATCCAAGGTGGCATACAGGGTGAGTGGCACTACAACTTCAATACCACGCAGGCTTTTATTCAAGGCTGTACCCGTCGCGTGTTCGATGGCAGTAGCATGAATACTGCGATACAAACCTGTTACTAAACTTTTCTCTTCCAGCAGGTAATAACGAATATCATCGGACAAGACCGCATCACTCACCCGCACCGAGCCTAACCACTTTTTATCCGCATCAGCATCCGCGCCGAACAGTTGTTCTGCCAATGTGGGTTGCTGGCTGGTTTGGGTGAATTGTTCCCAACGTGCCACCGCATTCCGCAAAATGCCTTTGAGGGTTTTGCCGGGGAACACAGGTAAGCCATTTGCATCACGGTGGGTAACAGCATCCACATCCGCCCCGCGCCCACTGCCTGTACCGGGATGCCAATAGCTTTGAATATCAATTTTGAGTTGGTAGCTCATGCCTGCACCTCTGTGACTAGGTTAATGACATTGCCAACCGCACTGAGTGATAGCACGTCTTCAAAAGGCACGGCTTGGGTTTGGTTTACGTCAAAATCGGTTTGGGGTTCACTCAACGTGCGCCGTAGCTCATCAAATTTCTGCCATTGCTTGGCATTGCGCTCTTGCATGACCTCTTTCCAGCGACGGTAACGGCTTTGCGCTTGTTCAGGTGACTGGTGCATCAAGCCTGTGATCTGCCGCAACGCACCTTGCGAGATTTCGGATTTCTCCAAGAATTTTTGTAGCTCCAGCAAATCATTCAAATGTGGTAAAGAATGGTGAGATGCCAGTGTGTAACAGCCACGGCTCAGCGTGATATTTCCTGCGGTTAGCTCACGCTTAAGCACATCACTAAAATCATCTAACAAGGTGCTGGTTACACGATAAAATGATAAGGAAGATGGTACTTGGTTGCCGGGTAGAAGGTTTTTTACATCTTTGGCAATTTTCTTGGAGTGCTTACACAAACCTTCGGCTAAATCGTGTAATGCAGAAAACGGCTGGCTGGATTTTGCATACACAATACCTGCGCAAGCCGTTAATTTCTTAGGGAGAATACTGTTCAAACAGTCATGTTTGCTTCTGAGTACGTCAAATTCTGCTTGGCTTTTTTCCTCAAATGCAGTGAGAAAAGCCTGTGTAAACGGCAATGCCAAGTCAGCCCGGACAATCATCGTCAAGTCATCACCACCCAATACAATTGGGCGGGCAGGATACAAACCTCGTTCCATTGTTAAGGTTTGCGCAACGGCTTGTTCGGCGGCGGCTTCGGTTGCTGCTTTGATGGATTCAGAAATGTCACGGAAAACGGCGATGTACTTATCGTCTTTGATATTGCCTTGGTCTACGTTTTCTTTCAGAATCATCAGCAATTGCCCAAAGCCGTTGCCATCCGCATGGATTAAACCAATCAAGCGATTGCCATTGAATGGAAAGTCTTTGCCATCATCGTCTTCAGGAGTGAGGTTGACAGGCCATTCACCACGACGGGAATGTTTGGTAACACGCTGTACTAAGGCTTCACTGTCGGCGAACTTTCGCTTTCTGGCGGTGATTTGATCAACATTTTCGGTGTCTTTGCCTACTTGAATAGTCTGCGCGACAGGCTCACCCGTGCGAGCAAAGCGTTGGGTGTAAACACCTGACTGCGGCAACCTCACCTTGGGTCGATTGCGGTCAGCCATCAGCACATCGTGGGCTTTTTTGAACGCATCGGTAGGTGATATTCCTGATGCGAGCGCGTTGATGAATTCCATATCCGGCGCATATTGGCGAAACACCAAAGGCCAAAGGTTGGCGAGTTTTTTGATGGGTACTTCCTCGCCAAACGCATAAAAAGCCGCACCACCGCAACGGGAAAGTTTAATGTTTTCACCTTCTTCCAAGCCTAGCGATTGCAGGGTGCGCTTTAACAAACCGTACTCTGAGGTCAGTTGCTCGATGAGTTCGCTGCCACCGATGATTTCTTTGAGTTTGTTGGTGGCGAAGATATACGATTGAATCGATTTCGCTTCAAACAGATACGAATAGGTCACGAATTGTCCCCTTTGGGTGAGATACCCTTTGTCCTTGATGCAATAAATTTACGCTTACGAGTATTAACCAATCAGCCCCGCCTGTCACGCATGACAAGCTTGTCAAACCCGCTTAGCCTCGCCCTTGCCGCAAGCGGGTTTCAAGGTCAGCGTCGATGCCATCCAACATGTTTTGGGTAATGGACTCGTTATTATCCTGAAAAAATTAGGTGAGGAATGTGATTAAAGTCACAACAGTGTAGTTTGCTACACAACCACCAACGCGCTCGGCGGCAATAATGGTGATACGCAACTAAGGATTTTCATCCACCCAAGCGCGAAACGCCTTCATTGCCACCATGCGCCCCTCACGTTCCGCCAAGTGCAGCAACGCCGGGATTTTTTCCCGCAATGCCAACCCCGGAAAATGCGGGCTAAATTCAACGGCGTGATAGTCACCCGCCTGCAACACCCAAATCACTAACTAATGCCGTACATATCAGCGTATTTGCAGCGGATCACGGGGTGGCGGATGAAGCGGTTTCGGCATTTCCACAGGCGGTAACCGCGCAAATGGTGGCTAACTTTCTGCACGGCGGCGCGGCGATTAACGTGTTAGTGCAGGCATTGGGTGCAACCTTGGAAGTGATTGACGTGGGGGTAAAAACTGCGTTAACCCACCCCGCGTTGATCAGTCAACGTGCGGGTGATGGCACGGCGAATAGTGCCTTACACCCCGCCATGAGCCATGCGCAATTACACCTCGCGCTGCAAGCCGGTGCTGATGCCGCCAACCGCGCTCACACCCAACAAGCCGATTTGTTTATCGGCGGGGAAATGGGCATTGCGAATACCACGGCCGCCACCGCGTTGTATTGCGCTTTGCTGGATTTAGTCCCGCTGGAAGTAACGGGCGCAGGCACGGGCTTGGATCAGGCTGGTATATTGCACAAGGTCACGGTGGTGCAACGTATTCTTAATCTGCATCGCACTGCACACCACGACCCGCTGGAAAGCTTGCGCTGCATGGGTGGGTTTGAAATTGCAGCACTTATACGCATCAACTTTAAACCTCGCACTGCCTAACTTGCTGCAATCTCACCCA
>CAYQTB010000162.1:0-4326 GCA_964420315.1 uncultured Thiothrix sp. | reverse complement strand
TTTCCAACATGACTGGATTGTTTGAATACCGCCCTGTTTGAAAAGGGATTAAGACATAACGGGATAGAGTCGTATGACATCTACTACGATGTTTGAATACCGCCCTGTTTGAAAAGGGATTAAGACGGAAACATACTGTCGCTTACTGCAAAACCGAAATGTTTGAATACCGCCCTGTTTGAAAAGGGATTAAGACCATTACCTGACTCGTTATGGTCGCTAATATGCCGTGTTTGAATACCGCCCTGTTTGAAAAGGGATTAAGACGTTATGCTTTATTGCTTTTTACGCGCCTATACGTTGTTTGAATACCGCCCTGTTTGAAAAGGGATTAAGACCTCTGCTGTTCGAGCAGGTATAATGAAATAAGGCGTTTGAATACCGCCCTGTTTGAAAAGGGATTAAGACGGGAACATTGAGTCTGACACTGCAAAGCCAAAGTAGTTTGAATACCGCCCTGTTTGAAAAGGGATTAAGACGCTGCAATCATGTTGCTACTGACCCTGCTACAGGGTTTGAATACCGCCCTGTTTGAAAAGGGATTAAGACCCTTGTGCTATCTACTTCAATCAGAGCCTTCGTTTGAATACCGCCCTGTTTGAAAAGGTCGGGCTTCAGCCTGACGATTTGGGTGGTTGATCTCAAAAGATCAGCTCTATACGCTTCTCTATCTCCCTGCTATCATTAGTTTTATTTATAAAAATAACACGGGGCATCTCATGGGAACGCGCATACCCTTTATCCTCGCCGGTACAATTTTCGCAGGCATCGGCTTATTCTGGGTACTCAGTACCGCCATTGAAGCGTTTGGCATCTACCAAACCCTCGCCAGCATCGTGCTAATGCTCGCCCTCGGCGTGTTCTACCGCATCGGTTACAGCGACGGCAAACACGCCTGCTACATGAACGCCAAACCCGGCGACACCGCCCCCTCACACACAGAACCCCTACGCCGCGACCCCAAACGCTAACACCCAACACCACCAACCACTGACAAGCTTTTGACATCCCCCTTCCTTTAGGGAGGGGAGGATGTCAAGATGTTCATCATTTCGTTTTGCATGTCATATCTCCTAGAGTGCGTATTTCGGTTTAATCGGTTAATGCGTTTCTGCGTTTGATGCAGTGCACAATAACGCGCTCCAAAAATACTGTCAACGACTTTTTTGCTGCATTGCAATAAAAAAGCAAAGTTTCATCAGAATGTCATGATTCTTTGTCGCACTGCGGACTTAAGGCATAATGGCGGTCTGCCTCTTGCATGTATTTGTGCATTAACTATCCGGGGAAACCACGCACCATGAATGTCACCACAGACAAGCCATTTGACGTTGCCAAGTTGCAAGACAATATCCGCCAGTTCGGTGAACTGCTCGGCGAAGTCATCAAGGAACAAGAAGGCGATGCTGTTTATGCCACTGTTGAAAAACTGCGCCGGGGTTATATCCGCTTGCGCAAAAGCAACAACGACACTATTCGCCATGAATTGATGAACCTCATTGACGCGCTGGATGTAGACATGCTCGAACAAGTGATTCGGGCGTTTAACACCTTCTACATCCTCACCAATATCGTCGAAGAAGATTTCCAACACCGTGAACGCCGCCGCGAAATCCAAAAAAGCGACAGCCCATTATGGAAAGGCTCAGTACGCCGCACCGTGCGGGATTTAGCAGAAGCCGGCATGACAGCCGAACAGATGCAATTCTTGATGGATCACATGCGCTATACACCTGTGTTCACTGCGCACCCTACCGAAGCCCGCCGCCGTACCATGATGGAAATCCAACGGCGCATTTTCTTAGTGATCGACCAGCTCGACAACAACTCCGAACCCTCGGAACATGAATCGCTGCTTCGTCATCTCAAAGCCCAAATTCAGCTCATGTGGCGCACCAACGAAGTGCGTACCCGCAAGCCCACGGTAGAAGACGAAATCCGCTACGGCTTGTACTACTTCCGCGAATCGCTGTTCGACGCAATCCCCATCGTGTACCGCTATTACGAACGCGCCGTGCGGATTGCTTACGGCTGGGGTGCTGTCACTGTGCCGAGCTTTTTGCGTTTCGGCTCATGGATTGGCGGCGACCGCGACGGCAACCCATTTGTCACGCCAGCATTAACCCGCAAAGCCATTCGGATGCAAATGCAACTCGCGCTGGAAGAATACACCCGTCGAGTGCGCGAATTGCGCTCTATCCTCTCGCACTCGCTGGAATTTATTACCCCAACCCCGGCATTCACCGCGTATTTGCAACAAGAAGACCAACGCATTGGCATTGGTGAAGTCATATTTCACTATGCCCAAGAAAGTTTCCAGCAAGAACCCTACCGTCGCCTGCTAAGTATCATGCATCACAAGCTGCACGAAACCCTCAAGGCAGTGAATGCACGGCTGGAACACGGGCACGCCAATTTATCGGCAGATGCTTACACCGATGTCTCTGAATTTATCCACGAGCTGTATTTGATTCGCGACTCGCTGCGCAGCCACGGTGATTTGGTGATTGCAGGGCGCGAACTCAAAGATTTGATTCGTTTAGCCGAAACCTGCGGCTTTGGTTTATACAAACTTGACATTCGCCAAGAATCCACCATCCACAGCGAAACTGTGGCGGAAGTCCTCAAACTTTCCGGCTTGTGCCATAACTACTTGGAACTGCCCGAAACCGAGCGCATGGAAATCCTCGCCGAACTCATTCTGCGCCCGCGTTTGCCGATGCCACACCGCCCCAAACTCAGCGAACGCACCGCCGAAACGCTGGAAATTTTCGACAGCATGTTGGAAATGCGTAACGAAGCCGGTGCAGGCATTTTCGGTACTTACGTCATTTCTATGACCCACCACGCCAGCCACATTATGGAAGTCATGCTGCTGGCGCACATGGCGGGCTTAGTGGGCTATGACGAAAACCGTCAACTGTTCTGCCACATCCAGATTTCACCGTTGTTTGAAACCATCGACGACCTCAAACGCATTACCGAAGTGTTAAGCCATTTGCTGAAAAACGAAGCTTACCGCGCTTGCCTCACAGCCTCCGGCAATATGCAGGAAGTCATGTTGGGCTATTCCGACTCGTGCAAAGACGGCGGCATCCTCGCCTCCAACTGGAATTTGTATAACGCACAACAAGAAGTCATCGCCCTGACCGACCGTTACGGGGTGAAATGCCGCTTGTTCCACGGACGCGGCGGCACGGTCGGGCGCGGCGGTGGCCCTACCCACGAAGCGATTATTGCGCAACCACCCGACACGGTTCACGGGCAAATCAAATTCACCGAACAGGGTGAAGTCCTCGCCGCCAAGTACAGCAATGTGGAAACAGCCGTTTATGAACTCGGCGTTGGCACCAGCGGTTTGTTAAAAGCGAGTGTGGGTTTGCTGAACAAACGCGGCGCGTACCCCGAAGAGTTTCACAATGCCATGAGCGGCATTGCTGCCAGCGGCGAACAAAAATACCGCCAACTGACCGACCGGACACCGGGCTTGATGGACTATTTCTATGAAGTCACCCCTGTGCAGGAAATCGCTTTACTGAACATCGGCTCGCGCCCGTCACATCGCAAGAAAACCGTGCGTGACAAAGGCTCAATCCGGGCAATTCCGTGGGTATTCGGCTGGGCGCAATCGCGTCACACCCTGCCCGCTTGGTATGGCATCGGCACAGCGTTAAGCACCTTCCGCGCGGCGCACCCCGACAATGGTAAATTGCTGGAACGTATGTATGATCAGTGGCCTGCATTCCGTTCCTTGCTGAGTAACACCCAAATGGCTCTGTACAAAGGCGAAATGGATACCGCCAAGGAATACGCCGAACTCGCCAGTGACCAAGACAGTGCGCAAAAGATTTTCGCCGACATCCGTAGCGAATACGAGTTGACCGTGGCGGAAGTGTTGGGCGTGGCACGTCTTAAAGGATTGATGGAAGAAACGCCGTTGCTGCAATATTCCTTGCAACGCCGCGATCCTTACCTTGATCCGCTGAACCACATCCAGATTACGCTGATCCGGCGGCATCGGCAGTACGCGGAACAAACGGGGAATACCGATTCGCCTTGGTTGCCGACGTTGTTGCGGACGATTAACGCGATTGCGGCGGGGATGCGCAATACGGGGTAAGCCCATCCCAATTTGCACACGTTTATCTGTTACAATCACGCTGATTTGTAGCAGATAAACGTGATACCTGACCATGAACCCAATCCCTACGACCGAAAACCAATACATTGAATTTAAACGCGAAGAAACCAGTGCGCAAACACTGGCAGAAGAAATTGTGGCGTTTGCCAATGGTGAAGGCGGCGAAATCTGGTTGGGTGTCGATG
>CAYQTB010000161.1:0-4357 GCA_964420315.1 uncultured Thiothrix sp. | reverse complement strand
AGGTTTCAGATTGCAAACCACTGGCATCAGAAGACACCCGTGCAAACGGCAACAGGAACTTGTTAGCCATTTCGCGCTGCCACTGCTGGGTCAAACTCGCGGGAGCAGCAATCAGGATGCGTTTGGCGCGACCACTTAAATACAGGGAGCGGAATGCCAAACCTGCCTCAATGGTTTTCCCTAAACCGACTTCATCACACAGCAGGAATGACGACGGATAACTTTCAATCAAGCGGCGGGCAACCACATGTTGGTGAGGCCACGGCTCAATCGGGGCGGTGTACATGCCGACGTATTCACCACCGGGCATCCTAGGTGCGTAACGAATAAACTGGAAACGTAATTGCTCGATGAATGGTATCTGCGGCGGCGAGACGGCGACAGGCTTCGCATCCAGCTCCACCGGTATTTTCACATGCTCGGAAAAACGCACCAAATTTTCCCGCACTGCTTCAGGCATGGCGACGACACGGAATGACGGATTCTGGTTATTCCACAGAGCAGTAAAATCCTGTTCCGCACTGGCGATAATTTGGCGTTCTTTGTTGCCTTGCCAACTGCCATCTAAGCGAATGTTTTCCGCATTGAGTTGCAAGGCGGTTTGCGATTCATTCCATGAACCCGTGGCGTAAAGGCAATTGCCAGCGGTGTCATACGCCAATGCCCATTTTTCGTGAACATAACCATCGGCAGTGGAGTCTAGTGCGAGTGCTTGCCCAGTTTGGGCGTGTAAGCGCAAGGCAACGCGGATTTCCAAGTGCCCATGACGCACCATCCATGACAACAGCTCGATACCGCGTTGGGTTTGCTCAGGCCACTGTTCGGGGTTTGCCAACTCTGCCAGTAAAGCATCATCCAGTTTAGCTTGGCTATTGAGGATGGCTTGCACGTCGTTGGGGTCAAGATCAGCCCCGGCAATCAAGCGCAATTGCCCGGTACGCTGCACAAACGCGGAAAAACCACGGCTTGCCAGTGCCAGTGAGCTGGAGCGGAAATAGCCAGCCACCCGATCATAGCGGACTGCCCGCTGTAACAACGGCAAGTAAAACTCGCGCAGAATGTCCACCGGCTTGCCGCTTGGGGTCAGTTGCGAGGTTTTGTACTCGTATTGCCACGGGTAGTCGGGCAAGAGTCCGGGGTTATTTTCCATATTTCTCTCTAAACATTACCCGATAAGGTGCTTTCCAGAACATCCATTAAATGGTGTAAATCTGTGCAAGGATTGGCGTGTTGTTGCTGTGCCAACCAGCGAGCATTTTCGCAAGCTGAGGGGCGTTTGGGCATCAGTACGTCACAGGCACAACCCTTGGCATAGTGTTGCCAATGCTGTTTCAGGCGTATTTCTGTCTGGCGGCAATCAGGCATGGCAGCATCGGAGCGTTCAAAATGCAGCAGTAGCCACAGTTCAAAACAGGGTATGGAAACAAATCCGCGAATGACTTTATCGGCTTTATCAAGTTGCTGGCGTGCCCGTTGCATTTCTTCCGGCTTATCACCATCAAAGACGCAAAACACATGGTCATAATCCCCCGTCTTGTGGCGTTGTTTGGCTTTTTTGACCAGATTTAGCGGGTCGGATTTGCTGGTGGCTGGCTCAATCTCCAAACGCAACTGCGGGCTGCGCAATACCTGCCGTACTGCTTCAAAGTAGGCTTGCTCGGTTTGCCCTTCCCCAATGATCAAAATGACCTTGTTCGGTTTACGTTGCCCAACTTTGCGTTTGAAAACGGTGGCACGTTTAGCCATGTTGCCACCGAGGTTCGCTCACAAAAGGGATTGCCCCGTAACGACCCAACAAGTAGCCACGTTCTACAGCCTCATGCTTGCGTGGGCTGAACTCCAATAGTGAATATAACCGGGTTGCCCCTTGCTTTTTCTCCACAAACCAAATCTGGTCACGGCGTAACAAAGCAGCATCCAACAATGCTGTATCATGGGTGGTGAAAATCAATTGAGCATTACGGGGATTAGAGGCTGCACCGAATAACTTGACCAGCATTTGTACTAAATGAGGGTGCAAACTGCGGTCAATTTCGTCCACCAGCAAGGTCGCTCCCGAGTCTAATGCTCTTAACCATCCGCCTGCGAACTCAAACAATTTGCGCGTTCCGTCAGACTCATCGCCAAAATCAAACTCGACGGTTCTACCATCGGAACGCTCGTGGATACTGACAATTTTTTGCCACTTGGGTGGTTGCGTTTGTTGAAAAGGCGCTTGAATGAAGGTTAACGGCAATACGGACTGTTCTTCCATATCACGTAAATCAAGGGATTGAATACCTACATCCGCCGCCGACAAGATCGCCATCAGTCGTGCTTTATCCACCTCGGATACCATGCGCTCCAGACTCAAAGCGGGGTTGAAATCTGTCTTGCCCGGTACAATCACAATGAGTTGTTGGGTGATCCAGTGGAAAACAGGTTTAAGCTGGCTATTGTTGAGTTGCACGGCGGTTGACAGGAATAAACCGTTGGTACGGGTTGAGGTCTGCCATAAATGCCGCTGCCGCTTCTCCCCTTTGAAGTGAGAACCAAATTTCCATGATTCTTGACCTTCGGCATCAACAGCACGGGTATACCAGACTTGCGGGCGACCCTGTGGCCATGCGGTCAATGCTTCGTAGAGTACACGCTGGGCAGTGGCAGCAACTTCATATTGATAACGCACCCCCTCCAGCAAAAATACCAAGGTAAAGCGTGTCGCTTGGGTGTCTGTTTCCTTATCCAGCCGATAAGGGATGATCCACGGCAACGCTTGCCCCTCTTGCAACAAAGCGGATACGTTTACCATCTGGCGTAGCGATTCCAACGCCAACAGCAAGTTGCTTTTGCCTGCTGCATTCGCACCATAAATCGCTACCTGACGTAACAATGCGCCGCGAAAACCCGCATCCACCACCAGATTTTGGCTCAACCCCATGTCGTGGCTGGCAACCATCGACAAGGTTTGTTCCTCGCGGATGGAACGGAAATTACCGACGCTGAATTGAATGAGCATGTTTAGCACCTCCAAGCAATTGGAGGCTTAATTTTGCAGTAAACAGGCAAAAATAGCACGTTAATTATCTTTAATCGGTCACTTCCCGGTTATGATTGGCGCAACCCAAACACAATCGCCCGCGCCTCATTGCGTAGTTCTGGCTTCTCGGCTTCCTCGCCCCAGACGTGCAACAGGTCAAGCAAGAGCGTGGTGTTGCCAGGGCGGTGTTCGTCCAGATACGCCCGTGCGACGGGGATGTCGCCTTCGCGGTATTTGAGAATGATGCCGTGCAGCACGTCCCAATCCGATTGTGGTTTGGCGAGGCGTTGGGGGTTGCGCTCTTCGGGTTTGGCAAGACGCAGTTTTGAGCCGCTTTTCACCAGTGGTGCTTGATAGCCTTTGGCTTCGGCGGCTTGCCCTGCTTTGGCATTGCCTTTGCTTGCGGTGTTGTAGCCGATCATGCGACCTTCGACGTTGTAACCGCCGGTTTTGCTCTCTAAGGCAATATTGAGGGAGCGCGAGAGGTTCATTAGTTCGCTGTAGCTGATGTCGTTATGCCCCCAGATGCCGTAGGTGGTGAGTGCCAAGGCGGTTTCGGTGTCGAGGTCGTCAACTTGGATGCGCCCGTCGGTCATGCTGCGGATTTGGTGGGAGGCGACCACGCGGCTGGCTTCGTTCATGGCGCGGATGGGACTGACTTGTTCGTCGCCATCCATAACCGACCAATGTTCGGATAACACCTGCAAGGCGCGTCCGTAGCAGGCAACCATTTGGTCAACGGGGTTGAGTTTGAGTGGGGCGAATTCTTGCAGACCTTGTTCCACCGCGTGGCGGATTTGGGTTTGTACGCCGGAGCCGCCCAAGCCTGTCCACACGGCGGGGAAGTTGCTCATGGTGGTGCGTTTGCGGCAGGTGATGAAGATGGAGCTGGCAGCGGCGGCCATGTCTTTTTGGTGAGTCGAATAGTTGCTTTCGGATTCTACCGGGAAGCTGGCAGTAATCACCCAGCCTGCTTCAATCAGCGATTGGGTGAGGGTTTCCCACGCCTCTTGGGATTTGTGGGTAAACTTGACATCCTCCCCTCCCTAAAGTGAGGGGATTCCTACGGGAGCTAAGCGGTAAGGCTTCACCCCTTCGGTGGGTTCTCTTAGTCCGTTGTAACCCTGAAGGGAAATATTTTTTTACACAACCTCAGTTTCCAGAGCGATGGGTTTTGCTACATTCTGGTTTTTCAAACTCCCACTTTGGAGAGAACCCTTCCCGCATATCCTGCGGTACTTCCAGAATCCCACCGCCTACAACGGTGGGTAGTAAGAATATAGGGGTATACGCATCAACTTTAAACCTCGCACTGCCTAACTTGCTGCAATCTCACCC
>CAYQTB010000160.1:0-4374 GCA_964420315.1 uncultured Thiothrix sp. | reverse complement strand
AGTGGACATCGACCGACTCGCGGAAGTCGGGCGTAACCCCCTGTTTTCGATCAACCGCTTCAACCTGTTCAGCCTCTACCAACGCGACCACGGCGCACGCGATGGCAGCGCATGGCGCGGATGGGCAGAAACCTTGTTGCGCGAGAATGGCATTGACGCTGCTATTGGCAACATCCAGTTACTGTGTTTTCCGCGTATCTTGGGGTATGGCTTTAACCCGTTAAGTTTGTGGTTCTGCCATGACGCGGCGGGAAATATACTCGCGGTGATTTGCGAAGTGCGCAATACGTTTGGTGAACACCACCATTATTTGCTGCCGGTAGCCGCTAATGCCGCCATCGTCACCGGTAGCAAGCAAAAAGTGTTTCATGTGTCGCCATTCATGGGAATGGCAGCGCGGTATGAATTTTTTATTCACCCGCCCGGCGACACCTTCAATATTCTAATCCATGAATACGAAGGTGATGATCTGGCGCTGATTGCCAGCCAACGTGGGCAGCGCCAGCCGTTTAGCACAGCGATTTTGCTGCGGCAATTTGCACTTGTCCCGTTTATGACACTCAAAGTCATGACTTTGATTCACTGGCAAGCCCTAAAAATCTGGCTAAAAGGCGGCAAGTTTTATCCCAAGCCTGCGCCCCCAACGGAGACCGTAACCTAATGCCCTTAGAAACCACCTTGAACCCGCCGCTAGTGCCCAGTTTTGCACATTTACCCACCCTGAAACGCTGGTTATTGGCAACCTTTGCCCGAATTAAGTACGGGCGACTCGGTATTCATCTGGATGGTGAATATTATGTATTAGGCCATTCGGACGAATTGCACGCCAGCATCCACATTCATCGCCCCTTACGCCTTGCACTGAGGTGTTTGACTAAGGGCGATTTGGGGTTTGGCGAAGCGTACATTGCAGGCGATTGGTCAAGCGAACACCCAGCGGATTTATTAACCTTGTTGTTACGCAATTGGGAACAGTTCGGCAAGACCTTGGATAGCCGCAAGCTACTGCGCAAACCCGCCAACTGGTTTCATCAATTGCGCCGTAACAGTGTCCGCAACAGCCGCAAGAACATTGCTCACCATTACGACATGGGCAACGATTTCTACCGCGAATGGTTGGACAGCAGCATGACGTATTCGTCAGCGTTATACACCACCCCAGATTCAACCCTAGAACAGGCGCAACGTGCCAAATACCAACGCATTTTGGATGAATTGCAAGTGCAACCGGGGCAAACCGTGCTGGAAATCGGTTGCGGTTGGGGCGGTTTCGCGGAAATGGCAGCCGAACAAGGTTGCAAAGTGTATGGCATTACTTTATCCAACGAACAATTGACCTGGGCGCAGCAGCGTTTGCAACGTTTTGGCGAACAAACCGTGTTGGAATTGCGCGATTACCGCCACGTAGAAGGCACTTACGATCATATTGTCTCGATTGAAATGTTCGAGGCGGTGGGCGAACAGTATTGGGAAACCTATTTCCAAACGCTGCAACGTCACCTGAAACCGGGCGGGCGTGCCGTGCTGCAAATCATCACCATTGGTGATAAGTGGTTTGAGACCTACCGTTCGCGGGCAGACTACATCCAACGTTACATTTTCCCCGGCGGGATGTTACCCAACCCTGCCAGCCTCGACAGACTGATTACCGCGAGTCACCTCAAACCAATTAATCATGTCGGTTTTGGCAAAGATTATGCACGGACGCTGCGCGAATGGGATGAACGTTTCATCGCTGCCCTGCCAACGCTGCGCCCGCTGGGGTATGACCAACGCTTTGAACGCTTGTGGCGTTATTACCTCGCGTATTGCGAAGCGGGTTTCAACGAGGAACGCATTGATGTGGTTCAGGTAACGTTGGAGAAACCGCTGCCATGAAAATTGCCCATTATCGCCAATTGCTGTTTTACGGTTTACCGGGACTGCCGCTGGCGATGTTGGGCTTACCGTTGTACGTGTATTTGCCGTCGTTTTATGCGCAAGAATGGCATCTGTCACTGACAGTGATTGGCATTGCGCTACTGGTGGCACGCGGCTTTGACGTGCTAACTGATCCGCTGATTGGCTGGGCAAACGACAAAGTAAACAGCCGTATTGGGCGGCGTAAATTGTTCATCTTATTGGGAGTACCGTTATTGCTGGTCGGACTGGAGTATTTGCTGCGCCCTGTGGGTAAAGTTGACGGCATTTACTTGTTTACCTGGTCGATGGTCACGTATTTGGGTTGGACATTAATCAGTATTCCTTGGCAAGCATGGGGGTCGGAAATGACCCCCGATTACCACGGCAAGAGTGCTTTATCCGCCAGTCGCGAGGTGTTTGCCATCCTCGGCACGGTGGTGGTGATTAGCTTGCCGTTTTTGATTGGCGCAATGGATAACATTGCACTCACGCTCAATACCCTTGCTACATTGTTATGGGTGTTATTGCCCTTGAGTCTTTTTCCCGCCTTGGTGTGGTTAGTGGAGCGCCACCAAGTGCGTCGGTTCACGCCATTGCGCAAGGTTGGCAACATTCTCTCTGCACATCCTGCGATACGCCAGTTGCTGCCCGCTTATTTTATTAACAGTTTCGCCAATGCCCTGCCCGCTACCTTGTTCATTTTGTTTGTAACCCATGTGTTGCAAGCGCCTGAACAGGTCGGTATGGTGCTGATGGTATACTTCTTCAGCGGTATTGTTGGTCTCCCGCTGTGGTTGTGGCTCGCTCGACGCATCGACAAAAGTCGGGCGTGGGTATTGGCGCTTGTTTTGTCGGTGGCGGCGTTTGTGTGGGTTCCGTTCTTAGGGTCGGGCGATGTGTACGGGTTTATCGTCATTTGCGTGATCAGTGGTCTGGCATTAGGGGCTGACGTCGCGTTGCCTGCGTCGATGCAAGCCGATATTGCCCAGCAAATGGAACATCAAGGCAACCCACAGACCGGTTTACTGTTTGGTTTGTGGGGATTGTTGACCAAATTGGCGCTCGCGTTGGCGGTGGGGGTTGCGTTTCCGTTGCTGGATTGGGCGGGATTTGCGCAAGATGCCGCCACGCAAACCGATAAAACGTTATTAACGATGGCTTTATTGTACGCCGGACTGCCTGTATTGCTGAAAAGCTGGGTAGTTTGGCGCATGTGGCGATTTCCCTTCAGTGAAGTCGATTTTCGGGATTATGGGGAGATGAGTTATGCGAATGCGCTCTATTCTGCTTACCCTTCTGCTCTTCATCGTGAGCGGGTGCAGCAGCATGAAGATTGAAGATTACGCCGCCTTTGAACCAAAACTTGACCTATTCCAGTATTTTCAGGGCAATACCCGTGGTTGGGGCGTGTTTCAGGATCGCAGCGGCGCGTTGAAACGCCAGTTTGTGGTCGACATCAAAGGTGAAGTGAACAAGGATGGTGAATTGGTACTAACCGAGGATTTCGTGTGGAACGACGGCGAAATCTCCCAACGTATCTGGTACATCCGCAAACAAGACGCACACCGTTACAACGGGCGGGCGGCGGATGTGGTTGGCGAAGCTAAAGGCGTGGCTTACGGCAATGCGCTCAATTGGCAATACGGTTTGAATCTGCCGGTGGATGGCAAAGTGTGGCAGGTGCATTTCGATGATTGGATGTATTTGCAGCCGGATGGCGTATTGCTGAATCGAGCGAAGATGAGCAAATTTGGCTTCACTTTAGGCGAAGTGACCATTTCATTCCAGAAACGTTGAGGAAGCTACAATGAACACATTACGCAATACGCTGCTGGCGGCACTGTTACTGATGCCCATCACCGGCTTCGCTACTATTCCGGCTGGTTTGAAATCGGTCGGCACAGGCGAGGCGTTTTACCTGAAAGTGGTTAAGGTATACGACGCGTCCCTGGCGGTCAGCAGTAATGCCAGCCGTGACACGGTGCTGGATGCAACGGTATCACGCTGTTTGAAGCTGGATTATGCGGTGGATTTGACAGCGGATAAATTTGCGCTGGCAGCCGATACCATACTCAAACGCCAGCAGGACGCGGCAACCTTGCAGCAACTAAAACCGCAGCTTGAGCAATTGCATGGCGCGTATCAAGATGTGAAGGCAGGCGATGTTTACCAAATGTGTTATGACGCAAAACAACAAACGACGACTTTGGTGCTGAATGGCAAAGCGTTGACGACGGTCAAATCGGCGGATTTTGCGGCAGTGTATTTCGGCATTTGGTTGGGAGAAAAACAGCCGATTGCGCAGGCATTGCGAGAACAGTTGCTCACCGGGCTATAAGCGCCGCAACACCAAGCGCTGTTCGACCGTATCGTAGTGATAATGCGTGATTTGTTCCGTCAGCAATAAGCGAATCGCCTGATCAATCACGTTGAGTGGCACCACAAACCATTCGCGTGGGCTGTGCCGCTGCC
>CAYQTB010000159.1:0-4383 GCA_964420315.1 uncultured Thiothrix sp. | reverse complement strand
TTGCCGCTTAGCTCCCGTAGGAATCCCCTTCCTTTAGGGAGGGGAGGATGTCAAGATGGAACAGTTATCCCTTGTCGAACCCGTCCGCAGTTTTCAACTGCAATACGAACATCCTAATGGTCGTTTGTATCAGGGGGATTCGTTAGCGTGGCTAGCGTCGTTGGATGATGCCAGTGTGGATATGGTATTTGCCGATCCACCTTACAATATCAAAAAAGCCGATTGGGATAACTTTGATAGCCAAGAGTATTACATCGCATGGTCGATGCAATGGATCAGGCAAGCCTCGCGGGTATTAAAGCCCACGGGGTCTTTGTATGTGTGTGGTTTTTCGGAAATTCTGGCAGATTTGAAACATCCTGCATCACGCTATTTTAAGCATTGCCGTTGGTTGATTTGGCACTACAAAAACAAAGCGAACTTAGGGAATGATTGGGGGCGATCACATGAAAGTATCATACACTTTCGCAAGTCTGATGGCGCTAAGTTGAATATTGACGATGTGCGCATTCCCTATGGCGCACATACTCTAAAATACCCTTCACATCCACAGGCTGAAACCAGTGCTTATGGTAAAGGTTCAAATAAGCCGCGTGATAATTGGCAGCCACACCCTAAAGGCGCAAAGCCAAAAGATGTAATAGACATTCCAACCACCTGCAATGGTATGGGGGAGAAAACACCGCACCCGACCCAAAAACCGGAAGAATTGGTGCGTAAATTTGTATTGGCTTCTTCCAATGCAGGTGATTTGGTTATTGACCCGTTTTCGGGGTCAGGTACAACCTCAGTGGTGGCGGAACAGCTCAACCGGCGTTGGATGGCATGTGATCTTGATCCACAGTATAACCGTTGGGCAATCGAACGGCTTGAAAATGTGCGCCGTATGACGAAAGACGAATGGATAGCCCACGACCGTAAAACAGCAGAACGCAGGGAATCCATTCGATGAATTTTGCTGACTTGCTGAGTCATGCCACTGATAAAGACCGTTTCCATACGGTTGCAGATTACATGGATTTTTGCGCCCGTTATCTGGAGTACATCGAAAACAGTTTGCAAGCGCGAATCGTGTCACAGAATGAAAGCCACTATCAGTTTTTTCAGTACCGGGAAGAAGGTGGTTTCAATATCACCCGTCCATTAAATTCGCGGCTACTATACGATGCAGAAGGTTTTTCCCGTGCCGCACCACAGTTTACGGCAACACTTGATCAATTGCGGGATGGTCAACAACCTGCCGATGATTTGCGGGAAAACCTGATCCGTATAATTTACACGCTGCAACAATCTATTGGTGCAGCATTGGATGGGCTGCCCGCTGGGAAGTCGAACCAAGCCAGAAAAGTGAATGGCGATTTGTTTGAGCGGCTGATCCGTTTACTGATTGTGTCAATGAAAGTGGATTGCGTGTCAGGGACGATGCAAGTGCCGGTTAAAGACGTGGATGGAACGGAGCTATTCAAGTCCAGTTACCAGCATGATTTATTGTTGAGTAAGGATGACGAGCTGAAAATGATTGGTTCGGTGAAAACTTCCAGTAAAGACCGCATTGATAAGGTTTTCATGGATAAGTTTTTGTATAACCGCCTTACGGATGCGGCATTGCCACATATCGCTATTTTCCTAAACGATGTACAGCGCAAGAGAACTAAGCGGGAAAATGAATACGGTGTCAGTGCAACCTTCCTGCCCGGTCACTTTAAAGCCTACACGGTCAAGCTGAACCCTCTGGATGGTGTGTATTACTGCGATATTCGCCCCAATATGCGGGAAGATGCGTTACTGTCGCAACATATCAAAACCATTGACCATTTCTTCTGTGCGGATCTTTGGGCATTGCTTGCCAGAACAGGGCAACGCCTTGAGACGATTGTGATTGACCCACAGCAAAATGGGGATGAGGTGTGATGACCTTCTGGCGCAACCAAAAAATACGCGGTTGGCTGTATCAGCTTGCCGCGCTGCTATTGGTCGTGTTGTGCATCGCCATGTTGGCGGACAATACGCTGGAAAATATGCGGGTGCGCGGTATCCAGAGCGGTTTCAGTTTCCTCAACCAGCCCGCCGGGTTTGACATCAGCGAAAGCCTGTTTGGATTTGAATCCACACAACCGTATTGGCAAGCGTTCCTCACCGGTTTGGGTAATACCCTCAAAGTTGCGCTCCTTGGCATTCTTCTCACCACTATCCTCGGCGTATTGCTGGGGGTAGGGCGCTTTTCCCAGAATATCCTGATTCGTGGTTTGTGCCTAACGTATGTGGAAATCTTCCGCAATATTCCACTGCTGTTGCAATTACTGATGTGGTATCTGTTATTGGTTGAGTTTTTGCCAACTGCACGGGAAGCCGAGCCTGTTCTCGGCGTGTTTCTCACTAAAGCAGGCTTAACCTTGCCTTGGTTTGGGGATATGCCGGTTAAAGCCGGGTTTGGTATTAAAGGTGGTATTAATGTGTCGCCGGAATTTCTGGCGTTATTGTTGGGGTTGGTGCTTTATACCGCTGCCTTTATTGCGGAAATCGTGCGCAGTGGCATTGCCTCCGTGCCGCGTGGACAGCGCGAAGCTGCAATGGCACTGGGCTTGAGTCGGGGGCAAGCCATGCGTTTGATTCAGTTGCCGCAAGCGTTGCGGGTGATTATTCCACCGTTGACCAATCAGTATTTGAATCTGACCAAAAACTCTTCGCTCGCAGTGGCGGTGGGCTACCCGGATCTGGTGTCGATTGCGAATACCTCGATCAATCAGACGGGGCGGGCGGTGGAGTGTATCGCGGTGATTATGGCGGTTTACCTGACGCTTTC
This sequence comes from uncultured Thiothrix sp., assembly GCA_964420315.1. Lineage (GTDB taxonomy): Bacteria > Pseudomonadota > Gammaproteobacteria > Thiotrichales > Thiotrichaceae > Thiothrix. Next base: position 1,580 of record CAYQTB010000159.1, on the reverse strand, counting down.
GTTGCTCACATCGGTATTCATGAATGCTTACAATCGCCGTGCGGCGATTAAGGAGCGTTAGGCAATGGCATGGTTACGCGCTAATTTGTTTAATAATACGTTTAACAGTGCGGTAACGTTGCTATTGGGAATGTTGTTGGTCTACGCAGTGTCGCACCTGTGGGGTTGGGGCATCCATCATGCGGTGTGGGCAGCCGATGCGGCGCAGTGCAATACGGCGCGTGGCACGGGCGCGTGTTGGGGTGTGGTCACAGAAAAGTATCGCGTGATTATTTTCGGGCGTTACCCGTTTGCGGAACAGTGGCGACCGTTCGCGGCGACTTTGTTGCTAATGGCATTATTGCTGGCAAGCTGTATGCGGATGTTTTGGAAACCTTGGTTGGCGGCGTTGTGGCTGGGGGTGTTAGCGGTATTTTTCACTCTGATGCACGGCGGTGTCTTTGGCCTGAGTGTGGTGACAACCGATCAATGGGGCGGTTTGCCGTTGACCATTTTGTTGGCTTCGCTGTCGGTGGTGGGGGCTTTTCCGCTGGCGGTGCTGTTGGCGTTAGGGCGACTGTCTGATCTGCCCGTGATTCGTAGCTTGTGTACGGTGTATGTGGAATTGATCCGGGGTGTGCCGCTGATTTCGGTGCTGTTCATGGCATCGTTCCTGTTCCCGCTGTTTATGCCGGAAGGTTTCTCGATTGATGTGCTGCTGCGGGTGTTGGTGGCGATGGTGCTGTTTGCGGCGGCGTATCTGGCGGAAGTGATCCGGGGTGGTTTACAGGCGATTCCGCGTGGGCAATACGAAGCGGCAGCATCACTGGGGATGGGCTACTGGCTGATGCAGCGCAAGATTATTTTGCCGCAAGCCTTGGCAACCGTTGTGCCGGGCATCATGAATAACTTCATTTCCACCTTCAAAGATACCTCGTTGGTGACGATTGTGAGCCTGTACGAATTGACTGGCTCGCTGGATCTCGCCGTGAACAGCGACCCGAACTGGATGGCGTACAAGCTGGAAGGTTATCTGTTTATCGCTGCGATTTATTTTGTGTTTTGTTTCAGCTTGTCGCGCTATAGCCAGTGGGTGGAGCGGCAGGTGAATCGGGGGAAGGTGCATTAGGGCATACTGCATATATACTACGAGCATTAGCAGCAGGATTTCTCAGGGTAATCATTGATGTTCTCACCCCACCAAAGTGCCTATTTTGCCCATTGGCTCAGTCTGAAAGGTAAAGTTGAAGCAGCCTTGACCCAAACGATTGCCAGTGCCAAGGTCGATATGAACCCGCATCAGGTGGAAGCGGCTTTGTTTGCCTAATGACAAGCTGGAACGCTGGTCGGAGGATCGCAAGGTGGCACTGGACATCCGTATCAAGCAACTGGATCATGCTGGCGCTGAGTACCTCACGGGAACGCTTGTTTGCTGTCCGCTGGATGTTGCAGGAAACAGCCTGATGCAAATCCCGGAACAAGAGCTAAATCAAATGTCACCTGATGGAGTAGAACAGTTTTTACTGCAACATGGCATGGCACGCTTGATCCGTTTTGATGAACAGATTGTGCCGCAGGCTGGGGTGGATGCGATTGACCCT
>CAYQTB010000158.1:0-4385 GCA_964420315.1 uncultured Thiothrix sp. | reverse complement strand
TCAGTGACGGATTAAGGCGGTTTTAATGGCGCAATTTGATGTTTACCGTAATACCAATAGCGCAACAGCGGGTGAGATTCCCTACCTGTTAGATGTGCAAACCGACTTGCTGGACATACTCAAAACGCGCGTCATTGTGCCGTTAGAAGTCTGTGGCGATGCTAAACCAGCCCAAACGCTAACGCCCGTTTTCGACATTGAAAATACGCTGGTGATGATGTCCACACCGGAATTAGCGGGTATTCCTGCGCGTTATTTGGGTGAATACGTCACATCGCTCGCCAGCCAACGCCAAGAAATCATGGCTGCGCTGGATTTGTTGTTTTCGGGGATATAGCAGCCACCTGAGCAACCGACACTTTACGGATGCACTGATACCCGCTATTTTGACACCTATCCAGAACAAGCCCGACGAGAATAATGACCAACAACACTTACAACGCCTCTTCCATCGAAGTCCTCACCGGACTCGACCCCGTGCGCAAACGCCCCGGCATGTACACCGACACCACGCGCCCCAACCACTTAGCGCAAGAAGTCATCGACAACAGCGTGGACGAAGCCCTCGCCGGACACGCCAACCAGATTGATGTCACCCTGCACACCGACGGCTCAATTTCCGTCACCGACAACGGGCGCGGAATGCCGGTTGACATTCACCCCGAACAAGGCAAACCGGGGATCGAAGTCATCCTCTGCACCCTGCACGCAGGCGGCAAATTTTCCGACCAAAACTACCAATTCTCCGGCGGCTTACACGGCGTGGGTGTTTCCGTCGTCAATGCCCTCTCCCGCAAGCTCGAAGTCACCATCAAGCGCAACAGCCAGCTTTACCGCATGAGCTTTGCCGACGGTAACAAAGCCAGCGAACTCGAAGTCATCGGCAAGGCAGGCAAGCGCGAAACCGGTACCACCGTGCATTTCTGGCCGGATGCCAAATACTTCGACACCGTAAAATTCGGCCTTAAAGCCCTCAAGCACAATTTACGCGCCAAAGCGGTACTTTGCCCCGGCTTACGCATCCGCTTTACCGACGCTTCGAGCAGCGAACCCGAAATCACCGAATGGTATTACCAAAGCGGCTTGCGTGATTACTTGCGTGAAGCCGTCAACGAATACATCACCCTGCCCGAAGACCCGTTCACCGGCTCGCTGACCGCGCCGCGTGAAACACTCGACTGGGCATTGCTGTGGCTACCCGAAAGCGGCACTGCGATTCAAGAAAGTTACGTCAACCTGATTCCGACCGTGCAAGGCGGCACTCATGTCAACGGCTTGCGTACCGGCGTGACCGATGCCTTGCGCGAATACTGCGAATTCCGCAACCTGCTGCCACGCGGCATGAAACTCACCCCGGATGACGTGTGGGAAAATATCGCCTTCGTGCTGTCGTTCAAAATGCAAGACCCGCAATTCGCCGGGCAGACCAAGGAACGCCTCTCCTCCCGCGAAGCCGCCAGTTTCATCAGTGGCGCCATCAAAGACGCGTTCAGCCTTTACCTCAACAACAACACCGCGATTGGCGAACAACTCGCGCAATTAGCGATTAACAACGCCACCAAACGCCAGAAAGCCAGCAAAAAAGTCATCCGCAAGCGCGTCACCGCAGGTCCCGCTCTCCCCGGTAAACTCGCGGATTGTTCCTCGCAAGACACCACCCGCACCGAACTGTTTCTGGTCGAAGGCGATTCCGCAGGCGGTTCTGCCAAGCAAGCGCGTGACCGCGAATTCCAAGCCATCATGCCGTTGCGCGGTAAAATCCTGAATACGTGGGAAGTCGATCCCGAACAAGTGCTGGGTTCGCAAGAGGTACACGACATTTCCGTCGCCATCGGCGTAGAACCGGGTAATGTCGATTTGAGCCAGTTGCGTTACGGTAAAGTGTGCATTCTCGCCGACGCGGATTCGGATGGGGCGCACATTGCCACGCTGCTTTGTGCTTTATTTGTTAAACACTTCCGCCCCTTGGTTCAAGCCGGTCATGTCTTCGTGGCAATGCCGCCGCTGTACCGCATCGACATTGGCAAGGAAGTCTATTACGCGCTGGACGAAGCCGAAAAACAGGCACGTCTCGATATTATCGCCGCTGAAAAGAAACGTGGTACAGTCGCCGTTACCCGCTTCAAAGGTTTGGGTGAAATGAACCCGTTGCAATTGCGCGAAACCACTATTTCCCCCGACACCCGCCGCTTGGTGAAACTCAGCCTTGACGACACCGATGCAGCCGATCTAATGATGGATATGTTACTGGCAAAGAAACGCGCTGGCGACCGCAAACAATGGCTGGAAACTAAAGGTAATTTGGCAAGCGTATGATGGATACCGCCCAACTTACCGCGCATTTGCATTTGCTGCATTCCAGCTTCCGCTATTACCTTGGGCGTAATCTAGCGGATCTACCTTGGCAAGGTGAAAGCACCGCGCACGCGCTGGATACTGCACCGTTTGTGCTGTTATCGCACAATACGGATGCTGACCCCATTTTCACTTACGGCAATAAGCAAGCCTTGGAACTCTTTGAAATGGAATGGGAAACCCTAACGCAACTGCCATCGCGCTATTCTGCCGAAGCACTGTTACGTGAAGAGCGTGAACACTTGTTACAAACCGTTGCCCGCCAAGGTTATATCGACAACTACGCTGGGGTGCGTATCGCCAGCAGCGGGCGGCGTTTTCTGATCCGTCAGGCGATTGTGTGGAACTTACGGGATGCGCAAGGCAACTACGCAGGGCAAGCTGCCTGTTTTGATCAGTGGGAATATCTACCCGGAAATCACTAGGACAGACTATAGTCAAAGACACACATAATCATCTAAGCTTAAGTCATCCAGATTAGGGCAACCCGCCAAGCGGACAAGGAGATGTTTCACATGACAATGACCATTGAACAGCAAATGAATGCTGACCTCGCGGCTTTTGCACAAGATCCCAAAGCCTTTATGAACCGTCAACCGCCGAAACGGGATGCTGACGGCAACCCTGTTGCTGGCGCAACGCTGTTTTCACGCACAGCAATCGACAATCAGGACTACATTGAAGCCCGTGATGGGCAACGCTTGGAAATCCTGCAACAGACTGATGACCTACCCAGCGGTGTCCCCAGCCGTGCTGCCATTGCTTCTAACGATAAGCCGGTCAACTTGGTCGATGCACTGACCTATACCAAACTCAGCGGTATGGAAACGGCTGGGCTAAAAAAAGCCAAACTCGCGGAATCGCCTTGGTCAGATGATTACTGGGCCATTTACAAAGGGATTCTCGGCGCACGCTATGCTGATTCCAGCTTCCCCAAAGATTCTGACTGGAAGAAAAATTACGATTACATCCGTGCCACGCCTGCGGCGACTATTCTTGCCAGCGGCAATGCCAGTAAAATCAATAAACTATCTCCATCCGAAAAATACGATGCCCTGATCGGCGACACGAACGAAACCCTCACCAAAAAAATGTGGGCAGAGGGAAAATCTTATTACGACCGCACCGGCTCAGTCGAAAGCTGGATGGGTATCTGCCACGGCTGGGCACCGGTTGCTTACATGCTGCCACGCCCGACGAAAAGCGTGACGCTCAGAACCCCCAACAATGTCGCTATCACGTTTTACCCTTCCGATATTAAAGCGCTAGCTTCGTTATTATGGGCAAATGCCATGCCAGCCACTCGCTTTATTGGCGGCCGCTGCAATGACAAAAATCCCGAAGCCGACCCTGTAAGCGGACGGGTCAAATCAGCAGCTTGTTTCGACACCAACCCCGGTGCTTGGCATTTAGCCATTGTCAATCAGCTCGGCGCAAGCAAGCGCAGCATGGTGCTGGATGTTACCTACGACTACGAAGTGTGGAACCAACCGCTGTACGCTTACGAATACCGCTACTTCAACCCGCAGGTGATGCAATACACCGATACGTTAGCGGCTGCCACCGTCACCAAGGCGGCGTTTACCAACGACAAATTCAAAACATACCGCAGCGCTCAGAGCCATTCCATCGTCGGTGTACGCATGGATGTGTCTTACGTGGTCGAAACCACCCCCACCCACGAAACCACCGACAGCGCTGCCAAAGACGCTATCCAGCAAGTGACGTACTACTACGATTTGGAACTGGATGCAGCGGGTACTATCATCGGCGGGGAATGGTATACCAATAAACACCCCGATTTTTTGTGGACACCGGGCAAAGACATCAAAGCCAAAACGGCGCATGAAGCGCAAGCTACCGGCACATGGGCAGCGGGTACACCAGTTCCCGCTACTTGGCGAACAGCAGCAAAATCCGCCAGCGCCAAGGGGCAACCGCTGGCAGCGATTGTCGAACAGATCATCAAATTCGCCAATGGTGCGCAACTGACACCGAGTGCAGCACCAACGCCAGCACCAACGCCAGCA
>CAYQTB010000157.1:0-4446 GCA_964420315.1 uncultured Thiothrix sp. | reverse complement strand
GCCGCTTAGCTCCCGTAGGAATCCCCTTCCTTTAGGGAGGGGAGGATGTCAATGTGAGCATGATATTCCACAAGAGTAGATAGCCGTGAACAAACAAGACATCCTGACCTTTCTTCGCACCCACAAAACAGAACTGCAAAACCATTTTGGGGTATCGCGCATCGGGTTGTTTGGCAGCTACGCCCGTGACGAACAACGCCCTGACAGTGACATAGACATCGCCGTCGAAATCCACAGTGATAACACCTTCCGCAGCTTCTTCGGCCTCAAGGCATATCTCGAAGACAACTTACACATCACTGTTGATCTCGGCATGGAAAACGCAATCAAACCTGGTGCAAGGGCATCTATGCAGCAGGACATCATCTATGCCTAAACGCAACTTGGCACTGTATATTGACGACATCCTGGACTCTATCGGTGCCATCCAGTCGTTTACTGCTGGATTATCGTTTGAAAGCTTCGCCCAAGACCGCAAAACCTACAGCGCAACCATCCGCGAATACATCGTGATTGGTGAGGCGATCGTTGCCTTAAAAGAGCCGCTGGAAAGTTGTTTCCCCGATTACAGTTGGCGCATGATCAAAGACTTCCGCAATTTTATCGTCCACGAATACTTTGGTATTGATGCCCGAATTATCTGGGATCTGACAACACAAGAGCTACCGGAACTTGAAACGATGGTTCGTCAACTACAAAAACAGTTGTCCAACACACCATGATCTACCTCTACGGCGCAGGCGGACACGGCAAAGTCGCCTTCCACACCCTAATACAGCATCCATGAACTACCAATAACACCTCTCATGCCTGAAGAGGTTTCCCATGGTATGTCCACTTGAACGGTTTGGCCATACAGCGGTTAAAGTAGCCAACAAACTCCAGCAGGCGGTCTTTCAGTTCAGTGGTGGAGGCAAAGTTGCCACGTTTGACCACTTTCTTGACCAGGATGCCAAACCATATTTCAATCTGGTTCATCCATGAGGCATGTTTGGGGGTGTAGTGGAAGACAACCTGGTGGTCGGGATTGCTGAGGAACGCTTCCCGTGAGGCCATGGATTGGAGTATGCCTTCTTTCCCTTTTGTGCCCAGTTCCTGGTCAATGCCGCAGAATTCAGCCACCCAACGCACCAGAGATTCGGATTTGTGGGTATTCAACTGGTCAAGGACAAGGTGGTATTTCCGGTAGCCGGGGTTGTCATTGACCAATTGCCCCACAAAACGGGCGAAATCTTCTTCGGTACGGGTGTCACCACAACTGGCGGTCACCTTGCCCAACGCCACATTGAGGGCTGCCATCAGGGATTGTGTGCCATGCCGCCGGTATTCAAATTCACGGGCGACCGGCTTGCCGCGCTGTACGACCTCTTGCGCCAGTTCTGCCAGACTCCAGTGGGTAATGGGACGGCCGTAATCTTCCGGTGGCTCGCAGGCCAGTGCCATGATCCGGCACCATTGTTCAGCGCTGATTTCATCCGGCCTGCCTGGACGTGGGGCATCCCACAACCGTTCTTCCACGGGTAACAGGGTGCGTTCTATCCACCGCTTCGTCCAGATCGTGACATTGGCTTTGGTGGTGCCCAGTTGGCTGGCGATCGCCTGGTTGCTTTGCCCTTCACCATTGGCCAGAAGGATAATCCTGGCACGTTTGGCCACCTGTTGCGGTGTGCTATGTTTGCGTATCAGCCGTTCAAGCTTGTCCACTTCTGGGCCAATCAGGTTGATGCGGTATTTGAGCTGTCCCATGTCCTGCTGACTTCCCCTTTATCATTCAGGCTGGCGATTTTACCCTATACTCTGCAAAACCTGTTATCAGAATTTGATGGATTCTGTACTAGACCTGAAAATCCTGTTCCTGACCGTGAAAAAAGTTTTCGTGCGTGAAGGCATCAGTGCGACAGGCGAAGCCACCATGCCAAAATTCACAGGCAATTGAGTGGCTGCTATACTTCCCGTAATGCAACCACTCACGGACAATCACCATGCTCCACCGTCATCTGACTCACCAACAGTTCACTCTAGCCGCGATTGACGACATTATCGCCCGTGGACGACGATCAGATTGGGCTGAGTTGCGCATGGCTTTACACCAAGACCACACCTTGACCGCAAAAATACAACGTATTTGCGATGCCCGTATTGCCGACCCCTACGCCCAACGCTATCACTTCTGGAAACACTATGCGCAACGCCAAGCTGCCTGATTGGGAACAAGTGCTATCTGCTGCGGCTCGCTTGCAACGCATTTTGCCAGAAGCGGTTCTGGTGGGTGGCACAGCGTCTGCCATCTATGCCCAACACCGCTTTTCACGGGATGCTGATCATGTGCTTACCGATCTAAAAGTACGTTTTGATGACGTATTGCTTGAAATGGAATCAGTAGCAGGCTGGAAAACAGCCCGCATTCAACGCCCAGTACAAATACTCGGCAGTTTAGATGGTATTGAAACGGGCATACGGCAACTAATCCGTGAAGCACCCTTAGAAACCAATGTGATTGACTACCAAGGGGAAAAGCTGACGCTACCCACACAGGGTGAGATTCTGCGTATCAAGGGCGTGTTAATCCTTAAACGCAATGCGACCCGCGATTATTTGGATTTTGTTGCCCTAGCAGACCATTTGGGTGATGAACAAGTGACACACGCACTGGCGCGTTTTGATGAGCTTTATCCACAACCCAATGGCGAATCGCCTTTGCAACAACTGCAAACACAACTGGCGAATCCCTTACCTTTTGATCTGGATGAGGTAGAACCGGAACTGGCAGAATACAAAAACCTTGACCCCAAATGGCATGATTGGGCACGGGTAAAAGCAGCTTGCATCCATAGCGCACTGGTATTGTTTGATAAACTGCCGGACTCAACATAAGGACAAGCCATGCGAGCCGTCGCCTCCTTCCACTACACCGCTATTTTCAAAAAAGCATTTTCCCAAACGGATGTATTCACCGCCTTCGTCAAAGATATTCTTGGCATTGAAATAAAAATCGACACGGTGGAAACTGGCAAATCGCTCTACAACCCTTTCGGCAAACTAAACAGCCGTTTCGACCTGTTCGCCGAAGACAAAACTAACCGCATTATCGTCAACATCCAGCATTATCCCGACAAAAACAACTTTCATTTCCACCGTTACCTACACTATCACGCTGCCATCATCGCTCAGGATTACTGTCCCACATTCGCGGTTTATACCATTGTGGTGCTGACTTCCGGCGACAAGCACGGGCGCGACATGAGCGTGATCGACTTCGACCCTAAAGACCGCCACGGGCAAGGCTTGGGCGAAATTCCCCACAAAGTTGTCTATCTCTGCCCCAAATACCTCAACGATGAAACCCCCGAAGCGTGGCGCGAATGGCTGCTTGCAATCAACGACAGCCTTGATGAACAAGTGGATGAAACGCACTATCGCAAGGCTTGTGTCCAAAAAATATTCGCTTCCATCCAAAAAAATACCCTCACCCCCGAAGACCGCGCCCGCATGAAAGACGAATACAGTGAAGACCTGTTGCGCCGTGAAGAATGGGAAAAAGGCATAGCGAAAGGACGCGAAGAAGGACGCGAGGAAGGCGCAAAAATCAAAGCATTAGACATTGCCAACAACCTGTTAGACGTGCTGGATGATGCTACCATTGCCAAAAAAACAGGTTTGAGCGTGACAGAGATCGTACAACTGCGTCAAGGGAAGCGATAAGCAAGTGATCTACCTCTACGGCGCAGGCGGACACGGCAAAGTCGCCTTCCACACCCTAATCCAACAACAAAAACGTGTTGAAGCCTTCATCGACGACAATGCGCGTGGGCTTTTGTGTGGTCTACCGATATTTTCCCCGCCGGAAATTCAAGACCTATACCCATACGCCATCCACTTTGCCATTGGTAACAACCGCATCCGCCAACGCTTACAAACCGAATGGCAACGTCTCGGTGTCGTCGCCGAAACCGCCATTCACCCACAAGCACTCATTTACCCCGGTGCAACCATCGGCACAGGTAGCCTGATTACCGCAGGCAGCATCATCGGCCCAAACACTCACATCGGCACAGGTTGCATCATCAACCACCATGCCACGGTTGATCATGATTGCAACATCGGCGAATTCTGCCATATCGCTCCCGCTGCAACCCTCGGCGGCGGCGTTACCATTGGCTCACAATGCCTGATCGGCGCGGGCGCAACCATACTGCCTTACCTCACGCTGGGTAATAATGTCACCGTCGGTGCAGGCGCGGTTGTTACCCATAACCTGCCTGATAATGTCACCGTTGTCGGCTGTCCGGCACGTCCTCTACCCTTGAAATAAAACCATGCTAAACACATCCCTCCCCTCCTGGCCTTCTTTCACCCAAGAAGAAGCCGATGCCATCGCCCGCACCCTCCTTTCCAACAAAGTCAACTACTGGACAGGCAACGAATGCCGCGAATTTGAAAAAGAAT
>CAYQTB010000156.1:0-4512 GCA_964420315.1 uncultured Thiothrix sp. | reverse complement strand
CTAATACCCCAAACACCCCCACCGTCATGACTAACGGAATCAGGACTTGCATGGTTGTCACACCAAAATTACCCAAACCTGCATTCAAGCCCAGTGCCGTACCCTGCAAACGCTTGGGGAAAAACGTGCTGATATTGGACATGGAAGCAGCAAAGTTACCGCCACCAATCCCGGACAATAACGCCAGAATCTGGAACGTCAGCAAGGGGGTGTCCCTGTCTTGCAACGCAATGCCGACACCCAATGCCGGAATGATCAGCAGCGTGGTCGTCAGGAAAACGGCGTTACGCCCACCCGTCAAGCGGATGAAAAAAGAAGCTGGAATACGCAGGGTTGCGCCAGACAAGCCAGCAATCGCCGTCAACGTGAACAACTCCTCGGTTTTGAACGGAAAACCCAAGTTAGCCATTTGCACCGTGATAATGCCCCACATCAACCAGACGGCGAACCCCATCAGCAGGCTGGGGATCGAAATCCACAAATTACGGTTGGCAATCTTCTTGCCGGTTTTCTCCCAAAACGTGGTGTCTTCCACGTCCCAGTTTTTAATATCAGTCATAAAGCGTCCTCGTATTAAGCAGTTGTGGTGAGGGATTTAGCGTGCAAATCGGCATGGACAGGGCGCACTTCAGTGAAATACATCCACATCAGCGAGACCCACACGATGCCAAACATCAACATGAAAGCGGAAGAACGGATACCGGTCAGGTCAACCAGAGCGCCGAACATGATCGGCATCAGGAAACCGCCCAGCCCCCCGGCCATACCGACCACGCCTGACACCACGCCGATGTTCTGGGGGAAATCGTCAGAGATGTACTTGAAGACGGAGGCCTTACCGATGGCGAACACCACCCCCAAAGTAAACAGCAGGATGGTGAAGACAGCGGCATTCAGCCCTAGGCTGAAACTGACAGGGCCATTGGCTGTCTGGATGGTGATTTCACTTTGTGGGTAAGACAGGAAAAACAGGCACACCAACGACACCCACAGAACCCACCAAGTAATCGTGTGCGCCCCGAATTTGTCAGAGAAATAACCACCGAAGGCACGTAACACACCGCCGGGAATGCTGAACGCCGCAGCCAGGAACGCCGCACTCTTGAGGTCAAAACCGTATTCGCTGACATAGTATTTGGTCATCCACAAGGCCAAAGCCACATAGCCACCAAACACGATGGAATAATACTGGCAGTAGCGCCATACCCGTGGGTCTTTGAATGCTGCCAGTTGCTCACGGATCGTGACCGACTTCCCCACTTTGTGGGCTGGGTCGCTGAAGGTGAAAAACCAGAACACAATCGCGGTCACCAGCATCAGCACCGCATACACTTTTGGGACCATTGTCCAACCATAGCCAACCACGATGATGGGGGCCAACAGCTTGGTGACGGCCGCGCCGGTATTGCCCACACCGAAAATCCCCATCGCCAGACCCTGTTGCTCCCTAGGGAACCAGCGGGCGCAATAGGCAATCCCGACAGCAAACGAGCCGCCCGCAGCCCCGACAGCAAGACCAATGATAAGGAAGTGCCAGAATTCAGTTGCGTAGGAAATCATCCAGATGGGGATAACGATGGATAACATCAGGACGAAAAACACGATGCGCCCACCGAATTTGTCTGTCCACATCCCCAGCGGGACACGGATGAGGGAGCCGGTCAGCACCGGCGTTGCGACCAGGATGCCAAACTGGGTCTCATTCAACCCCAGTTGCTGCTTGATGGGTACGCCAATGACGGCGAACATCATCCAGATCATGAAGCACACCGTGAATGCCAGTGTACTCATGATAACGACCGACCATGCCTTGTATCTTTGCGTTGCCATAAATCACCTCGTAGCAAAACCGTTAGTGGTTTCAAGGTGATTCTAGGCTGATAAAATCCTGATTCTAGTGGGGGTAAGAGCCGGAAATAGGAGCGAAGTACCACTTTAGTGGTAAGGGTGGCATTGCGCAACCTATTGTTTTATAAAGTTGTGATCTTAGGATAAAGGATGGTAATGTTGGGTAATAGCGTAAAGGTGGTACGCCTTTATTTTCCCACCTACCCCACTCCCAAATGTATTACCCTAGAACCAAACACCCAATAACAACACGAGGAAACCCAGCGCGTGAACCGCCTTCTGTGGAACAAACTGCAAAACTCCCTGCTGTTGCGGCTGGGCGGCATGATTGCTGCCATTACCGTGCTGGCAGTCGTTGGCATGTCCACCTCGTGGATGGTCGCGGAAACCACCCAAGGCAATGGCGAAGCCATCAACGTTGCCGGAAGTTTGCGGATGCAAAGCTGGCGTATGGCATCGCTCTACCAACGCATCCTGCAAGACCCCAACCCCACGCATCGCAGCGACTTACAACAAGCCATCCAACGCTTTGAAACCGATTTGGCGGCGGACTCGATCCTCTCCGTATTGCCTGCTGACGAAACCACCCCGCTTAAACAAGTGTATCGACAAGTCGAAAGCGGCTGGCAGCAATACATCAAACCCGACTTGATTCCCCTGCTGACCACGATCACCACTACTGCCACCGATACCGCGTTACTTGATGCCATCCCACAATTCGTTGCCGACATCAACGATCTGGTCAAGCAGATTGAAGAAGCCACCGAAGCCAAAATTTTTGTGTTGCGGGTCATTTTGGGTGTCGCCGTGATTGGCACAATCCTCGCTGTGATTCTTTCCATTTACCTGATCAACAACCTGTTCGTTACTCCGTTGAAAGGGCTATTGGGGCTAACCGATCAAATCCGCCAAGGCAATCTCGCCGTGCGCACCGAACTCGGTGGTGATGACGAAATCGGGCAATTGGGGCAAGCCTTCAACCTGATGGCAGAAGACCTGTCCAAGCTCTACCAAGACCTCGAAGCACGGGTCGAACAGAAAACCGCCGAACTCACCCGCAGCAACCGCTCGCTGGACTTGCTGTACCGTTCCATCACCCGCCTGCACGGCATTTCCCCCGACCGCACCGTTTTCCATAACGTGTTGAAAGATGCCGAAGCGGTGCTAGGTTTAGGCAATGGCACAATTTGCCTCAAAGAAGACAACAACGTCCAAGGTGAAGTCGTTGCCACCACTGCCAGCGAAGGCAAAAGCCCGCTGTGCCAACGCGCCAACAACTGCATCGAATGCCACGATCCACATGCCGACCGCATGGACAGACTCCCCGACGGACGGCAAATCTTGCGGATGCCGCTCACCGATGCCGAAAAACGCTACGGCATGTTAGCTGTCGATGTCCCCACCGACACCACTGCCGAACGCTGGCAAGTGCAATTACTGGAAGCCCTGTCGCGCCACATTGGTATTACCATTGCCTCCGAACAGCGCAGCGAACAACACCGCCGCGTATCCCTGTTGGAAGAACGCGCTGTCATCGCCCGTGAATTGCACGATTCCTTGGCACAATCACTGGCCTATATGAAAATCCAAGTCAGCCGCTTGCGTACTGCCGTGAAAAACCCGGATGATGCCGCCGAAGTCACCGCCGCTTTGGAAGAATTGCGCGATGGTCTCAACAGCTCCTACCAACAATTACGTGAACTACTCTCTACCTTCCGCTTGCGCATGGAAGACGATGATTTAGGCATGGCACTGGCGCAAACCACTACCGAATTTGCCGAACGCGGCAACTTACCAATTGCGCTGGATGTCAGCTTAGGCAACCTCAACCTGACCCCCAACGAAGAAATTCACTTACTGCAAATCGTGCGCGAAGCCTTATCCAACACCCTCAAACACGCGCACGCCAGCCAAGCGTGGGTATCGTTGCAACGCCAAGAAGGCAATAACAGCCTGCAATTACGCATCGAAGATAACGGCACTGGCATCCAAAAAACCGCCGCCATGCACCATTACGGCATGGCGATTATGGACGAACGCGCCCGCGCCTTGCATGGCATACTGCAATACCTACCGCGCACGGGCGGTGGCACTTGCGTACAACTCGATTTCACCCCTAAAACAAGGATTGCCCATGCCGCTTGAAACCCCACAAAGCCTGCTGATCGTGGATGATCACCCCCTGTTCCGCAAAGGTGTGCGCTATTTGGTCAATATGGTGCCAAATTTCATCATCGTCGGCGAAGCCTCGTGTGGGCAGGAAGGCATCGACATGGCATTGGAACTTGCCCCCGACATGATCCTGCTCGATCTGAACATGAAGGACATGAGCGGCATTGAAGTATTAAAAGCCATCAAAGCCTCTGGCAGCGATGCACGGGTGGTGATGCTGACTGTTTCCGATCAGGCGAGTGATTTGGTGTCAGCGTTACGCGCGGGCGCAGACGGCTATTTGCTCAAGGAAATGGAACCCGAAGAGTTGGTGGAAAAACTGGCGGAAGCAGCGGCGGGACACATCACCCTCACCGAACGCCTGATCAACTTACTGGCACACGCGATGCGCCACGATGCCGCCCACCCCAAAAGCAGTTCCGAGGCCGGTTTGACCGAACTCAACAGTGATGACTTCCCCCTAAAAACCCAGCAAAGTGTTAGGAGACAGCC
>CAYQTB010000155.1:0-4529 GCA_964420315.1 uncultured Thiothrix sp. | reverse complement strand
ATCGGGATTTTCGGGCGGGGGATGTGCTGCATTCGTTGGCGGATATTGGTAAGGCACAAGAAAAACTTGGCTACACACCATCCCATCAAATTACTGACGGTTTAAGCGTTGCTATGCAATGGTATCTAAAACAAGGTGAATAGAATGAAAAATCCCATTACCGACCGTAAACTCCGCATCGCTATTGTTGGCTGTGGACGTATTGCAAAAAACCATTTCGGTTCATTGGATAAACACCGTGATGATCTGGAATTAGTCGCCGTGTGCGACACCAACCCAGCCGCATCAACACCGTATGCCAGTCAATACGATGTACCCGCTTACACTTCACTAGAGGAATTATTGAAACGACACACGCCGGATTTAGTCAGCCTTTGCACCCCTAGCGGTTTACATGCTGACCAAGCCGCATTGGCAGCGAAACATGGCGTACACGTCATTACTGAAAAGCCAATGGCAACCCGTTGGGCAGATGGTGTGCGTATGGTGAAAGCCTGCGATGAAGCAGGGGTGCGTTTATTTGTCGTCAAGCAAAACCGCCGCAACACCACACTGCAATTGCTCAAACGTGCTGTTGAAGAAAAGCGTTTCGGCAAAATCCACATGGTACACCTGAATGTGTTTTGGACACGCCCGCAAGCCTATTATGACCAAGCTAAATGGCGTGGTACGTGGGAATTTGATGGTGGTGCATTCATGAACCAAGCCAGCCATTACGTTGACTTGTTGGATTGGCTGATTGGTCCCGTGGATAAAGTGCAAGCCATGATGAGTACTACCCGTGACATCGAAGTGGAGGACACGGGGGTGTTGAATGTGCGCTGGCGCAATGGTGCATTAGGCTCAATGAGCGTCACCATGCTCACCTATCCCAAAAATCTGGAAGGCTCGATTACCATTCTTGGTGAAAAGGGCACGGTGCGAATTGGTGGCGTGGCAGTGAACGACATCCAACACTGGGAATTTGACGCAGCGTGCGATTATGACCAGCAAATTGAGGCGGCGAATTATGCAACCACATCGGTTTACGGTTTTGGGCATCCGCTGTATTACAAAAACGTGGTGGATGTGATGCGTGGCGTGGCTGAACCCGAAACCGACGGGCGCGAAGGCTTGAAATCACTGGAAATGCTGATTGCTGCTTATCTATCCGCACGGGATGGCAAAACCATTTCCCTGCCTTTGGAATATTGATCAACCCCCATGCGGATTGGCATTGTCGGCGGTGGTATCAACGGTCTGAGTTGCGCTTGGCTCTTGTCACAAGCAGGACATGAGGTGCAATTGTATGAACGCGACACCTTGGTCAATGCCACAAGCCGCGCTTCTTCCAAACTGCTGCATGGCGGCTTGCGTTATTTGGAGCAATACGAATTCCGTTTAGTGCGGGAAGCCTTGCGCGAACGGGATGCTTGGTTGCAACGTGTACCGCATCTGACAAAACCGTTGCGGTTGGTAATGCCTATTTACCGCCATTCGCGCCGTCAACGCTGGCTAGTGGGAACAGGATTATTCTTGTACGACAAGTTAGCAGGAAAAAGTATGCTGCCGCCTGCACACTGGCTCACGGCGGAGCAGTTGTTGCAACGTGACCCACAGTTACAAGCGGACGGTTTAGTGGGTGGTTATGCGTTTTCCGATGGGCAAATGGATGACTACCAATTAGGGTTGTGGGTGGCACAGCAAGCCCGGAATGCGGGGGCTAGTCTGCATGAACAGCAAACGGTTGATGCGGTGGATACAGCGGGCAATGTACACATGGGTACAACACACATTGCGCATGATTATGTGATCAATGTGGCGGGGCCTTGGGCGGTGAAGCTGTTGGAAGCAAGCCAACTCCCCTCCCCTTATCGGCTGGATACAGTGCGGGGTAGCCATTTGCTTATCCAGCAGGAATGCCCGCAGGCTTATTTGCTGGAAGTGCCGAATGAACGGCGAATTTTCTTTGTGCTACCTTGGCAAGATCAAACCCTGATAGGCACAACGGAAGTGCGGCAAGCTCCCGATGAGGCGATAAGCTGCTCGCGTGCAGAACAGGATTATTTGCTGGCGGCTTATAATCATTACCGCACGACGACACTAGACGAAACGGCAATCAGTAGTCAGTTTGCGGGGGTACGTCCCCTGCTCTATTCGGCGAATGACCCCGGACGTGCTACCCGCGAATACGCGATTGAGCGTAACGGCAAATTAATCAATGTGTTTGGCGGCAAGTGGACAACCACATTGGCGTTAGCACGGCAAGTCATGCAACAAATACACTAACGAATATCCCCCCATCCCCAACCCTTTCCCCGCAAGGGGTGAAGGGAGCAAGAGTTTAGAAGACAAAAATGACTGAAGCTTTTATTCACCCCACTGCGATTGTCGATGAAGGTGCACAAATTGGTGCAGGTTCACGGGTATGGCATTGGGCGCACGTATGCAGTGGCGCACAGATTGGCGATGGCTGTTCCCTCGGACAAAACGTTTTCGTGGGCAATAAAGTTATTATCGGCAAGCAGTGCAAAATTCAGAACAATGTCTCGGTTTACGACAATGTAACGCTGGAAGATGGGGTATTTTGTGGCCCTAGCATGGTGTTCACCAATGTCTATAACCCGCGTTCTTTGGTAGAGCGTAAGCATGAGTACCGCAATACCTTGGTGAAGACGGGGGCAACCTTAGGAGCAAACTGCACGATTGTGTGCGGTGTGACCATTGGTGAGTTTGCTTTCATTGGGGCAGGTACGGTGGTGAACAAAGATGTGCCTGCTTATGCGCTGATGGTAGGTGTCCCCGCACGGCAGATTGGCTGGATGAGTGAATACGGTGAAAAGTTGGATTTGCCGCTGACTGGCGAAGGGGTGACGACTTGCCCGCACACGGGCAAAACCTATATGCTGAAAGCTGGTCAGGTCACGACAGAAGGATAATAGTATGCAAGTTGAAGTCATTTACCACCACGGCACGTTGGCGTTTAAACAGCCGCTGCGTTTTCGTCAAGCGTATTTCACCATGCAGGTCGAAATTCCTGAGCAGGTGATTGCAGCCGAAGAAGTTACCTTTCCCGTTTTTGATTTGTCAGTGTTTTCTGCTGAAGTTCGGGCTGAAATTGCACGATTGGAGGCGATTCAACAAGCTGCGGTCAGCCAGCCTCTGTCTGAAGAGGATGAGGAGGAGACCGAAGAACAACGGCAGCGTTGGGAGGCTTTTGAATTGCGCAATGCCTTGTATCGTGAACAAGGGCGGGCAATATGAATCACTTATTGCTGGATGTGAATATTTTGGTGGATCTGTGTGTGAGTCGCGCAGGGTCAGCCAATAGCCGTGCTGCGATAGCATTGGCAGGTGAGCAAGGTATCCGCTTGTGGGTATATACTGGCTCGGTGCAAACGCTGGAATACGTCGTTGCCTCGGAATTACGCCTTGCCTTACTGAAAACAGGGAAAAGTGTATCGGGGAAGGCTGCCCGTCAACAAGCACGGCGCGTATTGGGCGAAATCACCGCCGACTGTCATTGGTTAGCTGCACTGGCGGGGGAAGGCAATGTCTTTGCGGATGAAGACCCCGAAGATGCGCAATTGATTCTTTCGCTCGAACGTTTTAGTCAAGGGACTGCCAATATCCTCAGCCGTGATAGCAGAATGCTTGAGCGTTACCCTGATCAGGTGATTACCCCAGAAGTCTTTATTGCTCAAAGCTTGGAAAATCCGCTTAAGCCCAAGCTGGAATTTATTGACCTGAAAACCCAGCAGGATGCGCTTCGCCCGCTGTTGGAGCAGAACATCCATCGAGTGTTGCAGCATGGCACGTATATCATGGGTAATGAGGTCGAACTGCTGGAAAAGAAGCTGGCGGCTTATACGGGTGCGAAACATTGCATTACGGTCGCCAGTGGTACGGAAGCGTTGTTGATCAGCCTGATGGCGTTAGGTGTTGGTGCGGGGGATGAGGTGATCACCACACCGTTTACCTTTGTGGCAACGGCAGAAGTAATTGTGTTGTTAGGGGCTGTTCCGGTCTTTGTGGATATTGAGGCGGATACCTGCAATATTGATGCGCGGTTGATTGAGGCTGCGATTACGCCTAAAACTAAAGCGATCATGCCTGTCAGCTTATACGGGCAACCCGCTGACATGGATGAGATTAATGCGATTGCGGCGAAATACCATCTACCTGTGATTGAGGATGCGGCGCAGAGTTTTGGAGCGACGTATAAGGGTAGGAAGAGTTGTAATCTGTCTACACTGGGCTGCACGAGTTTTTTCCCTAGTAAGCCGTTGGGGTGTTATGGGGATGGTGGGGCGATTTTCACCAATGATGATGCGCTGTATCAGGCTTGTCGGGAAATTCGCATTCATGGGCAGAGTCGGCGTTATTACCATACCCGTGTGGGTGTGGGGGGGCGGATGGATACGCTGCAATGTGCGGTGGTGTTGGCGAAGTTGGAGCGGTTTGAGTGGGAAGTGGAGCAGCGGATTGCCATTGGACAGCGTTATAATCAGTTGATGGATGAGGCGGGGGTGCAGCGGGTGCAGCAACGC
>CAYQTB010000154.1:0-4572 GCA_964420315.1 uncultured Thiothrix sp. | reverse complement strand
ATAAGTTGGTGCATCACGCCAAAAATGGGCGCTCGGTGTACAGTTTTTGCATGTGTCCGGGTGGGCAAGTGGTGGCGGCCACCTCGGAAGCCGGACGGGTTGTCACCAATGGCATGAGCCAATATTCCCGTGCTGAACGCAACGCTAACGCGGGCATAGTGGTCGGCATTACCCCAAGCGATTATCCCGGTAATCCGTTGACAGGGATGGAATTCCAGCGTCAATGGGAATCCCGTGCTTACGAATTAGGCGGTGGCGATTATTCTGCACCGGGGCAATTGGTTGGCGATTTTCTCAAGGGCAGAGCCTCGACGCAATTGGGTTCAGTCGAGCCATCGTATCAGCCGGGTGTGCATTTGACCGATTTAGCGACCAGTTTGCCGGGTTATGCGATTGAAGCCATTCGGGAGGCGTTACCCGCGTTTGAACGGCAAATCAAAGGCTTTTCAATGTATGACGCGGTATTGACCGGGGTGGAAACGCGCACGTCTTCGCCACTGCGCATGACACGCGGTGAAGATTTGCAAAGCCTAAACGTTAAAGGGCTTTTTCCGGCTGGCGAAGGCGCGGGTTATGCTGGGGGCATTCTCTCGGCAGGCGTGGACGGTATCCGCGTCGCGGAGGCATTAGCAACTCAAATGCTGGAGGCTCACCATGACCGGAATCATTCGCACCACTTGGCACAACGCTGAAGTACTGAGCAATCGGCGTTGGACTGAGGGTTTGTTAACCTTGCGTGTTCGCACCGAATCGCTGCCGTTTACAGCGGGTCAATTCGTCACCTTACGCTTGCCTATCCCTACCGCAGATGGCGTGGAACTGGTGGCAAAATCCTATTCGCTAATCAACGCACCTCACGAAGAAGCGTTGGAGATTTTCTACAACATCGTCCCCAACGGCAAACTCTCCAATGCGTTGGCGCGATTGCAGCCGGGTGATAATCTGGAAATTTCGCAACCTGCCAAGGGCTTTTTCGTGTTGGACGAAATCCCTGCTGCGCTGAATCTGTGGATGATTGCCACAGGGACAGGCTTGGGACCTTATTTGTCGATTCTCAAAACCCCGCAGCCGTGGCAGCGTTTCCAGAAAATTGTATTGGTACACGGTGTGCCGCTGGTGAATGAATTAGCGTATGCTGAGTTGATCCAAACATTTGCGAGTCAATACCCTGAGCAATTCCGTTTTATTAGCTGCGTGACCCGCGAGGTTAATCCGCAGGGGTTGGAAGGGCGGATCACCACTCACTTTGAATCCGGTTCACTGGAACAAACCGCTGGCACTCAAATTACCGCCGACGATACCCACGTCATGCTGTGTGGCAACCATAATATGCTCAATGATATGAAGGTCTTGCTTGCTCAACGTGGAATGCAGCGCCATTTGCGCCACAAACCGGGGCATATCACGACAGAGCAGTATTTTTAAGGTCGTAATCTGGGCGCAAGCACTGTAAAATTGATCGCTTGATTACCATGGGTCAACGGATAAACAACAGGCATGAACCCGGATTTTCTGGATTTTGAACAACCTATCGCCGAATTACAGGCGAAGATCGAAGAGTTGCGTTACGTTGGTGACGCTGAAATTAACCTGAGCGAAGAAATTGGCAAGCTGGAAGAAAAAGCGGCTTCGTTGACCCGTTCCATTTTTTCCAAACTGACCCCACGTCAGATTTCACAGCTTGCACGGCACCCTAAGCGCCCGTATACGCTGGATTTAATCCGTTATTTATTCACCGATTTCAAAGAGTTGCACGGTGATCGTGCCTTTGCGGATGATAAGGCGATTATTGGCGGGATGGCACGGTTTCGTGGTCAGTCTGTCATGGTCATCGGGCATCAGAAAGGGCGCGATACCAATGAAAATATCAAGCGCAACTTTGGTATGCCGCGCCCAGAAGGGTATCGCAAAGCCTTGCGTTTGATGCGGATGGCGGAAAAATTCCAACTGCCGATTATTACCTTTATTGATACACCCGGTGCATACCCCGGTATCGGTGCGGAAGAGCGCGGTCAGAGTGAAGCGATTGCCCGCAATTTGTACGAGATGGCGAAATTGCGTACCCCGATTATTTGCACGGTGGTGGGCGAAGGCGGTTCGGGTGGTGCATTAGCCATTGGGGTAGGCGACCGGGTGATGATGTTGCAATACGCGACGTATTCGGTAATTTCGCCGGAAGGTTGCGCGTCGATCTTGTGGAAAAGTGCGGAAAAAGCGGCGGATGCGGCGGATGCGATGGGCATTACGGCGGATCGCCTCAAATCCCTAGGTCTGATTGAACAGATTATTCCTGAGCCGCTAGGTGGTGCGCACCGTGATATGGAAGCGGCAGCGCGGCATATCGGCGAGGCGTTGGATGCGAATTTGCGCAATTTAAAGACCATGAATATCGACAAATTGTTGGATCAGCGTTACCAGCGCATTATGGGCTTTGGGCAGTTTGAGGAATAGGAAAGGCGTATGTCATGCGCCCCTACTGAGCATTTATTACGATTTTTCCAACAATATCCGGCTTCTGCTTATCTGATCGGTTTTAGTGGCGGGCTGGATTCGCATGTCTTGCTTCATGCCTGTGCGGGTCTGCGTGGGCAATACCCTAATCTTACGTTTCGTGCCTTGCATGTTGATCATGGCTTGCAGGTGCTGTCTGCGGCATGGGCGGCGCATTGCCGTGCGGTGTGCACCGCTTTGGAAATACCCCTAGTGGTGGAAACCTTGCAATTGGTGATTCCGCCGGGTGCGAGTGTGGAAGCGGTAGCGCGGACGGCGCGGTATGCTGCCTTCAGCCAACATTTGCAAGCGGGTGAAATGGTGTTGACCGCGCACCACCAGAATGATCAAGCGGAAACCTTGTTGCTGCATTTGCTGCGCGGGAGTGGGGTGGATGGGTTAGCGGCGATGCCAGAGGTTCGTTCATTTGCACACGGGGCGTTGGGGCGACCGTTATTAGCGTGCAGCCGTGCGGAATTGGCGGCGTATGCCAATCAGCATAGGCTGAATGTTATAGATGACCCCAGCAATCAGGATAGCCGCTTTGACCGTAATTTTTTGCGCAATCAGGTGATGCCGTTGTTGGAACAGCGTTGGCCTGCGGCGGGTAGGACCTTGGCGCGAGCGGCGCGTTTGCAAGGTGAAAGCCGTCAGTTGTTGGCAGGTTTTTTGCGTGAGAAACTGCCGAGTTTGCAAGGTACTCAGCCGGATACCTTATCCGTTAGCCGCTTGTTGGTGCTGGATGAGGCGATGCAAAAAGTGGTGTTGCGCGAATGGTTGGCACAGCGTGGTTTTCGTTTGCCGGAAGAGAAAAAGCTGCGGCAAATGTTGCACGATGTATTGCAGGCACGGGTAGATGCTATGCCATGTGTGCGTTGGGAGGGGTGCGAAATCCGCCGTTATCGGGATGATGTGTATGCGATGTCGCCGTTGTCCACGCACGACCCTCAGCAGGTGTTGGTGTGGGAGACTCACCAGCCATTGTGGATTGCATCGTTGGGGCGTACCTTGGTGGCGGAGGCGGGGTATCCTGAAACGGTCGTTGTGCGGTTTCGGCAAGGTGGGGAAAGCGTATATTTGCCGCAGCGCGGCGGGCAGTATAGCCTCAAGCATCTGTTGCAAGAGTGGGGTGTGCCGCCCTGGGAGCGGGAGCGCTTGCCGCTGGTGTATGTGGGGGAGCGGTTGGTCGGATTACACCCAGGTTTCGAGTGGCAGACCAATAATCCGCTCAAAGTGTCGTGTATTGTTGGTGACTAGAATCATGCCTTGGCTGAGGGCATGACTACCGATTTGCATATCCATACCGCCGATGGGTGTACCGTTGCGTTCCAATTGTGTACGGACGCGGGAATAGCGGTCGGCAGCGTCTTTATCCCAATCCAATACATCCAGATGCGCGATGAAATTCTCGATAACGGGGCGATTTATTCGTTCTGAGGACGAGCGTTCCACACCGTATAACAATTCCGCATAGGTAATCACCGAAATACAAATCTGTTCCATTTTCAGGGTGCGAAACCGTTCGGCAACGTGGGCAGGGCGGTTTTTGATCAGGTTGCGCGGCAAACCTCGCCCTTCAGGGCGGGGAGGATAGCGCGGGAGGCAAAGCCTCCCTATGTTCGGAGTGTGTTTAGTGGGGTGTCTGCTGCTGTTTACCAATGCCGAAACCGCCACTGTTAATCTATAATAGGCTTATGCAACGATTACAAGCCTTCCAATACGAACTCATGCCCGACGGTGAAACCCAGCGTCAACTTCGCCGTTTCGCGGGGTCATGCCGTTTCGTTTACAACAAGGCGTTAGCATTGCAGCAAGCCAACCATGAAGCGGGTGAAAAGTTCATCGGTTACGTGGCAATGGCAAAACACCTGACCGCATGGCGCAACGGTGATGAAACGCCTTGGCTGAAGGATGCCCCCATCCACCCCTTGCAACACGCGCTCAAAGCCCTCGAAAAGGCTTACCAAAACTTCTTTGCCAAACGTACCGACTTCCCGCGTTTCAAGCGCAAAGGCAGCGGTGACAGCTTCCGTTACCCCGACCCGAAACAAATCAAGCTCGATCAAGGTAACAGCCGGATTT
>CAYQTB010000153.1:0-4664 GCA_964420315.1 uncultured Thiothrix sp. | reverse complement strand
CCCAAACCGGATAAATCGCTGCCCAATGACGCGCCACTGAGGTCGAGCTTGTTCAATTGCGTCAACGCTGCCATTGAACCGTAGTCGGATACGCTTCCGTCCGTATTTGCCAGATTCAGGTGGCGCAAACCGGGCAACTTGCCCCACACCGCCGCCAAACTCGAACCGCCGGATGCAAACAACGGATTGCCGGATAAATTCAGGATTTCCAACTGCGGCATATTGCTCAAGGCGTTCAACAGCGCACTATCGGCTTTAATGCCCGTATTGGATAAATTCAAGTGACGCACCCGCGTGAACTTGCTCATCCATTCCGGCACAACTACCAGTGACTTCCCCGAAAAATCCAGAATTTCCGTTTTCACCAAACGATCAGGGGCAATATCCAGCGGAATCACATACGCTTTGTTTTCCCCCACCAATGCCATTTTGACCCCGGCATTGTGCATGATGGCGATTTCCTCGCGGGTAAATTCCCCCGCTGCCCACGCACCCTTGACCAAACCGCTGCATAACAAGGCTGCCGCCACCCAATACCGCATTACACACTCCAGTTATTGAACGCCGTTGTTCCGGTTGCTGCAATCAGGTTACGGTAATGATCATCCTGATGCTTCTCCATCTGGATGTAATCCAGCGTGAACATGGCATCGGGAGAGAAACCTCCCACCGCATCGGATTTGTCCGCCCCCGCCAATTTCACACGGATATTCTCCGACTTCAGGTAGTCCAACGTTGTTTGAAAGCGTGCTTGTTGCTGCGGGTCACTCAAAAGCAAACGCAATTGCTGTTCTTTGTACACATCATAATCCGCTACACCCAGCACCACCGTCGAAGCCTTGTAAGGCGTATGGCGAAATTCTGCCGCCGACTCCGTACCGCTCGTGCTACCCAATGCCACATTCGCCGGACGCTGCCCATTCCGTAACGCCGTCACAATCGCATCACTGGCAAAATCCACCAGCACTGCTTTCGCCACATCAAACACCAAACCTGCGATAAAGCGCACCGGATGCAAGCGCATTAGCCGCCACACATCGGCAATGTCTGTGACCGCATGAGCTGGCGATGTGGGCAACAACAAACCTGCTGCTCCTGCCGCGCTGTACGCCAGAAATTGCCGCCGATTCATTGAGTTTGTGAAATTTTCACCTGCCATGACACACCTCCAATAAAAAAAGCCAATCAAACCCTCTGTGCATATAATATATGCCCCCCGTTGGGAATGCCACAATCCAAACCCGCTAACACAAGGCAATTACCCCGCAAACAAACACTTACCCGCCGCTTTGGTAATCACTGCCGGATGACATCTACCTTTCTACCTTGCGCAAATATGTGGAAGTGCTGAGCGGACGGAGTGTGAACAAATCGGAGTGTAAAGTTGGTCATACCACACTTTTAATCACACCCCATCAATTCTCCGCACTTGTAACACCCCCCGCTTGTAGCTACAATTTCAAAATATCGCCACCAATGAGGCAACACTTATGCACGTCGCTGTCCGCGAACTGAAAAATCGCTTTTCCGAATACCTCAAATATGCCCAAGCAGGTGAGGAAATCATTGTCACTACCCACGGCAACCCTATTGCACGGTTGACGCGATTAGCACCCAACTTGCAACTTCGTGCTTCACAGCCACTGGATAAATTAGCGTGGGTACGGCGTGGACAAGCTGGCAAAAAACTGGGCTTGCCTGCCGCGCAGCGTATCCGCTTAACCGAAGGCGTGTCGTTGAGTGATTTGTTGTTGGAAGACCGTGCATGAGCATCCCCCTACTCTATCTCGACACTTCCGCGTGGCTGAAATTGTATGTGGAAGAAGACGGTTCAGAAGCAGTCCATGCGGCGGTTGAACAAGCGGAACAGACTTGCACCCACCTGATTGCCTATGCCGAATTACGCGCAACCTTGGCAAAAGCGCAGCGTATGCAACGTCTGGATGCCAACCAAAAAGCCCAACTGTTGCCCATCATCGACAACGATTGGCAAACGCTGAATGTGATTTTACCCACTGAAATGCTGGTCAAACGCGCGGGCAATTTGGCGGATCAATTTGGTTTGCGCGGTTACGACAGCATTCATCTGGCGGCTGCGGAAGCGATTAGCCTGCAAATCATGCCACAAACGCTGGTGTTTGCCTGTTTTGACAAGCAGTTGAATGAATCTGCCAAAGTGTTGGGGATGACGCTCTTGAACTAGGATTATCAGGATTCAAAGATGGACAGGATTGAAGAGGAGTCGCCTCCCCATCCTTAAATCCTGCAAATCCCAGTTCAGACAAACAGCAAAATCACTGACCGGAACGGACTAACCGCACAGCAACATCATTGAGACGGTGGCTCCAATAGTCGAGACCGTTGTCGAAGTAGACATTCCAAGCGTAGGACGCATCGTTTTTCGTCGATGACCAATACCAGAAGGAGAACACCCACTAACATGGCATGACACGAAATCGGTCAACCCCAGTCAACCAAGGGGGGCTTGGGTGTGCGCGTCATACAATGGGCGAGAGGTGGGCTGCAAGATTTTTAGGATGCTCTGAATCGCTGCACAGCAATGGCTCCAATGCGGGCATCGCCGAAGCCGTGCTACAATCTGGCAAAGTGTATCCGCCAGATTGAGGCTTGATAATGATCCTATTTCCCTACGGTATCAGCGACTTCCACCATATCCGCAGCAAAGGTCTGTTGTATATGGATCGTACTGCCTGCATTTCTACGCTGGAAACGGTGGGGCAGCAATTGTTGTTTTTGCGCCCGCGTCGTTTTGGCAAGTCGTTGTTGCTGTCGATGCTGGCGAATTACTACGACATTAACCGTGCAGATGATTTTCCGGCATTATTTGGTGAACTTGCGATTGGGCAACAACCGACGAGTGAACGCAACCAGTACCTGATTTTGCGTTGGGATTTTTCCAAGGTTTCGCCAATGGGGGACGTTGGTACGATTACTAGCAACCTGTTTGACCATCTCAATAACGCCGTTACCGATTGTGTGCAGCAGAACCAGCAACGCTTGGCCTTTCCCGTCACGATCAATGCGGGCAATGGGGTTGCCTCGTTCGAGTCCTTGGCGAATGCGGTCAGGAATAGCGGCTACCAACTGTATTTGCTGATCGACGAATACGATAATTTTGCCAACGAAGTGTTGATGCAGGCACGCACTGACGAGGCGCGTTACAAAGCTTTGCTGCATGGGGAAGGCATTTTGAAAACGCTGTTCAAGACGATTAAAGGCTGCGTTTCGGAAGGTAAGATTGGGCGGGTGTTTATTACCGGGGTTTCGCCTGTGGTGATGAGTGACATGACCAGTGGTTACAATGTCGCCACCAGTATTTATTTAGACAATGAATTCAATAGCCTGTGCGGGCTAACCAGCAGCGAATTGCAGGGAGTGGTGGAAACGGTGATAGCAGAATGTCAGCAGCCTGTTGCTACCGCTGAAACTACTTTGGAAACGATACGGGTATTTTATAACGGCTACCGTTTTTGCTACGACACCACGCAGGAACGGGTTTATAACCCTACGCTGTGCTTCTATTTTTTGCGTCATTTCCAAAGAAACTGCCAGCCACCGGAAAAAATTCTGGATGGCAATCTGGCAATGGATGCGGGGAAAATCGCTTACATTGCTTCGCAACCCGGTGGCAATGCGGTAATCCACAAGGTTTTGGATGAACAAAACACTTTGCTCATGGAGTCGTTGGCGGAAAATTTTGGGGTGGAAGCCTTGCAAAGCACGGTGCAAGGCGAGTGGTTTATGGTGTCTCTGATGTATTTCTTTGGGGTGCTAACGATTACCGGGCGTGGTTCGATTGGTGAGCTGGCATTTGGTGTGCCGAATCTGGTAATTCGCCGCCTGTATGTGGAGGAACTGCGTGACCGCACCTTGCCCGCTGCGCAGGATACCGACACGGTGCGGCATCTAGCCAGCCAGTTTTATCGGACGGCAGATTTGCAGCCGCTGGTGGATTTCATGGAAAGCAAATACTTCGCGGTGTTCAACAACCGGGATTACCGCTGGAGCAATGAACTCACCATCAAGACCGCCTTCCTAACGCTGCTGTTTAACGACACCTATTACATCATGGATTCGGAAACGGCTTTGCAGCGGCGTTATTCCGACTTGACGCTGATTGTGCGCCCCAATATGCGCCAGTATCCGGCATTGCTGGATATGGTGCTGGAGTTCAAATACCTTGGGCTGAAGGAGTTGGGGCTGAGTGCGGAACAGGTTCGGGCGATGTCGCGGGCGGAACTGCAACAGCTTCCGCTGGTGGTGACGGCGTTGCAGGATGCTACACAGCAATTGCAGCAATACCGGGCGGTGCTGGTGGAAAAATACCGTGAGCCGCAGCGGTTGCGCTGTCTGGCGGTGGTAGCGTTGGGGTTTGAGCGGTTGATGTGGGAGGTGCTGGGTTAAACTTGATGCTTATTAATCCGCTGTTTTCCGCTTCCAGTGGCAGTGCTGGGGTGCGGTGGGTTTGTTGGTGGGGAGCCTAGGGGATGGTTCGGGTGGTAGATGAGCCGGGCGAGTTGCCTGAAGCGGTAGATGAGCAGGTACTACTGGCTGTATGACACACCTGAAAACCTAGTCTGTCCCCTTTCCTTGACATCCTCCCCTCCCTAAAGGAAGGGGATTCCTACGGGAGCTAAGCGGCA
>CAYQTB010000152.1:0-4665 GCA_964420315.1 uncultured Thiothrix sp. | reverse complement strand
TTGTCGGTGGCAAATACAGCACTCACGGAAACGCTCAATGACATGAGCATGGCGATTAAAATAGCTCTTAACATAGGTAGTCCTCCTTGTTAAGTATGCTATGGCTAATTTAGATGGCATTCAAGCACGAAAGTTGCCATAGGATTAATGCGGTAGTGCGAACCACAATACCACAGGCATAATAACCAGACTTGCCAGATTACCCAGTAATACAATCGAGGCGACCCGATCAGGTTCTTGTTGGTATTGTTCCGCAACCAAAACATTCAATACGGCAGGGGGCAGCGCTGCAAATACCAGCAACAAGGCGTAACGCGTCGTGCGATGGTTTAAAATGTAAAACCTGATCGTGAAATGCAGTACCATTTCAATAATAAACAGCACCACGGCGGCTTGCAGCGCTGACTCCCCAAACGCAAACAGGATTAGTGGGATACCCATATTGCCGGAGTTATTAAACATCATCGGTGGCAAAAACGTTTTCAGGTTGATGCGTAATAACCACGCCAGCGGCAATAGCAGTAAACCCGAACCCAATACCACCGCAACGCCGCCAATGGCGAGGTCGCGATCGGTTGTTTAAAAATCCGTTACCCAAGAAACTTTATTGTCACCAATCATCCAATGCCCTGCTTGCACCCCGACAAACGCACCTAACGCATCCCATGCTAAATCTTTAGCGCTGAAATGGTTGCCTTCCTTTTGGCTGTCAATAACCTCCTTGAGAACACCAGGGGCGATTGCCCAAGCAAACGCTTGAGTACGATCATGCGTTTGCGAATAGGCGGCAACCCCCAACGCGGCAGAGACGCCAAAATGCAATGACTTGTCTTTGCCTGTCCACTCATCGGCATGGGTTGGATGAGTGGATAGCAGTAACACCATCAAGGCGCTTGACTGCAACACTTGAGAAACTTTCATGGGTGAGGCTCAATCCATTATTCGGACTGCCATTACATCACACGGAACACCCTTGAGGGTAGCTTCAGCAGTGGAACCCATGAACCCCAGCACGCTTATTTTGCCGCTGTTACCGACCACCACCAGATCAGTGCCGTTTTGTTTGACGAATTGGATAATGGCTTCACTGGGTTTGCCGCTGGTATAGGTCACTTCTAAGGCAATGTTTGCACCTGACCCTAAGTTATCGGCTAATTTGCGCAGTTTTTCGGTTGCCAGATTGATTTGGTTTTGTTTAATGGCAGAGGGCATTTCGAGTTTGTTGGCACCGCCGAAAGTCACATTGCCGAGTGAGGCATCTTCGAGCACATTCAGCAGGGTAAGCTTAGCTTGGTAAAAATTTGCCAGCTCGTGGGCGCGCGCCACGATGGCATGGCTGATTTTGGTAAAATCGACGGACACTAAAATATGTTGGTAAGGCTTCATGGGGTTCTCCTGTGGTGTGGTGAAGCTCCATCATGTTATGGATTGGGTGTGACGGGAATGATGTACGTCAATTTTTCGGTGTTCTGACAATTTGCCCCTAACTCCATTACACTGCAATCATTATGCTAATAGTTGATGAGGAGGAAACAGCAAATGGGTATTCCAGCGGCATTGTCGCGTTATCTGAATTATTGTCTAGTGATTTTTTGTGCTTTGTTGCTCACACTACCACCGGTAATGGCTGCCGATACCAGCTTTGATTTCGGGGATGAAAGCCTAACCTCCGAGCAAGCATTTGCACTAGGGCAGCCTACCTTGGAGGGTGATAAGTTAACCATTCAATGGGTGGTTGCCCCTGACCATTACCTCTACAGAGATAAATTTCTAGTCAAAGTATTTGATCCGCAAGGCGTGACGGTGGGCGAACCTGAGTTGCCGAGTGGTGAAGTTAAACAAGACGAGTTCTTCGGCAAAATTGAAGCCATACATGATATTGCTGCTATTCGCTTGCCGGTGAAACGCACCGAAGCCGGTAAGGCTGGCAATTTTGTGCTGGAACTCGGCTGGCAAGGTTGTGCGGAAAATGTGTTGTGTTACCCACCAGAACTCAAAGCCTTCAAAGTGACACTGCCTGCCCCCGCTGCCGGTGAGCAACCGACCGTGGCATGGGCAGAAACGGCTCCACCAGTACCAGTGGCAAAAGCAGCCGATAGCACTACCGCTACAGTTTCTGATGCTGGCGATGCAACCTTGTCTGAGCAAGATGAGATTGCGCAAACCCTTGCCAGCGGCAATGCACTGCTGACTTTGTTGGGCTTTTTAGGGTTTGGGTTGTTACTGGCATTTACCCCGTGCGTGTTTCCGATGATTCCGATTTTGTCGGGCATTATTGTTGGGCAAAAAAACATGACTGGGCGCAAGGCGTTTATTTTGTCTTTGGTTTATGTGTTAGCGATGGCGTTGACTTACACGGTTGCGGGTGTGTTGGCGGGCTTGTTTGGGGAAAACTTGCAAGCGATGTTCCAAAATCCGTGGGTGTTGGGTACATTCAGCCTTATTTTTGTGCTGCTGGCTTTGTCGATGTTCGGGTTTTACGAATTGCAAATGCCTTCCGGTATCCAAAGCCGCCTGAATAATCTCAGTAATAAGCAAGAAGGCGGTAGTTTAGCTGGCGTTGCCATTATGGGCGCATTGTCGGCGTTGATTGTCGGGCCGTGTGTCGCCGCACCGCTGGCGGGGGCGCTGATTTATATCGGGCAAACGGGTGATGCGGTCTTGGGGGGCATGGCGTTGTTTGCCTTGAGTATTGGCATGGGGATTCCGTTATTGCTGGTGGGGACATCCGCCGGAAAATGGTTGCCGCGTGCCGGGATGTGGATGGAGGCGATCAAAGCCGTGTTTGGGGTGATGATGCTGGCAGTGGCGATTTGGATGCTGGAGCGTATTTTGCCCGAATCCGTGATTCTGTTATTGTGGGCAGCGTTGTTTATCATTTCGGCGATATTCATGGGTGCGCTGAGTGGCTTGCCGGAAAATGCCAGCGGCTGGTGCAAGTTTTGGAAAGGTTGGGGCATTTTGCTGCTGATCTACGGCGGTTTGCTGCTGGTCGGCAGTGCCACCGGGAAAGGTGATGTGCTCCAACCCTTACGCGGTTTGAGCATGGGGCAAGGCACGGCTGGCGGTGCTAGTGCGAGTTTGCAGTTCAACACGGTCAAAACCTTGGCTGACTTGGAGCAGGCAGTGAAAGATGGCAAAGGTCAGCCGGTAATGGTGGATTTCTACGCTGATTGGTGTGTGACCTGCAAGGAAATGGAAAAGTACACATTTTCTGATCCGGCAGTGCAGGCGTTATTGCGCAATGCGATTTTGCTGAAAGCTGATGTGACCGAAACGAACGCGGAAACCAAAGCGTTACTCAAGCATTTTAAAATTCCGGGACCACCCGCCATCCTGTTTTTTAACAAGGATGGCGAGGAGTTACGCCAGTTCCGCGTGGTTGGGTTTATGCCCGCAGAAACGTTTGCGGGACATTTGAGTAAGTCATTGCAGTAAAAACTTCTTCACTCCATCAAATCCGCCGGGAAGCCGTGGGCAGCCAGTGCTTCACGGCGGTGTTGCAAGTAGCGCTGGAATTCGGGCATCCAGCCATACGCGCCAGAAGTGACGTAATCCATTGCGCCGTGCAGGTGGAACGCTTTGAAGTAGGCTTCAGTGCGAAAGACTTCTTTGCCGTCAGCATCAAAGAATAGCAGGCTAGGGCTGTATTTGATTTCCAGCGTTTTTGCCCAGTCTGCCACCGTCATTTCTTTGCCGTCAGGTGTCTGGATTTTGGCGGTATCATCTGGATTGGCTTGGGCGAGATCGAGATTACTGAGGGAATACGCCAGTTCTTTGCGTTTGAAAATGTCATTGTAAAGTTCGTCGCAGGCATCGCATTCGCTTTGCGCGAATACTACCATCAACGGGCGTTTGCTGTCTTTGCGAGCGTCTTGCAGGCGTAACGGTGTGGGCAAGGCGGCGGGCAGGGTGTAGGTTTTATCAGTCGTGGCAGCGACTTTGCCGTCAGCTTTGAGCTTGCTGTAATAATCTTTGAAGCTGCCTTCTTTGTCGTGCTTTCCGGCGACAAAATCCAGTGCCAATTCAAATTTGTCGGGGGCGTAATAGCCGTTGACGCGCAGCACCACTTTACCGGCTTCGTCGAGGAATAGCATGGTGGGGGTGTATTGTACTTTCAATTCAGCGGCGAAGGCTTTTTCGGTGGTTTCTTTGCCCTCCATATCGGTGACAGTGCGGTCGCCCCACATGTTAATGGCGATGACGTCGAAGTTTTTCTGGGTCTTGGCGGTGATGTCTTCCTTGCTGAAATTTTCTTGAATCAGTTTGGTACAATACGGGCAGCCGTCTTGGTAGAAATACAGCACGGTGCGTTTATTGGCGGCAGTGGCGTCTTTGATGTCATCGCGCAGATCGAGAAAGGATTCTTTGAACCAAGCGGGTTTGTCGATTGCGCCGGGGTTGACCAAACCGGCTTCGAGTTGGGCGGGTGTGCCAGCGGGTGTGGCGGCATGAACCGAACCTGCCAGCAATGCCAGCGTGATGTGTAGAATGTATTTCATGGAACGCGACCTCCTCAAATCCTCAAACAGCGGTAATGGCGTGATATTTTTGGGTTACGAGGCAGTCTAGCAGGTTGTGTGAGGAGAGGGTATTTCTAGGGTTGGTTGTGATAGGGCAATCGCATTAAAACGCTCTTGACAAAAGGAGGCTAAGCCCGTTTCC
>CAYQTB010000151.1:0-4708 GCA_964420315.1 uncultured Thiothrix sp. | reverse complement strand
CATGCTATTCGCGTTACTGGTTTCCCTGTTATTGGGAAACTGGTTTTTGCCACCCTTGGGCGTTTTGCTGATTCTGCAACTGGGTGTGGGCGTGGTGGCGTTCATTGGGCAACGTGCCTCTGCTATCCTCGCTGGGGTGTTTGGCGCAGTAGCGTTTAATTACTTTTTCACCGAACCGCGTTACACTTTGCACATGCACGAGGTGGAAGACACGGTGAGTATGCTGGTATTTCTGGTGATTGCGTTGCTGACCAGCCAACTGGCAATGTTGTACCGGCGGCAACAAGCGGAATTGCAACATACCCGCTTACGTTCCAGCATTCTGCTATCGGTTTCCCACGATCTGCGCACTCCACTCGCCAGTATTATCGGCACATTGAGTACCTTGCAAGCCTACCGCGAGCGGTTGCCCGCCGCAGAGCAGGATGAATTAATCAGCGGAGCATTGGAAGAAAGCTACCGGTTGCACCATTACATCGAAAACGTGCTGCAAGCCACCAAGATTCAACATGGCGCGATGAATTTCACCACCAGCATTCAACCGCTCATGCCGATTGTGCAACATGTACTGAAACGGGCGGACAATCCCAGAGTGCGATTGGACGTACTTACTGCCACCCCTGCCCGAAGTCAAGAGGAACACATCTAATGCAACAGCGTATTTTGCTCACTGATGATGAAGTGCAAATCCGGCGTTTCATGCGCATTTCCTTGCAAGCAGAGGGGTTTGCGTATCTGGAAGCCAGCACGGCTCGCCAAGGTATCGAGATGATTGCGCTGGAAAGCCCTGATCTGGTGATTCTCGATTTGGGCTTGCCGGATGCAGACGGTTTCAAGGTATTGCAAACCTTGCGTTCCTGGAGCAATTTGCCGGTATTGGTACTCACCGCCCGCGATGCCGAAGAGGAAAAGGTCAAATTGTTAGAAGGCGGCGCGAACGATTATTTGAGCAAACCGTTTGGGATTCGCGAACTGATTGCGCGGGTACGGGTGTTGTTGCGCGATTTAAAAGAGAGCAGCAGCGAGGAAAACACCCCGGCACGGCTGGTTTTCAACAATTTGGAAATTAATATCCCCAACCATCAGGTGTGGCATAAAACCCAATTGCTTACCAGCATCTGGGGCAAAAGCCATGTGGAAGACACCCATTACCTACGCATTTTTGTCAGCCAGTTGCGAAAAAAGTTTCAGGATGATGCCGATGACCCAACTTATATTTTAACTGAGCCGGGCATTGGCTACCGGTTTATCCCCTTGCCTGTATGTTAAATCTGGCGAATACCCTGCTGCTGCTGTCCGTGCCGGTGTTGTGGATGGGTGTGGTGCAATTGTGCTTTGGGCTGTTATCCCGTTGGGTGTTTGACGATGATTTGATGCTGCTCTTTGAGGAATCCGCGTTACCGATGATTCTGGCAGCACTGGCGATGCTCTTGATGGTAAGGAAGCGCCACCTGCAAACAGTGTCGTACCGCGATGCTTTATTGTTTGCTACCCTGACATGGGTTGTCACGGGCATATTGGGTGGGCTGCCTATTATGCTGATTGCTCAGGTCAGTTTTACCGATGCCGTGTTTGAATCCATCAGCGCCCTGACTACCACGGGAGCAAGCATCCTGATAGGGCTGGATGGTATGCCCCCTAGTTTCCTGCTCTACCGCCAATTTTTGCAGTGGATGGGCGGATTGGGTGTGGTGATTTTCGTGGTAGCGGTGCTGCCAATGCTCAACGTGGGCGGGATGCGGTTGTTACGCGCGGAAACGCCAGGGCCGGTCAAAGATGACAAGCTTACCCCGCGTATTGCGCACACCTCGCATTATTTATGGCTAGTGTACGTGCTGATCACGGTTTCGTGTGTGCTGGCGTATTACCTAGGCGGCATGACGTTTTACGATGCACTAGCGCACAGCTTTTCCACGGTTTCAACCGGGGGATTTTCGACGCATGATAGTGGTATGTGGTTTTACGAAAGCCATTGGCTGCTGGCAATTAGCAATGTGTTTATGCTGTTGGGAGCGCTCAATTTTGCGCTACATTTCAGCTTTTTGTACTCCGGCAAACCCGGTGTGTATTGGCGCAATGAAGAAGCGCGAGTATTCCTG
Organism: uncultured Thiothrix sp.; assembly: GCA_964420315.1. Lineage (GTDB taxonomy): Bacteria > Pseudomonadota > Gammaproteobacteria > Thiotrichales > Thiotrichaceae > Thiothrix. The sequence continues at coordinate 2,609 of CAYQTB010000151.1, read as the reverse complement.
CTCGTCGTTACCGTGTTATCACTCGGACTTGCCACATGGCTATGGGTACAAGGGCGTTATGGTATCGGTGATGCCTTAGGCTTTGCGTTTTTTGAGATTATCACTTTCATCACCAGCACGGGATTTACGGCGGCTGATTTGACAAACTGGCCACCGGGAACCGATTTATTTTTGGTGGCTGTGGCTTATCTGGGGGGCTGCGCAGGGTCAACAGCGGGAGGCAATAAGTTTATCCGCAACATTGTGGTATTCAAGTTGTTTCGTCACCTGTTACTACGGGCGCTTCACCCCCATGCGATACGACCAATCCATTACAATGGCGAAGTAGTGAGTCATACGGTACTCAATGCGATCATGGCTTTTATGTTTTTGGCGGCAATCAGTAGCGTGGTATTCACCTTGCTGCTGATGATGACGGGCTTGGATGCATGGTCAGCGTTTACCGCCGTTGCTGCCTGCCTCAACGTGCTGGGGCCGGGGTTTGGCGTCGTCAGTAGCAACTTTCAACCTGTCAGCGATGCGGGGATCTGGATACTTTCCGCTGCCATGATTATCGGGCGGCTGGAATACTTAACGGTATTTGCGTTGTTGTTGCCTGCATTTTGGCGGTATTAAGTGATTAAATAGAATCAGGAGTGAACTGTGTAACGATTTTTGATGACTGGCTTAGAGTCGCTTTGGCACTGCGATTGCGAAGGAATTAGTCAGACTGGGCAATATACGCCCTCCGTTCTGGCTCGTGCACCGAAGATTCTCGTTATCCAAGGCTTGGCTTTGTTCGGCGCGTTGGCTGGGTTTGCGCTGCAACCACGCATAGTAGCCACTGCGTGAGACACTAAAACACGCGCACATCCCGTCAATAGTCAATTTTAAGATCGACAACTCCTCCGCCCGCTGGGCGAGTTGACGTTTTAGGCGAACGTTTTCGGCTGCCAAAGCCGCTTCTCGGTCACTCACCGTTTTGGCGTGTTTATGACTGTCCACTATTCGTGGGGTAGATCATATCCTGCCAATCCCAGCTCAGACAAAAGCAAAATCTGGAACAACATCCGGCTTATGCTGCTTTTGTCATCGTGAAATCAACACGAACAGCATCATAGGGAAATTCGATTTTGCCATCAGCGGTTTTGTTCAAGATGCCGCAGGCAAGCAGGGCGTGGGTGTCGGCATGGACAGCTCGGACATCACGCCCCAAACGGCGTGCCAATTCGCGTAGCACGATTGCCCCAGCACCCGCCATCGTGCGGATCACGTCCCAGCGTTTGGGGGTGAAGGTTTTCCATAGGGCTTCAGGGGTGGGGAAGGTGATAAAATTGCCCTGTTCTTGTCCCTCAAAAGCAGCCAGTAGGCGTTCACGGGTTTTGTCCAGTGATGCTACTTCAATCGTGACGGTGTTCATGTGTTTGCCTCCAGTGTGCTACGTCTGCCAGAAAATCATCGACCAACTGTCTGAGTCCATTGAACGGGTACGGCACTTCACGTTCGCCCAGATGTTTGTGGTTGCCTTTGCCTGCTTCATTGTCATAACGGATGATGCAAACACCCTCTACCACAAACGCTAGGCGGTATTTGAATAAGTGGGTACTGCCTGCTGCCGACTGAGGCAGTTGCCAAACCACCAAGTCCAGAAAACTGGTTTCTGACAGGATACGGCGTTCTTTGAGAAGTGATTTGGCTTTCATGTTGCTTAGGATAGCAACAGTGCATTGTGTTGTAAAGCAGAGCAACACTGATGGGGGCTATCTTGAGCCGGGATTCACGTAATATCAGCACGTAGGGTGGGTTGAGGCACGAACCCTCCATCCCCAAAAGACGGTGGAATTCGCAGGCTCATTCCACCCTACGCACTATCCGTTGCCTGAGCGTAGCCGAAGGCAGCCTGTCAGGTATTCGCCGCCAGCCACGCCACGGCACTGGCGGCATTGCCGATGGCGCTCCAGCCTGCCCAAGCGACGTAGGCATCCTTGCTGTAGCTGTTCCATTTCACCTCGTAACGCTTGCCGTTGCGGGGCGACGCTGCTGATGATGAGGGCTTGGGACATGGTTGGGTACTCCTGTTGATTGATCAGGTTGCGCGGCAAACCTCGCCCTTCAGGACGGGGAGGATAGCGCGGGAGGCAAAGCCTCCCTATGTTCGGAGTGCCACTTAGTGGGGTATCTGCCACTTTTAATCTATAATAGGCTTATGCAACGATTACAAGCCTTCCAATACGAAATCATGCCCGACGGTGAAACCCAACGTCAACTCCGCCGTTTCGCGGGGTCATGCCGTTTCGTTTACAACAAGGCGTTAGCATTGCAGCAAGCCAACCATGAAGCGGGTGAAAAGTTCATCGGTTACGTGGCAATGGCAAAACACCTGACCGCATGGCGCAATGGTGATGAAACGCCTTGGCTAAAAGATGCCCCCGTCCACCCCTTGCAACACGCGCTCAAAGCCCTCGAAAAGGCTTACCAAAACTTCTTTGCCAAACGTACCGACTTCCCGCGTTTCAAGCGCAAAGGCAGCGGTGACAGCTTCCGTTACCCCGACCCGAAACAAATCAAGCTCGATCAAACCAATAACCGGATTTTTCTGCCCAAACTGGGCTGGATACGCTACCGCAACA
>CAYQTB010000150.1:0-4716 GCA_964420315.1 uncultured Thiothrix sp. | reverse complement strand
AGCTTACCTGAAGAGGAAACCGCTTTCTTGATCTAAAGTTGATGCGTATAGGGTTTGAAATTGCAGCACTGACCGGTGCGTATTTACGGGCGGCGCAACTGGGGATTCCGCTGTTGGTGGACGGCTTTATCAGCACTGCGGCGGCATTGCTGGCGGTACGGATTCAGCCGTCGGTGCATCCGTGGTTGTTTTTGTCGCACACCTCCGCCGAACCGGGGCACGCTTTCGCGCTTGACGCATTGCAATTACGCCCATTGCTGGACTTGGGAATGCGCCTTGGGGAAGGCAGTGGTGCGGCAGTGGCAGTGCCGTTATTGCGCATGGCGTGTGCGTTGCACGCTGGGATGGCGACGTTTGCCGAAGCGGCAGTGGCGGGGAAATTGTGAAGTAAACCATGCTAAAACACTTTTTCCTCGCCATCTCCTTCCTCACCCGCATCCCCGTCCCAAACTTGGGGCAGCTAGAACCACCTGACTTCGCCCGTGCCGTGCTGTTTTACCCCGCAGTAGGCGCGGTTATCGGCGTAATCTTATGCATACCGTTGCTACTATTGCCGCACGCCCCGCCGTTGTTACTCGCAGCCATACTCACCGTCATCTGGGCAATGGTAACGGGTGGTTTGCACCTAGACGGGCTGGCGGATAGTGCCGATGCTTGGCTGGGCGGGTTTGGTGATCCCGCAAAAACGCAACGCATCCTCAAAGATCCGTTGGTAGGTGCTGCGGGTGTCATTACCTTGGTCGGGGTGTTATTGCTGAAATTCGCAGCATTAGTGGCAGTGCTGGAAAATGCTGCTTGGTGGCTGATTCTAATCGCTCCCATTATCGGGCGGATATTGATCTTGCTGCTGTTTTTAACCACGCCATATGTGCGGGCGGAAGGTTTAGCGAGTGCTGTTACTGCGCATTTACCTCGCACCGCAGCTATCTGGATAGTTACTGGCGGTTTGCTGCTCGGTTTCGCGGTTTCCGGTAGTGGTTTAATCGCTGTATTGCTGGGGTTTTGGCTATTGCGGCGATTGATGCTGCAACGCTTACAAGGTTGTACCGGGGATACTGCTGGAGCTACGGTAGAAATCGGTGAAATGTTGTGGTTAGTGGGCTGCTGCGTCAGTGGCGGCGATTGACTAGGAGATTCCAAGTTTGTGTGAAAAAAGTTGCACAGGACACTATTACCTTCTAATATGTTTTTTTATAAAAAGTAAGGGGATAAATGGGTAAGCTGCAATCTGTTCAGTGTTACCACTGTGGTACGCTGCTAGCAAAACCTTCTGGTATTTACGTGCAAATAGGGGAACACCGGCACATGGTCTGCTGCTATGGTTGCCAAAGTGTTGTTTCCTCTCTGGTGGCTGTAGGGTGCTATCCAATTGAAACTTTTCCTCAAGCCAAGCCTGATTCGCCAATTTTGGCTATTAAAACCTGCGCCTGTGGTGCGCCAAGTAATTTTTCCGTAAACTTGTAAAGAGACACTTCATGATGAAACTGACTGAAATTACACCTGTTGAAATGCGTTGCGGCTCCTGTAGTTGCGGTTGTCCGGCAGTGTTTGAATCCGACAATAATTCGTATGTCATCATTGGCAAGAAACTGGATGCTGCTACCGTCAGCCAACTGCAAGGTCGTATTGCTGATGACGAATTTGTGGTTGAAATTTCTAAGGATATGCTGGCAAAAGCCTTGCGTGCTTAATTGATAAAGAATGACGGTATCTACCCAAACTGCCAACACAGGAGAAATCGTATGGCAAACAAGTTGGTGATGCCCTCGCGCAACGCTGCCGCGACTTGTTCGTAGTTGCCTGTTTGCCCGTGCAGCCGTGCGTAAACGGCGAGAAATTGCGTGGCGAGATCAGGGGTTTCGACGCTAGTCCAGTGGATGGGCGGCAGGTCGTTGGCGCGGCGTTGCAACATCCACGCATAAAACGCGAGTTGTATCGGCGACATCGGCACGGGGATGTGGTTACAAGTGAGGGTGGCGCGTTGCCAATCGAGCCGGACGTAAGCGGGGTCAAAGCGGCGTTGTGCAGCGGCAATGGTGGCACTAAAGCTGCTGCTGCCTGCTAATAACGCTTGCGGCAAACCCTCCCGCAAGCGCACAAACGGCTCACCTTGGCGGGTAGTGATAATGTGTACTTCGGTGGGCATACAGGCGGGGCGGGTGTGTTGGGTAAGGGCGTAAACCGTTTCGGTGACAATTTGCGGGGAATTCGCCGCCACCGCCAGCAAAATGCGGCGCGGGTAAGTGTGTGGTTGCGTGGGGTCGGGGATTGTCATGCGGTAATTATAGGCTGAATCGGCGATAGAACATGACACTTTGTTTCTTGCTCAAAACCTACCGAATCTTTACTATGTGTATAGCCATACACAAAAACGGAGTTCGCCATGCGTACTAATATCGTGCTAGATGAAACACTCGTCAAAGAAGCGATTCGCCTTACCAAAACGCGTAGCAAGCGCGAAGTCATCCATCTTGCCTTGCAAGAACTGGTACGTTTACGCCGCGAACAGCAAATGCCTCGGCGGGCATTCGTTAATACTTACCTGCAACACCCTATCCAGTTACCCGACTTCACGCCTATGACGCGGGACGACATCTATGCCCGGTAAAATTTTCTGTGACACCAATATTTGGCTTTACTCACTGATTAAATCGGATGAAGCGAAGTATCAAATCGCAACGGATTTGATTACTCAGGAGGAAGGGATTGTGAGTAGCGTCCAAGTAGCGAACGAGATTAGTGTCAATCTAATGCGCAAAGCAGGGAAAGATCACGCTTATATTCAAGCCTTTCTAACCGATTTCATGGCAAGCTACCCTGTGCTGTCACAAGAAAAAGAGGATGTATTGATGGCAGCAGGTTTACGGCTGGATTATCGCTTATCGTATTGGGACAGTCTGATCGTTGCCGCCGCATTACGCAGTGACTGCGACACGTTGTATTCCGAAGATATGCAACACAACCTACAAATCCGGGGATGCTTACGCATCGTCAATCCATTCAAGCCTTAAGCAGAGCAGTATTTGAATAGGGATTTTCATCCACCCAAGCGCGAAACGCCTTCATTGCCACCATGCATCCCTCACGTTCCGCCAAGTTCAGCAACGCAGGGATTTTTGCCCGCACCGCCAACCCCGGAAAATGCATAACGCCTGCCTGTCAAATCGCCTTGTCCCCAGTATAGCAGTCGAGCGCATACTCGCCCATGCCCATCACCGCGCCTTTCCCCGCGTGTACCCATTGCCCCAGCCACAACCACGGCCAGAAATCTTCCAACCCGCTCAATTCCAGCGTAAAGCTACCCACCAGCCCGCCCATTTGCACATGATGCTGCTGCCGATTGGAATAACGCGCCCACTCATACCAACGCAAATCCACATCCCCCAACGTCACCGCTGCCGCCTTCTGACTCAAGGTCTTAAAGTCTGCCGACAATTCCACTCCCGCATGATAAGCGTGCAACAAGGTAATCCGCCGCATTAGGGTATTGATAAATAACTGAAACGTAAACCGGCTAGTGCGTATCGGCGTACCCTCCTGTAACAAGCGCAGCGGGGTCAACAAGCGCACCTGCACCCCCTCCGGCATTGGCGGAATCAACGGCACAACCCCCGCTAACGCCTGTAAGCTTCCCCCCGCCGCCTGAATCTGCACCCATTCCCCCGCGCCCGGTGTCACTTCCTGCTCCACTGCTACCAGCGCGTAACGCCCATCGCCCTTACCGATCCCGCGTTCTCCCACTTGTTGCAGCGCGTGCAGCAAATACGGCAAATGCCCAATCGCCGCCCCCAGCAAACTCAATTCCAGCGATAACACTTCCCCCGGCGCATAGTGCTGCCCCGATGTTGCCAACGGCTGCATAATGTAAGGGTGAGGGGCGGCATTAATCTTTTCCAGCAATGGCCCTTGCCCCGCAGGCGTTTCAAACACCTGACTGTAAACACAGGAACGCCACAGCAAACACTGGCGACAATCCGGCTCACGGGTAATACACACCACGCGCCGCAAGGCATGACCAAACGCACCGCGCCACGTCGAGCCAGCATAAGCTGGGAATTGAATCGGGGTCAGCGCCCGCAACCGCAAACGGTAACGGGCAATCGGTAGGCTAAAATCGGGGGTCATTTCTTCGGTTTTACGTTACCTAAAATGCTTTCCTGCATTTTTTTCCAAGTTTCCATATTTTGTTCACCCACTTTCATCCAAGCATCCAGCGGCGTACCTGCGAGTACTTTGTGCATCTGTTCTTGTATCGCCGCTTGCTGGCGGGTAAACAGCCCAACACTTTGCTCCATGTATTCCATAAAGCCTTTGCGGGTTGCGTCACTGTAATTGCGGATAAATTGCGCCAGAATATCGGTGCTGAATAGGGGTTGTCCGCCCGCTTCCTGTTCCATAATGATTTGCAGCAGGATACTGCGGGTAATGTCATCGCCTGATTGACGGTCGATCACTTTGAACGGCGTTTCCGCCAAGACCAAATCGCGCACGTCACTCAGGGTGATATAACAACTTTGGTTCGTGTCATATAAGCGGCGATTCGGGTATTTTTTAATAATGCGTTCTTCTGCCATAGGATCTTCGTCGGTACTACTGTGATGAAACAAATAAAATCAAGCATGATTTTATAGGTTAACGTTTTGTTATGCACACAAAAACGGTACGGCAATGCACAAAAGAAGGGAATAGGGGGAAGGGGCGAAAAAATTTTCGCCC
>CAYQTB010000149.1:0-4809 GCA_964420315.1 uncultured Thiothrix sp. | reverse complement strand
AAGGGATTTCATGCTGCTTGGGGGAGAGGGGAGAACTTACGACTGTTGAGTCATTTCCGACTGAATCGCTAAGTAATACCATCCCTGAATGGATGCTTATTTCGGGTATGGTTTTGGATAGTGTAGAATTGCGCCTAGATATTCCAGCTTACTGAGGAGAACAGAATGGCAGATATGACCCGTGAACAAGTTGAAGCGCTACTGAAAGGCATCAAAGACCGTTATTTGGAGCAGGACATCGTATCCCTGCACCAAGTAAAAGACATTCGCGTGGAGGGCGGCAACGTAGCCGTTAGTGTAGTGCAAGGCTATCCGGCGGGCAGCTATCGGGATGAATTAGCAGCAGAAATCAAAGCCGCCTTAGTTGCTGCTGGCGCAACTAACACAGATGTAAGCGTCACCACCCAAGTAGCGGCGCACGCAGTCCAAAAAAGCGTCAAGCGTAAAGACGGCATTAAAAACATTATCGCTGTCGCTTCCGGCAAAGGTGGCGTCGGCAAATCCACCACCGCTGTCAACCTCGCCCTTGCCCTGAAAGCCGACGGCGCAACGGTCGGTATGCTGGATGCGGATATTTACGGCCCCAGCCAGCCGCGCATGTTAGGCATCAGTGGTCAACCCGAATCCAGTGACGGCAAAAGCCTAGAGCCAATGCAAAACCACGGCATTAAAGCCATGTCGATTGGTTTTCTGATCGAAGAAGATACCCCGATGATCTGGCGCGGTCCGATGGTCACGCAAGCCTTGGAACAATTGCTGGGTGATACCCACTGGGGCGATTTGGATTATTTAGTGATCGACCTGCCACCCGGTACCGGCGACATTCAATTGACGCTCTCCCAGAAGATTCCTGTATCTGGTGCAATCATCGTCACCACCCCACAAGATATTGCCTTGTTGGATGCGCGTAAAGGTCTGAAAATGTTTGAAAAAGTTGAAGTGCCTATCTTGGGTATCGTCGAAAACATGAGTATGCACATTTGCAGCAACTGCGGTACGGTCGAACACATCTTCGGCGAAGGCGGCGGTCAACGTATGGCAGAACAATACGGCGTGAACTACCTCGGTGGTCTGCCGCTCGACATCAAAATCCGCGAACAAGTCGACAACGGCAATCCAACCGTGGTGGCTGATCCAGACGGCAAAGTCGCGCAAATTTACAAAGAGATTTCCCGTAAAGCCTCGTCACGTTTGGCACAAAAAGCCAAAGACTACAGTACTAAGTTCCCGACCATTAAGATCATGAACGTTTAAGCAACGTTACCCCTCACCCCTCTCTCTCGCAAGGGGCGAGGGGGCAACGTAATCCGTTACTTGCGTCCTTTGGTATACCCACCTATGCTTTGCCCCCATTAGTGCCGCCAGCATAAAGGATACCCATGAACTACGAAGGCATCGAAACCCTCCCGCTACAGGAATACACCGAGAAAGCCTACCTCGACTATTCCATGTACGTCATTCTTGATCGCGCATTGCCGCATCTGGGCGACGGCTTAAAGCCCGTGCAACGCCGCATTGTCTACGCCATGTCCGAATTAGGGCTGACGGCAGCTTCCAAACACAAAAAATCAGCGCGTACTGTCGGTGACGTATTGGGTAAATTCCATCCGCACGGCGACTCGGCGTGTTACGAAGCAATGGTGTTAATGGCGCAACCGTTTTCCTACCGCTACACGCTGGTGGACGGGCAAGGCAACTGGGGTTCGCAAGATGACCCGAAATCGTTTGCGGCAATGCGTTACACCGAATCGCGCTTGACCGCTTACGCCAAAGTATTGCTGCAAGAATTGGGGCAGGGTACGGTGCAATGGCAGCCCAACTTCGACGGTTCGTTAGAAGAGCCAACCATTTTGCCAGCGCGTTTGCCGAATATTTTACTCAATGGTGGCAGCGGCATTGCGGTGGGGATGGCGACCGATATTCCGCCGCATAACTTGCGTGAAGTGGTAAATGCTTGCCTGCATTTGCTGGATCACCCGAATGCGACTTTGCAGGATTTGCATCAGCATATTCCCGCGCCGGATTTCCCTACCGAAGCTGAAATTATCACCCCAGCGGCGGAGTTCCTCGCGCTTTACGAAAAAGGTAACGGTACGTTTAGAATGCGGGCGCGTTACGAAATCGAAGACGGCGACATTATTATTACCGCCTTGCCGTATCAGGTGTCGGGCAGCAAGATTCTGGAGCAAATTGCCGCGCAAATGCAGGCGAAGAAACTGCCGTTGGTGGAAGATTTACGCGACGAATCCGACCACGAACAGCCGGTACGTTTGGTGATTGTGCCGCGCTCTAACCGCGTGGACGTGGACATGCTGATGTCGCATTTATTCGCCAGCACCGATTTGGAGCGCAGTTACCGTGTCAATATGAACATGATCGGCTTAAATGGTCGTCCGCAAGTCAAAAATTTGCTGCATATTCTGAGCGAATGGCTGACCTTCCGGCGGCAAACAGTGACGCGCCGCTTGCAATGGCGCTTGGATAAAGTCGAAAAACGCCTGCATTTATTGGCGGGTTTGTTGGTGGCGTTTCTCAATATTGATGAAGTGATCCACATTATCCGCACCGAAGACGAGCCGAAAGCGGTATTGATGCGCCGCTTCGATTTGACCGAGATTCAGGCGGATTACATTCTCGATACCAAATTGCGCCAATTGGCACGCTTGGAAGAAATGAAGATTCGCGGCGAATTGGATGAATTGGAAAAGGAAAAGGAAACCTTGCTGGCATTGCTGAGTTCCGATACCCAATTGACCCGTTTGATTCGTAAAGAGCTGAAAGAAGACGCGAAGTTGTACGGGGATGCGCGGCGTTCGCCCTTGCAAGAGCGGGCGGCAGCACAAGTGTTGGACGAAACTGCGTTAACGCCTTCCGAGCCAGTGACGGTGGTGCTATCGAAAATGGGCTGGATTCGTTCGGCAAAAGGGCATGATATTGACCCGGCTTCATTGAGTTATAAGCAGGGCGATGAATTCCTGACATCAGTACGCGGGCGTTCCAGCCAGCAAGTGGTGTTGCTGGATAGCACCGGGCGCACGTATTCCTTGCCAGCCAATGCCTTGCCATCGGCACGCGGGCAGGGTGAACCGTTGACGGGTAAGTTAGCGCCACCAGCAGGTGCGAAGTTCCAATACGCGTTGATGGGCAAAGACAGCGATCAGTATTTGCTGCATTCGGCGGAAGGTTACGGTTTCTTATGTGCCTTTGGCGAGATGCAAAGTCGGGTGAAAGCGGGCAAAGTGACCTTGACGGTGGGCGATGGCGTAGCGATTTTGCCGCCATTGTTGGTGACGAACATTGCCACCGACTCGCTGGTGCTGGTGTCATCATCCGGTTATGTGCTGCTGATAGGCTTGCAAGATGTGCCGCAGCTTTCCAAGGGCAAGGGCAATAAGTTGATCAGTCTGAAAAAAGGCGGGCTGGGGATTGCCGATGAAACGGTGCAGTTTGCGGCGATTTTGCCTGCGAATGCGGCGTTGCTGGTTCGTGCGGGTAAGCAGTTTAAAACTATCAAGGGTGCGGAATTGGAAGAATACCGCAGTGAACGTGCCAAACGCGGCAAGCTGTTGCCGAAAGGCTACCAAAATGTCACTGGTCTGGAGATAAGCGTCAATTTGTCAGTGTGAATCATGATGGTCGATACGGTGCCTGCCAATCACTTTCCCCTTTATCTGTTTTTTGAGCGTCTGAACCGTGCGGGTATCGTGGTCAGTATCCGTGACTATCGGCGTATTAGCCGGGTGTTGGCGACAGATGGCAATTGGACATTGCAGCGGCTGGAGCGGGTGCTGGGCAACCTGTTGGTGCATGATCGGGATGAGCGGTTGTTGTTTCAGCATGAATTCCGCACGTTTTTTGCTGCACCAGAGGGGGAAAGTGTTGCTGTTGATGTGCAGCAATGGCGCGATGAGATGGCGCGGTTGTTGGCAGAAGAACCCCCCTCAGCAACCGCACCCCTTCCCTCTGTAGGAGCTTGCCCTGCAAGCGATTCTTTCTCTGGAAAGGAAGCAGGGGAATCGCTTGCAGGGCAAGCTCCTACAAAGCCCGTCCGCACTGTCACCGTCCCCGCGTTTGAAATGGGCGCGTATGAAGTCACGGTCGGGCAGTTCAAGGCTTTTGCCGAAGCCACCCAGTACCAAACCACTGCGGAAAAAGACGGTTCGTGCGTTTCGTATGATGCCAGTGGCAAGTGGGGTGATGTGAAAGGCAACTCATGGCAGCAAACTGGCTACACCCAAAACGAGGACAGCCCCGTGACCTGCGTAAGCTGGGATGATGCACAAGCCTACCTCCAGTGGTTGAGTGAACAGACTAAACAGGTATGGCGGCTACCGACCGAAGCCGAATGGGAATACGCTGCCCGTGGCGGAACAAAAACCACCTACAGTTGGGGAGATCAGCCGCCCATATGTGATACACAAGCCCCCAATGGCGCACAATTCGGCGATTGCACGGAACAAGCCCCACTCAAGGTGGGCAGCTTCAAACCCAACCCGATTGGCTTGTATGACGTACACGGCAATGCTTGGGAATGGGTGGAAGACTGCTACAAAGGTGATTACAAGGATGCACCTGTCGATGGCAGTGCCCGTCAGGGTTGCGACGCGGCTGCGTCGCGTGTGTTGCGCGGCGGGTCGTGGAGCTACACTCCTCAGTGGTTGCGTTCCGCGGCCCGCGGCGACAGCTCGCCAGTCAACCGAGACTTCGATGTTGGATTTCGCGCTGCCAGGACTAATTGACCTTTTTCCTTTATCGCTCAACAGTGATGACTTCCCCCCTAAAAACCCAGCAAAGTGTTAGGAGACAGCC
>CAYQTB010000148.1:0-4874 GCA_964420315.1 uncultured Thiothrix sp. | reverse complement strand
GGTGAAACCAGAACGCTACCCAAACCCGCTAAAGAACCCGAACTGATTACATGGCTTAGAAAGCAACAGACCGACCAAGGCAGCAAGCAACACTTTGCACGGGAGGCTAAACAAATTGCGCGTGGTTATGCTGCATTGCTGCAAAGTGCGCGTGACTTGAAAGGCTTGGGTGCTAAAGATCATATCGGCCCTTCACACAGCCAATGGGGTGCAGTGTTGGCGGCTGCAAAAAGCCAGAGGGAATTGGAAACATTCATGAATGCAACCGATGGTTCTTTCAAACGCGGAGGCGAAGGCTGGAAAGATGAGTTCTGGCAAGGTGAACAGCTCGTGAGTTTCTACCAATGGTTTAGAGAACATTATCAGCAACAAGCCAACCCGCAATTTATTCAGCACTTGGTGCGCGAAATCATGTCGGTACTGAAAGATAACAAAGGAGGTCGCGCATGAAACTACAACCAGCGATTTTTCACATTGCCCGCGTGACCTTGGAAACTGCCACACCGTTGTCGATTGCAACGGGTAAAGCCAATGGCGTATTCGACACCAGTTTGGTCGTGGATGCGAATGGCTTGCCAACGATTCCGGGGTCAAGTTTGACGGGCGTACTCCGCCATTTGTATCAGGATGAATACGGCGAATTCAGTGCAAACCAAATATTCGGCTATCAGGATCGGAAAAAAAGCGAAGACAGCCAACCTTCACGCCTGAACGTGTCATGGGGCTGTATTCAAGACAGCAACGGCAAGGCGGTTCAAGGTTTACACTTTGCGCAAACACAAGACACGATTCTTGGCGTTGCTTTGAAGCTGGCGGATGCTCCCGTGAACCGTGATCGGGTGCGCCTAAACCACAAAGGTGCAAGTGCTAATACAGGTAAGTTTGATCGGGCGGTATTGCCTGCGGGTTATCGTTTTACGGTTGAGTTTTCCTTGTGGAGCGATGAAGCGAATGATGCGCATTGGGAGCGCGTGTTGGAGCTGTTACAACACCCGTTATTCCGTTTGGGTGGTTCCACCCGTGCGGGTTTGGGCAAGCTATCGGTCATTAATGTGCATGAACTGGTTGCTGACCTTTCCCAAGAATCAGGGCGTAAGGCATTCAATGCCATCAAGCGTGACCTCAATGACCGGACAGGTTTCAAACTGCGCACATTGCCTAAGTGGAGCGATACGGCAAAAGTCGTGACAGCAACCATTACCTTAAAACCTAACAGCTATTGGCGGATTGGGCAGGGTGAAAAACCCAATTTAGCCGATAACAATGGCAAAACCGCTGATTTATTGCCAAAGCTGGAGCAGCGCATTAGTTGGAACCAGCAACAGCGAGCCGCACCCGCCACTGAACAATTGTTAATCCCCGGTTCTTCAGTTAAAGGGGCATTAGCGCATCGGGTTGCCTTCCATGCCAACCGACTCAGTGCAACACCACGCTGGGCAGATGATATGGATGAGAATGCACTAAAAACCTATGACAAGTCAGAAGATTGTGCGGAAGTGATGCAGTTGTTTGGCATGGCGAATAACGAAGAGCGTGACGCTAAAGACAAGGGACAAGTTGGGCGGGTATTGATTGATGATGCCTACCAAACGTTTTCTACCGCTGATCTGCAAATCATCATGCACAACTCGATTGACCGCTTCTCTGGCAGTGTGCGTGATCACATGCTGTTTTCCGAGGAAATGGTATGGGGCAAGGATGTTAACCTGCAATTGAGTGTTAAAAAGGATAGTGCGATTTCCGACGTAGCGAAACAAGCGTTGCAACAGGCATTAAACGATTTGTGCCAAGGGCGTTTGGCGTTGGGGGCGGGTGTTTCCAAAGGACACGGTTTTTTCATAGGCACGATTACGTGGTCAGATGGTGGTAAATGGATAGGGGGGCAAGCCTAATGGATATGCAAACGATTCTCCAACAATACGAAGGATTACGCCGCGCTATGCCAGAGGCAAAGCTGCCAACATTAGAGAAACAAACCTATCAATTGGATGTAAAAACTGAACGATTAGCCTCAGTGGATGCGATCTATGCCAAGCTCGATGGCTTTAACCCTGTGTCTGGCTGGTTAAGCTATCAGTCGGGTAATCAGCATTTCATGAATCAACCCTTGGAACTCAAATCTGACTATGGCGTATTGCTGAATGCGGAAATGGTGGATGCAAATAACACTGCATTGCACGTGCGTTACGATAGCAACGGGCAGTGGATTGTGACCCAGTATTCTTACCGTGAAGGCGGCGATTACCTTGCTGATCGTGTGCAGCATTTTGCTTCGTTTGATAAAGACGGCAAAACGACCTTGGATTATCTGCGGTTTTGGGCATTGGGAGATTTAGGCGTGAATCCGGTATTTGCTTGTTTTGTGGGTTTTGGAGGGAAAGCGTAATGAATCAAATTAATGCACCTTACAACTTTGTGCCGCTTTCCGATACGGTAGTCATTCCTGAATGGGGCGACAAGGTTTCGCACGACTTGCCGTTTCGGGATGGGGTGAGTGGGGAGTTGAAACTGACGATTGAAGCCTTAGCACCGATTATGGTGGGAGGAGAGCAAAAGCAAGGGACAGAACGTGAGTCTGGACAAGTACGTTTTTTCCAAACGCCTGACAAGCGTTATGCTATTCCCGGTTCTAGCTTGCGTGGAACAATCCGCAACGTGCTGGAGATTGCCACTTTCTCACGCATGAACCGCATTGATGATAAGCGTTTTGGCTTGCGGGATATTTCTGGGAGGTATGTCTCTGCATCTTATACGGAGCGGGTTCGCAATAATGTGAGCTACGGTTTTTTATGCCTTGATGCACGGGGTAAACCATCCATCACGCCCTGTAGCATGGTGCGACTGAGCCACCGTGATCTTGAGTCTTGGTGGAAAGAAAAAAGCCCCATTTTTGTAAAACAACGTAAGGCTGTTAGAGAAAAGTACCGCACATGGAGTCAGTTATGCGAAAAGCATGGTATTCGTGATTCATGGGCTATTCCATTCCAAACAGACCACAAATTGGTGACTCAGATTGGCAGCGGTGACTTAACAGGTTTTCCCGTGCTGACAGGACAAATTTCTGACGCTACGGACGACAAGTCAAACACAAAGGGTAAATATAAAGACTTCATGTTCCACTCTCCCCGTGAGCAGGATGCTTTTATACTGGATAATCAGGCTTGGCGGGATTTTCTGTTTATTCACGGTGATGAGGACGGCAAGCCTGATTCACCTTGGAAAGGTTTTTGGCGTGAGCGTTTTTTAAAAAGACAGCAAGTACCCGTTTTCTATATCCAGAATAAGGATAGAGTACAAGTTGGTTTGGCATACATGCCGAAGCTAGCGGGTGACTTTTCAACACATGATATGCTGCAACACACGCACAAAGACCATGTAGATAATGCCAAACCTGATTTTACTGAACTGTTGTTTGGGCGAGTCGGCGAGAAGCCAGAAGATGCTTTGAAAGGGCGGGTTTACTTTGAACCGGCGTTTTTGCAGGGGAAAGCGAATGTCGATAACAATCCCAGAGAAACCATTCTCAATGGTGCAAAACCGAGTTATTTTCCAAACTATGTTTATCAACTAGTCAATAAGTCCGGCAACGAACTAGCTAATGGAAAAAGCAGGCAGTATGCAACATATATCTATAGTGATGGAAACCCTGCCCCAGAATTAAGGGGATGGAAACGTTATCCTGTGCGTCTCCCTGATGAAGTGCGCACTCAACCATTAGGGGATAAACAAACCACCAAGGTGCAGACACGCCTACACACGCTGGCGGAAGGTTCAACGTTCAAAGGTCGCTTAGTCTTTCACAACCTGAAGCCACAAGAGCTTGGTGCGCTGTTATGGGCGGTGCAGCTAGAAAATAAGCGGCACAATCTTGGTATGGCGAAATCCTTTGGTTATGGGCAAATCAGTATCAAGCTGGATTGGCAAAACTCCCAATTGGTGTGCAATGACCCCGCACAAACATCTCATGCCGAACCGGATGGATATATTGCGGCTTTTAAGCAATACATGACTGAAAAACTTGGCAAAGATTGGCGCACCTCCACACCTATTGAAGCATTAATTGCAATGGCAGACCCAACTTGTCGTGACCAGTTTGCTGGCGAATTAAAACACATGGTGATGGGCATGGGAGGTAATAATGAGTTTGTACAAGCCAAACAAAGTGCGCTTGTTCTTTCTTCTTATGTGCAAGATCGGCGGACACTTAAACGTAAAAGTCATGTATCCATCACTCTGAACACTCCACAGAATAATGGAAAAGCCGCGATTATTGCCGAGTCCGAACCCGAACTCTGGGCTGGCGCACGGATCAAGTTTAACCGCGCTAACGGCACACTTACGGTTGAGAAAAGCGGTAAAACGGTCAACGCACTCAAACCAAAAGGTGAAGAACTGCTGAACACGCTTGCCCCTGCCATCAAACAAAAAGTGATGAGCAACCAGTTTGTGAAAGTGAATGCTTACGTGCAAGATAAGGAATTGATGAGGGTAGAAGTGGCATGATGTTTCATATACCCTATATGGCTTTACAAACTCCACAAGAATGACGCATCATGCCAGAATCGAAAGCAAAGTTGCTTCACAAATTCCGCCATGCCTACGGTGACGGCATGATCGAAGGCGTGGTATAGGAAGTTCCAACACCTGTACCACCCTCCGAACACCCGTACAAATACCGTCTGGTTTATATCGTGGCAGGTAAACGTGTCATCGGTTACGACAACGAACGTGGCAAAGGCGACCATAAGCATTTGGGTGTGCTGGAAGTGGCTTATGATTTCAAAAACGTGCCAACACTGCTGGCAGACTTCAAACGTGACCTAGCCCGAATTTCTCACCCAGCGACAGATAATGGGGTATTGATTCGGGGCTGA
>CAYQTB010000147.1:0-4896 GCA_964420315.1 uncultured Thiothrix sp. | reverse complement strand
GTTCGCCTTGTACAGGTCGCCTACCTTGTTGTAGCTCACCGACAGGTCGCGCTGCTTATTTGTATCATTTGGGTTTTTGGCTGACCGTTTTTTATCAAGCTCTAAAGCTGCTAAATGTTTTACCATTGCTGTTGCCGTATCGCCTAATTTTTCGAGTGCCGTACCCTCATCTGTTAGTGCAATCGAAAGCCAAGCCTCATCGTTAGGATCAATATTTTGTTGTAATCCCCTCGCCGCATCCAAAGCCAAATGGCTATTTCCCGTTTTACTGGCGATGCTAAAAACATTGCGCCACGCTTGTAGATTTTTCGGGTCAAGCTGAGTGACTTCGCGGTAGCGGGCGAGGGCTTTGTCGTGGTCAAGGCGCAGTTCAGCGACTTCGGCAAGGTCAAAGGCGCGTTGCGCAAGGCGTTGTTGCGAGAGTTTCAGGTCTTGGTCATAGGCTTGTTGCAGCAAGGTTTCGGCTTGTTCGAGGTTGCCGAGGTCGAGTGCTTTGCGGGCTTGTTGGGCGAGTTCGTCGGTTTTGGCGTATGACCCCAAGCGTTGTTCCAAGTCGGCGTATTTGCGTTTGAGTTCTTCCAACTGGGCATTCAGTTGATCTGCCGGAACACCTTGCGCTTTTAATGCTTGCGCTAACTTTTCCAGCATTTCTGGTGGCATATTGATCGTAGCATTCTGGATAGTGGTGTGTTGTTGTACACTAACATTCCCTCCAGCCACCACGTTGGGGGAATAATCCCCCGCACTGTTCTGGCTGACTTCCTGCTTATCACCACAGGCGACGAGCAACAACACACTGGCAAACAACAATCGACGCATAACTAGCCTCACTGTTGCACGGATACTGCGGCATTGCCTACGCTGTTCGGGCTTTGCTCGCCCTTGCTGCCTTGCTCAATCTGTTGTGCTGCGACACCCGCGCCCACACTGTTCGGGCTTTGCTTGCCTTCGCTGTGCTGGATGATGCTGGATGGCGGGGCTGCCGCCTGTTGCTGCATGAAGCTGTTGGCAAAACCTAGGATGACAATCAACAAGCCCAGCACAAACACGAAATTCAAGCCTTTGTGGAATAGCCCTTCGGTTGCCTTGCCGTTCAGTTTTTCGGGTTTGAAGAGCTTGACTAAGCCTGCCAGCGTAAACACAGCAAAACCAACCAGCACCAGCGGATTACTCAGGTGTTCAATCCAAGGGGTAACATCTGCCATCGCAAGCCTCAGCGGAAAGTGGAATTGTCTGTAAGTTTAATGCATTAGCACGGTGATTAGTGTGACCGTAAACACATTACGACGGCAACGCGGTCTTATCCACCACCCGCCGCCACACAAAGCTGGAATGCACCCCGCTCACCCCCGATCAAGCAGGCATGTACTTGCGCACCAAAGCGGCAAACGAGCTGGGGTTGCGCGAGCAAATATGCACCTTACCACGCCCGCTGAAGCGCAGCACGATGCCTTCACCGCTGGTGGCGCTATTGACCAGATTGCCAAACATGCCGCCTAAGCCACCGCCAGAACTGCTGGTGGTGACGGAAATTTCGTAGTGTAAGCTGCTGTCCCAGCACACGACGTGGGCATTATCAATGATGAGGTCTTTGCCCGGTTCAACATCCAGCGAGAACATTGCGCCAAAACCGGAAACCACCACTTGCCCCGTTCCTGAGGTTTCCATGACGAAAAAGCCGCCGGATTGTGCGAATAGGGCATTGCCGACGCTTTGGGTGCGCACTTTCATTTCGGTGCCAGACGTGGCAGCGACGAATGCGCCATCATTCAGCAAATATTGGCATGCGCCCACGTCGATGATTTCCATGCCACCGGGTAGCGCGGGGGAGAGCAGGCAATCGCCATCCCCGCGTACCGCTTCGATGTGTTGTTGGAACAAGGTTTCACCGTTAGTGAAACGTCGCATCAAGGCACTGCCTAAACCACCGGTCATGCGCCCTTTTAGCTCAAGATTGGCTTCCATCATCACCATTGCACCGGATTCGCAGTAAATTTTGTCGCCTTTTTGCATGGAAACGTGGAGGAATGGGTCAACTTCGCCGGTAATGGTAAATACTGTCATGGTGTTGTTCTCTGTGTTGAAAGTATGGCTTACCAACGGTACGCCGCGCCTGCATACCCACCCCACACCATGCTGCTCTCGATGATGGGGCTGTCTGCAATCGCGCTGCCATAGCTGTTGGCGCTCACGCTGCCCACCAAGGTCAGACGGCGGTTAAGTGGCTTTTCCATTTTAACGCCAACTTTTAGTGCGAGTGAATCATCAGCTTGATAGACGGGGCGATGGGCGACCTAGCATCGCCACCCACGAACGGGGATTGGTCAGCAGTGGCGGCAAGCCCGATATTCCACTGGCGCGGCTTATCAGCCTTAGCGGGTGTCTGGGCGGTTGCTAAGAAAGCGAGTGCGACACACAATGCGTACTTCATATCGTATCCTCGGTTCAAGTTTAATGAAATCCAGCAGTCCAGACCTGATCTTGCCGATGCTTAAGCAACACCTTGGCACAAGCATTGCGATTGCGCGTGTTGATGCTGCCAGTGGCGGCTGTATCAATCAAACCAGTACAGTAACACTTGCCGATGGCAGCCGCTATTTCCTCAAAGTGAATCAGGCGAGTTTGCTGGAAATGTTTGCGGCAGAAGCAGACGGGCTGTTTGCTATTCGTGGCAGTGCCAGCCTGCGAGCGCCTGAACCGTTGGGTTGTGGGGTGCAAGGGCAACAGGCGTACCTGTTACTGGAATACTTGCCGCTGCAAGAACGCGGTGATCAGCAACAGGCGGGGGCGCAACTCGCAGCGCTGCACCGCCATACTGCCGCGCAGCACGGCTGGTTTCGCAGCAATACCATCGGCGCAAGCTTGCAGCGCAATACGCAAACGCACGACTGGGTGCAGTTCTGGCAACAGGAGCGCTTGGGTTTTCAGCTTGAGCGGGCGCGACGTAATGGCTACCCGCCGCGTTCCTATGAACAAGGTTTACGTTTGAAAGCGGGCATCGGCGCATTGTTTGCCGATTATCAGCCGGTGGCTTCGTTGTTACACGGCGATTTGTGGGGTGGAAATCTGGCATATTTGCCGGATGGTAGCCCGGTAGTGTACGACCCTGCGGTGTACTACGGCGACCGTGAAACTGATCTGGCAATGACCGAGCTGTTTGGCGGGTTTAGCGCAGACTTTTACGCGGCGTATAATGAAGCTTGGATGTTGGCGTCGGGCTATGCGGTGCGTAAGACGCTGTATAACTTGTACCACATTCTGAATCACTTCAACCTGTTTGGCGGTGGTTATGGCGAGCAGGCGGCACGTATGACCGAGAAACTGCTGGCAGAAATCGGCTAAAGCACTGTCAACACAACGTAATGAATTACCTGAGATAGCGGTCATGAGTGTATTGAACCCATTGTCCTTGAGCCAGCGACGGATGCCGGACAAACAAATGTTAACCGGTCTCAGCCGTTTTCAACGAATATTGTTGGTGGCGGATGGGACGGTGACAGAAATGCTGGAGCAGTATCTGGCAGAGAAAATCAAGGTCTTGAAGCTGCACGAAAAAATTGCCAGCGATACTCAAGCAATCAACCCTAAGCATCAGGTTTCCTTAGGGAGAGAGGGTGTGGGATCAGTCATGCGGCGGGAAGTGTTGCTACAGGGGCAACACACCCTCCAAGCTTGGCTTCATGCTGATTCCACGCTGGTGCTGAATCATCTGGAACAAGGTTTTCGCGCTGATCTGCTAGCATCACGTGAGCCGATAGGGCGCTTGTGGGAAAAGTATCAGGTCGAAACGTTCAAAAGCATCGTGGATTTTGAAAAACGTCCGGCGGGTGCGTTGGCAGACTACTTTGGGATTCCCCCGACAGAGATTTTGATTTCCAGAACCTACGCGGTTTATTCTGGTGGCAAGCTGATCATGATCATTACCGAAACATTTCCCGCCTGTTTTTTCCTAGATTAGTGTTTCTACAGGGGGCTGGCAGAAGTGGTTTGCTGAGCTTCAAGCTCCGCAAGCCGCTTTTCTAATGCTTCCAGCTTTTCGCGGGTACGCAGCAATACCGCCGACTGAATCTCAAATTCTTCCCGCGTCACCAGATTCATCTTTTGCAAGCCGCTTTCGAGCAGACCACGCATGTTCTTTTCCACGTCTTCCTGCATATTGCGCACCGGTTCGGGCAGCAGTGCTGATAATTTCTTTGCCAGATCGTCAAGGTTGCCAAAGTGTTGCATACGTTTTCCTTCTTGCTGAGTGGATGCCCCGGATTGTAGCAAATTCGGTAAGTGTGCGGGTATGCCTTAGGCTTAGTGCATTTAATCCGATTGGTGCACGGTTATGGTGCTTGGCAACGCTCCGAAACAGGGATAAAGCCGCTAAATGGTGGTGCGGTGGCTTTTGTGTGATTGGCACTTGACATCCTCCCCTCCCTAAAGGAAGGGGATTCCTACGGGAGCTAAGCGGCAAGGCTTCACCCCTTCGGTGGGTTCTTGCTTCATCGAGGGGCGTAACACCCCATCTCCACAAGCTAACAAGCGGTGTCCCCGCTCTAAAACGTTGATCGCGCCGACAACATCGGCGTGGTTTTCGTAGCCACATTCCACACACGCAAACCGCGCTTGGGTCTGGCGGTTATCTTTTGAGACGTGACCACAACAGGGGCAGGTTTGGCTGGTGTGATGCGGTGGTATTGCAAACAACATGCCGCCCTTCCATGCCATTTTGTAGTCGAGTTGCCGTCGGAACTCTCCCCAACCTTGGTCGAGAATGGCTTTGTTTAAGCCGGATTTCTGGGCAACGTGCTTGCCGGGATTTTCTGCCGTGCCTGCCGCTGATTGGGACATGTTGCGTACCTGCAAATCTTCGACGAACACCACCGCGTGGTTTTGGCTGATCGTGGTCGT
>CAYQTB010000146.1:0-4962 GCA_964420315.1 uncultured Thiothrix sp. | reverse complement strand
CCTGCGTCATTCGAGCCGTCGATTGACTACGTAGTGACCAAAATCCCGCGTTTCACCTTTGAGAAGTTCCCCAAAGCTGACCCACGTTTGACCACGCAAATGAAGTCCGTGGGCGAAGTCATGGCGATGGGGCGCACTTTCCAAGAATCGTTCCAGAAAGCCCTGCGCGGTTTGGAAACGGGCATTGACGGCTTGAACGAGCGCGTCAACCCGCAAGACCCCGACGCAAAAGACACCCTGCGCCGCCAACTGACCGAAGCCAGTTCTGAACGTATTTTGTACGTTGCCGATGCCTTCCGTTTCGGCATGAGCATTGACGAGCTGTTCGCACAAACCAGCATTGACCCGTGGTTCTTGGTGCAAATCAAGGAACTGGTCGGCATGGAAAACGGTTTGAAAGACCGTTTACTGAATAGCATTAGCGTTGACGAGATGCGGGCATTGAAGCGCAAAGGCTTCTCCGACCGCCGCTTGGCGAAACTGTTGCACGAAACCGAAAAAACGGTACGTGCGGCGCGTCATAAGCTTAATGTGCGTCCGGTGTACAAGCGAGTCGATACTTGCGCAGCGGAATTTGCCACCAATACTGCGTACCTGTATTCCAGTTACGAAGAAGAGTGCGAATCCAACCCGACCGAGCGCAAGAAAATCATGGTGTTGGGTGGCGGCCCCAACCGTATCGGGCAGGGGATTGAATTCGACTATTGCTGCGTCCACGCGGCGTTGGCATTGCGCGATGATGGCTTTGAAACCATTATGGTCAACTGCAACCCGGAAACCGTTTCCACTGACTACGACACCTCCGACCGTTTGTATTTCGAGCCATTGACGCTGGAAGACGTGATGGAAATCGTGGATTTGGAAAAGCCGTTTGGGGTGATCGTGCAATACGGCGGACAAACCCCGCTGAAACTGGCGCGTGATCTCGAAGCCTTGGGTGCGCCGATTATCGGCACATCGCCGGATTCCATCGACTTGGCGGAAGACCGTGAACGTTTCCAACAGCTCATCAATAAACTCGGCTTGAAACAGCCGCCGAACCGCACCGCCAGAAGTATCGAAGAAGCCGTGCGCTTGGCAGACGAAATTGGCTACCCGCTGGTAGTACGTCCGTCTTACGTGCTGGGCGGGCGGGCGATGGAAATCGTGTATCACGAATCCGAACTGCGCCGTTACATGACCACCGCCGTGTCCGTGTCCAACGATTCTCCCGTGTTGCTTGACCGTTATCTGGATGACGCGATTGAAGTGGACGTGGACGCGATTTGTGACGGTGAAAACGTGCTGATCGGCGGCATTATGCAGCACATCGAACAGGCGGGTATCCACTCCGGTGACTCGGCGTGTTCCTTGCCACCGTATTCCTTGCGTGCGGACATTCAAGACCAATTGCGCGAGCAAATGGTACGCATGGGCAAAGCCCTCAATGTTATCGGTTTGATGAATGCGCAATTTGCGATCAAAGGCGATGAGGTGTATGTGCTGGAAGTGAATCCGCGTGCTTCGCGTACCGTACCGTTCGTTTCCAAAGCGATTGGTCGTCCGCTGGCAAAAGTCGCAGCACGTTGCATGGCAGGGCAAAGTTTAGCGTCACAAAATGTGCTCAACGAAATCATTCCGTCCTACTACGCGGTGAAAGAAGCGGTATTCCCGTTCATCAAATTCCCCGGCGTTGACCCGATTCTCAGCCCTGAAATGAAATCCACGGGCGAAGTCATGGGCGTGGGCAGAACGTTTGCGGAAGCCTTCGGCAAAGCGCAATACGCGGCGGGTGAAGTTTACCCAACTTCTGGCGTGGCGTTCATCAGCGTGCGCGAAGCCGACCGCCGCCACTTGAAAGAAGTGGGCGAGATGTTGACCGCGCAAGGCTTTAAGATCGTGGCTACCCGTGGTACGGCACGCGAATTGCAAAATGCGGGTGTAACATGCGAAGTCGTCAATAAAATGCGCGAAGGTCGCCCCAATATCGTCGATATGATCAAGAACGAGGAGATAGACCTGATCGTGAACACGACCGAAGGCGAACAATCCACCCGTGATTCGTTCGAGATTCGCCGCGAAGCCTTGCAGCACAAGATTACCTACACCACCACGATTGAAGGTGCGCGGGCATTGTGCAAAGCGATGGCATACACTGACAGTGAGCAAGTGTATTGCTTACAAGATTTACATCAGGAAATCACAGAACAAGGGGTTTGAAGCGATGAGTACAAGACCACCGCTAACATTGAAGGGTTCCGAACGTTTGAAGGCTGAATTGCAGCGTTTGAAAACGGAAGAGCGTCCGCAAATTATTCAGGCGATTGCCACAGCCCGTGAACACGGCGATTTGAAGGAAAACGCTGAATACCACGCGGCTCGTGAACAGCAGAGTTTCTGCGAAGGTCGTATCAAGGAACTGGAAAGTACCTTGTCAATGGCGCAAATTATTGATGTGGTGGCTGTGGGTGCGATGAATCCCGGTAAAGTTGTATTCGGCGCAACCGTCCAATTGGAAGAGGTCGAAACCGGCGAAACTATCACCTATCAGATTGTGGGTGATATTGAGGCGGATATTAAGCATAACCGTGTGGCGGTTTCCTCGCCAATTGCACGGGCAATGATTGGTAAGGAAGAGGGTGATGTGGCGGTGGTGCAGGCTCCCGGCGGCGTGCGTGAATACGAAATTGTTGGAGTTAGCTATCAATAGTGGCTAATCATTTTACCCATGTTGGTTTGTTGCAACACGGCGCAGTGGAGGCGGGGGATGTGTTCTGCGGTGAACTCGATACCCCGCTTAGCAAAGCCGGTTGGAAACAGCTCAAACAAGCATTTGGTCGTTCCAGTGCGGACTGGGATGCTGTCGTTACTTCTCCCCGAGTGCAATGCGCTTCCTTTGCTGAGTGGTTTGCGCAAAAACAAGATTTGCCGTTGGTACGCGATGAGCGCCTGCGTGAAATTCACTTTGGGGAATGGGAGGGGCATAATCCACAAGAGGTGATGGTTACTCACCCTGAGCAGTTGGCAGAATGGTGGGCAAACCCTGCGCAAGTGTCGCCAGCGGGCGGGGAGAGTTTTGGAGATTTTCGCGCCCGTGTCTTGGATGCATGGACGGAGCTCGGGCGTGCGTACCGGGGGAGGCGGGTGTTAGTGGTGACTCATGCTTTGGTGATCCGCACGATTCTCGCTCATGTATTGCAAATGCCGGATGAGCGCTTGCTGGCGGTAAACATTGAGTACGGTGCGTTGACACGCTTGCGCGTGTTACGTGACCGGAGCGGTGAGTGGGCTAGTTTACTGGCGCATGGTTGCGGATGATGAAAGCGGTACTGCGTTCTTTTCAGGTGGCGTTGCGCGTGCTGACATTATTGCCTGTACCGCCGATTGCCGCGTTTTCTGCGGAAGAAAAGGGGCGTGGTTTAGTCTGGTTTCCGGTGATTGGCGCGTTAATGGGAGGGTTGCTTGCCCTGACTGCGTGGCGTCTGGAAAGCATTGAACCCATGTTGGCTTCGGTGATTTTGTTGACGGCTTGGTTGTTTATTAGTGAATTGCATCATCTGGATGCCTTGGCGCGTAGCATCAACTTATGGTTTTTTGGGGGAGATTCTGCTGTAGCAGCGGATGATGCAGAGACCGCACAGTTGCCGATACCGCATTTCGGTGTCATGGGAGTAATGGCGCTGGTGATGATGGTTAAATTCTCGGCGCTTTCGGTGTTGATTGAATACAAATTGTGGCTGTATATCCTGATGGCTCCGCTTGCTGCACGTTTAGTGGTAGTCGCATTGATTGGGTTTACGCCGAGTGCACCGGGACAAAGCCTTGTACAGGATTTTCGGGCTGAATTTCCCTATGTTGCTTTGTTTATTTGGTTGTTATTGGCATTACCGATGGCGTTAGTGGCTGGCATTCCGTTATTGGGCGTGTTTGTGTTACTGCTGCTGATCCGTGTGCGCTTGAAACAGACGAGTGGTGGACTAACTTGGGAGTCTATCGGGGCGAGTATTGTGTTATTGGAAGCGGTCGGTTTGTTTGTTGCTGCGCTGACTGCTTGATGGGGGAGTGTAATCCCCACCTTGGTGGTATGGTATTGGTTTAGCTGTTAAGATAGCGTGGTGACTTTGCAGCTTTACAGGTAGGCTATATTAATCATGTTAGCAGAACAATTTTCCACAGAAAGGCGTATCCTGATGGCGATGCGTAAAACCCTAGGTAGTATTATTCGCGATCTGACACCTTCAGATTCCGCCGTGCGTTATCCCTTATCCGATGCTACGGTTGAAGATGTTAAAAAATGTTTCGACTTGATTGCGGCACGTGAACGTGAGTTGGCGCAAGCGGCTGGGGTGAGTGAAGAGCGTCCACATTTTGTTGATGAAGTCAGTGCGTCGAAAGTGGTGTCGATTGCTGGTCTGAAAAAGAGGGATTAATTCATGCAAACCTTTTCAAGCGAAGAAATGGGCGCTTTAACACGAGCTGTTCTGAACCACATGGATGAGTGGAAAATCAGCGCGGATGACATGCTGGCGATTTTGCAGTTGGGTGAAGAAGTACGCCCGCGCCATTTGCAGCAATACCGTCAGGGCGATAAAGTTTTCCCGCAAACCCCAGCCATGATGAACCGTATTGATCATATTGTGGGTATCGCTGACGCATTGCGAACCACGTTTCCGTTCAGCAGTCAAATGCGGGTCATGTGGTTAAGCAAGCCGCATCGCCGTTTTCAGCGCCGTAATCCCTTGGCGGTAATGTTGGACGAGGGCGATGATGGTCTAATGCGGGTAAGAATTGAGGTGGATTGCTCATACGGGTACGCCATTAATGACGCGCTTCACGCAGCGGCTGAAGAAAAGAAAAAAGCCGCTGCTTAAGTCGGCTTAAAAAGAAAGGGCTTGATCAGGTTGCGCGGCAAACCTCGCCCTTCAGGACGGGGAGGATAGCGCGGGAGGCAAAGCCTCCCTATGTTCGGAGTGTGTTTAGTGG
>CAYQTB010000145.1:0-5131 GCA_964420315.1 uncultured Thiothrix sp. | reverse complement strand
ATTAAACAAGAAGAGCTACTCAAGGTCGTCGAGCGATGGTTACAGCGGGAATGAATGTATTGCTGTCCCTAGCGAATCACTCGTGGTTCCACCTCCAAAGTAATCCCAAACTTATCCTGTACCGAGACAATAATCGCTTGGGCAAAATTCCACACCTCTGCACCCGTGGCGTTGCCATGATTCACCAAGACCAAAGCGTGTTTGGCGTAAGTGCCCGCATCACCGTCGCGTTTACCTTTCCAACCACACTGGTCAATCAACCAACCCGCTGAAATTTTGACCTGATCGTGTTGCGACCAGCCCGGTATCTCCGGGAACTGCGCTTTGAGTACCTCCCATTGTAGTGGTGTAATCAGCGGATTTTTGAAGAAACTGCCTGCGTTACCAAGCTCAGCAGGGTTCGGTAACTTGCTTTGGCGAATCTGGATAATGGCATCGCTGATCAAACGCGCGCTTAACGTTTTGCCGTCCAACTGCTCTTTCACGCCAGCATAGTCAATTTTCCACTGGGGCTGGCGCGGCAAGCGCAATACCACGGCGACAATCAACCAACGATCCGGCTCTACCGATTTAAAATAGCTATCACGGTACGCAAAACGGCACTGTTCGGCACTAAAATCGCGAATTTCTGCGGTGCGCCAGTCTAAGGCTTGTACTTCATACACATAATCTTTCAACTCTACGCCATAAGCGCCAATATTCTGCATCGGCGCTGCGCCAACCGTTCCCGGAATCAACGATAAATTTTCCAGCCCGGCAAAGCCTTGTGCGATAGTCCATTGCACAAATTCGTGCCAGTTATTGCCCGCTCCTGCCCGTACATAATGATAATTCTCATCCTGCCCCAATACTTCCAGGGCTTCCAAACGCACCTGCACCACTAAGCCGGGGTAATCATTAACGAACAACATATTGCTGCCGCCCCCCAGAAATAACAGGGGTAAATCAGGGTGTTCCTGTTGCCAAGCCATGAGGGTGCGTACCCCGCTCAGCTTGTGCAAGGTACAGAAATAACGGGCTTTGGCTGCTAACCCAAAGGTATTAAGCGCTTTCAGGGAAACATTTTCACGGATTTTCATGTGGTCATTGATTGTGCTAAACGTTTGCAACGTAAAAAAGCCGGAACAAGTCCGGCTTTCCTGATGATACTTGAGAACAGTGTACCTTACTGCGCGTTAGCGCCGCCAGACATCTGTTGCAGGTAAGCGACCAATACCTTGATTTCAGTATCGGACAGGTTACGACCGTCTTTACCGAAAGCAGGCATTTGGCGCTTAACACCGTTATGGATAACCGCTTTTACTGCTTCCAATTTAGCTTCAGAAGTCTCTGCTGCTGGCAAATTAGCTACCGTCCAGATTTTGTCAGTTAGGTTAGGAGCGCCTTGAGCGTGCATACCCTTGCCTTCGCTGGTATGGCACATGTAACAACCACCTTTTTCACCTTGGAAGATTTTCTGACCTTCAGCAGCGGCAGCAGCATCCACAGCCGATTCACCAGACAGGGTTAACACGTAGTTAGCCACTTGGTTCAACTGCGCTTCATCAAATGTCTTACTGTAAGCAGGCATGTAACCCATACGACCCTGACGAAGGGTATTTTCCACTGCCGTGGTGTCACCACCCCACAACCAATCATCATCCACCAGATTAGGGTACATACCCACCACACCTTGACCACCAGACTGGTGGCAAGCGGCACAGTTGTCACCGAACATCCCCACGCCATAAGAACGCACAAAGGAAGACATATCGGGGTCTTGCGCAATCTGCTCGTAAGACGCCGCGCCAACCTTGGCGAGGTATTCTTGTTGCTTGATCGCTGACTCACCGTTTTGCATGTCATGGGCTAACAGTGCACGCGTGTTCCAGTGGGTGGTTTTCTCCTCACCCGCATCAGTCTTATAGGTAATGTCGTCACCAATACCTTTCAGATAGGTATTACCGATTGGCCATGATGGGTACACGATCCAGTACACAATAGCAAAAA
Source organism: uncultured Thiothrix sp. (assembly GCA_964420315.1). GTDB lineage: Bacteria > Pseudomonadota > Gammaproteobacteria > Thiotrichales > Thiotrichaceae > Thiothrix. The sequence continues at coordinate 3,142 of CAYQTB010000145.1, read as the reverse complement.
TGATTGTGCCATAGAATGTCCACAACCACCAACGTGGCAGCGGGTTATTAAATTCTTGCAGCGTATCATCCCAAACGTGACCAGTGGTTTCTGCGCCGGTCAGTGGATCTTTAACAGGAGTAGCCATAACTATTTCTCACCTTTTGATTGGGAAGCCGCCTCTGCTGCCTTGACGCGCTTGTCCGCTTCATCTTCATCCATCAGCGGCAGGTAGCGATAAGACTCAAGCCTTGCGCTACGCCTGCGACTGGAATAAACGTAGATGATGATACCAACAAACGTCGTAAAAAAGATCAGCAACGCAACCGTCTTGCTGTTACCTAGATCCAAGATCCATGTCCAGAAGTCTGTCAGCATTTGATCCTCACTTTGTCAACAGAGACCACTATCCAGTAGCACAGAAAATTAACGAAATTGAATGAAGTGGTCTTCATCAAACTTTTTAAAGTCAACCATTGTACCCAGCACTTGCAGGTAAGCAACCATGGCATCCATCTCACTGAGGTTGTTAGGATTACCATCGTAGTTACCCGCTTTAGCCTGTGCCATCAGGTTGGCTTCTGCTTGATTGATGTCGAGTTTCTTGGCAACCTCTTCACCAAATCGCTTCACGTTAGCTTCGTATTCAACCGTTGTTTGTGAGTAAGGCACACCCACACGCTTCAACGCGATCATACGCTCCTGAAGATCTGACAAGTCCAGATCCGTGGTTTGTAACCAAGGGTAGTTAGGCATAATGGATTCAGGCACCACCGAACGCGGCGCAATTAAATGCTGCACCTGCCATTCATTGGAGTACTTGCCACCGACACGCGCCAGATCCGGCCCGGTACGCTTAGAACCCCATTGGAATGGGTGATCGTACTTGGATTCAGCCGCCAGTGAATAGTGACCGTAACGCAGGTCTTCATCACGGAACGGACGAATCATCTGGGAGTGGCAAGTGTAGCAGCCTTCACGGATGTAAAGATCACGACCACGTTGCTCCAGCGGCGTATAAGGACGTACAACCTCATATCCCGTTTCAGGATCTTTTACATCTTCCACCGTCTCATTGATGTAGTGCAATGGAACGATTTCCACCAGACCACCGATACTGATAGCAACCAGGGTCAGGACAATCAACAGCCCTGAATTGGTTTCGATACTTTCGTGTTTAAACATATCTCAACTCTCCCTGATTACGCTTTAGCAGCAGCAGTCGCAGGAACACCGTCTTCCTGTTTTGCACGCGAAATGGTCATGTAAATGTTGTAAGCCATGAGCAACATGCCAGACAAGAAGAACAAGCCGCCTACCGCACGCGCTACCAATGGACCATGCATGAACGCAACCGTTTCCACAAAGGTATAAGCCAAGTTGCCGTATTCATCAAACGCACGCAGCATCAAACCTTGACCGATACCCGATACCCACAGTGCAGTGATGTACAGGATAGTACCGATGGTTGCCAAGAAGAAGTGTGTGTAAACCAGTCGCATACTGTACAACGTGGTGTTCCACAAACGTGGGATCATGTGATAGAACGACGCGATAGAGATCATCGCCACCCAACCCAAAGCGCCAGAGTGAACGTGACCAACAGTCCAGTCAGTGTAATGTGACAATGCGTTAACGCTCTTCAAAGACATCATCGGACCTTCAAAGGTTGACATACCGTAGAAAGACAACGCCGTAATCATGAACATCATAATAGGGTCAGTACGCAGTTTGTCCCATGCACCAGAAAGCGTCATGATACCATTGATCATCCCCCCCCAAGATGGCATCAACAGCATAATAGAGAATGTCGCTGCCAAGGTAGAAGTCCAATCAGGAATTGCAGTCCAATGCAGATGGTGAGTACCTACCCACATATACATGAAGCTCAACGCCCAGAAATGGATGATAGACAAACGGTAAGAGTAAACCGGACGACCCGCTTGCTTAGGCACGAAGTAATACATCATCCCCAAGAATGCCGCCGTCAGGAAGAAACCAACCGCGTTGTGACCGTACCACCACTGTGTCATCGCATCTTGTGCACCAGAGAACAAACTGTAAGACGTGGCAGAAGTCAAACTAACTGGCACTGCCAAGTTATTGAAAATATGCAACAGGGCAGTAGCCAAAATAAATGACATGAAGAACCAGTTAGCCACATAAATATGCGGTTGGTTACGACGCATCAGCGTAGTGGTGAAAATCAGGAAATAAACCACCCAAACGACGGTAATCGCAATATCAATAAACCAGACTGGCTCAGCGTATTCACGACCTTGAGTGTAACCCTGCAAATAGAGCAAACCAGCAATCAGCACGGACAGGTTCCAACCCCAGAAGGTGAAGTTAGGCCAGAAAGTGCCACCGGTCAGACGCGCTTGGCAAGTACGCTGCACGATGTAGTAAGAAGTTGCAAACAGCGCATTACCACCGAAACCGAAGATAACACCACTGGTGTGTAACGGACGTAAACGCCCGAAAGTGATCTGGGCAATATCGAAGTTCAGAAAAGGCCAAGCCAGTTCTGACGCGATATAGACCCCGGCAGCCATGCCGAGGATACCCCAGATGATCGAAGCTATCGCGAATTTCTTCACGATATCATAGTTGTATTGCTCTGAAGAGAGTGCAGCACTATGAGCCATCGTTTGCCCTCTGGATTAACAAGATTGAAAAAATAAAAACACTGTAATGTGCGGCAAGCATACAGCAAAAAACCACTTAAGAAAACGTTAATACTGTGTGAAACCACGCACTCAAGCAGGGCATGGTGCGTCTAATGCCCTCAAATTGACTTAGATCAATAAAGCATGAATCCCCAAATAGTAATGACATTGAAAATGGCGACTGTTACCGCAGCAGAACCCATGTCTTTAGCACGCCCGGAAAGTTTATGGTGCTCCATGCCAGTACGGTCGACCACCGCTTCTACCGCAGAATTCAACAACTCTACAATCAGCAACAGCAAAATGCTGCCTATCATTAACGCCTTTTCTACGCCATTGTCGCCTAACCATAACGCCAAGGGGAAAGCCAACGCCATAACCCACACTTCTTGGCGAAAGGCTTCTTCGTGTTTATAGGCAGCACGAAAACCTTGCCACGAATATTGGGCTGCTTTAATGATGCGTGTCAGCCCTGTATTGCCACTGTAAGCCAT
>CAYQTB010000144.1:0-5190 GCA_964420315.1 uncultured Thiothrix sp. | reverse complement strand
TCGACCAAGGTTGGGGAGAGTTCCGACGGCAACTCGACTACAAAATGGCATGGAAGGGCGGCATGTTGTTTGCAGTACCGCCGCATCACACCAGCCAAACCTGCCCCTGTTGTGGTCACGTCTCAAAAGATAACCGCCAGACCCAAGCGCGGTTTGCGTGTGTGGAATGTGGCTACGAAAACCACGCCGATGTCGTCGGCGCGATCAACGTTTTAGAGCGGGGACACCGCTTGTTAGCTTGTGGAGATGGGGTATTACGCCCCTCGATGAAGCAAGAACCCACCGAAGGGGTGAAGCCTTGCCGCTTAGCTCCCGTAGGAATCCCCTTCCTTTAGGGAGGGGAGGATGTCAAGTCGATTTCAACCGTAATTTGGCGGATACGTACTGGGGATCATTATACAGGTGATATGGACATCTCCCGTATGACGAACCAGCGAGTGCCAAAAAATATGCCAATTACCACCACTTAGTGTCCTTGGATTTGACGGTCGATTTCACAGTGCGGATGATGCGTACAATGATTCATTAAACGGAGATCCATGTTATGACGCTGATTCACGAGGTGATCGAAACGGTAAAACGCCGTAACCCCCATGAGCCAGAATTCCACCAAGCGGTGCATGAAGTGTTGGTATCGTTAGCACCTGTGTTGGATAAGCACCCGGAGTTGCGCGATGCGGGTATTTTACAGCGCATCGTCGAGCCAGAACGCCAAATCATTTTTCGCGTGCCCTGGGTGGATGACGCGGGGCGGGTACAGGTGAATCGCGGGTTTCGCATTCAATTCAATAGCGCGATTGGCCCCTACAAAGGCGGTTTGCGCTTTCACCCCAGCGTGAATACCAGCATTTTGAAGTTTTTGGGCTTTGAACAAGTGTTCAAAAATGCGTTGACGACCTTGCCAATGGGCGGGGGTAAAGGCGGCGCGGATTTTGACCCCAAAGGCAAATCGGATGCGGAAGTGATGCGCTTTTGCCAAGCGTTCATGACCGAATTACAGCGGCACATTGGCGCGGAAACCGATGTGCCTGCCGGTGATATTGGCGTGGGGGCGCGTGAAATCGGTTTTATGTTTGGGCAATACCGCCGGATGCGCAATGAGTTTACCGGGGCTTTGACGGGCAAAGGCGTGACGTGGGGTGGCTCGCTGCTTCGCCCCGAAGCCACGGGTTACGGGGTGGTGTATTTTGCCGATGCGATGTTGCGTACCCGTCATGAGGCGCTGCAAGGCAAAGTGTGTACCGTTTCCGGTTCCGGCAATGTGGCACAACACGCGGTGGCGAAGTTGCACGAGCAAGGCGCAAAAGTGATCAGTCTGTCGGATTCGGATGGCACGATTTACGACCCCGCAGGCATTGATGTGGAAAAGCTGGCGTGGGTGATGGAACTCAAGAATGCGCGGCGTGGGCGCATCAGCGAATACGCGACACAGTTTGCCGCTGAGTATTTGCCCGGTAAGCGCCCGTGGGGATTGCCCTGTGACTGTGCGTTCCCGTGCGCGACCCAAAATGAAATTACCGCCGCTGATGCCGATACCTTATTGGCAAATGGCTGCACGCTGGTGTGCGAAGGCGCGAATATGCCGAGTACCCTAGAGGCGATAGAACGCTTCCAAGCCGCCCAGATTTTGTTTGCACCGAGCAAAGCGGCGAATGCGGGCGGGGTAGCAACATCAGGGTTAGAAATGAGTCAAAATGCGCTGCGCATGAGTTGGACACGCGGCGAAGTGGATGCCAAATTGCATTCCATTATGGTGAATATTCACCAGCAATGCGTCGATACCGCAGCAGCTTATGGGCAGCCGGGGAATTACGTGATGGGGGCAAATATCGCAGGCTTTTTGAAGGTAGCGGATGCGATGTTAGCGCAAGGAATTATTTAATCTGGAGAGGGGGCTAAGCTTATTTGCAATGGTCAAGTAAATTAGGACAGTCACTTAAGCCTGTTTAAATGCGCCGGAAGCAGTCGATAGTATGGTCGTTCACCATCCCCGTCGCCTGCATGTATGCGTAACACACTGTTGAACCCATGAATTTGAAACCACGTTTTTTCAAATCCTTGCTCATCGCATCCGATTCCGGGCTGGTGGCGGGGCATTCCGCCAGCGTTTTCCAGTGGTTGACGATGGGCTTGCCGCCGACAAATTGCCAGATATACGCATCAAAACTGCCGAACTCTGCCTGCACTGCCAGAAAGCGTTGCGCGTTGTTAATGGTTGCCAATACTTTCAGGCGGTTGCGGATAATCCCGGCATTGCCAAGCAACTCCTCAACTTTAGTCGCGTCGTAGAGCGCGATTTTCTCGGGGTCGAATTGATCGAAGGCTTGCCAATAATTTTCGCGCTTGCGCAGGATGGTGTACCAGCTCAAGCCTGCTTGCGCCGATTCCAGCACGATGAACTCGAACAGCTTGCGATCATCGTGGACGGGTACGCCCCATTCTTCGTCGTGGTAAGCGACGTAATCGGGCTTGCTCAGGTCTACCCATGCGCAACGGCACGGGGGGGCGTTAGGGCTTGTAGTGTTCATAGGGTATTAAAAATCCTCACAATGTACCACCACCAGCGGATGAGCAGCCACCCCTTTTGCACAGTGCGCCTGCCGCACCGTATTCTTCGGACATTGGAAACGTCCACATTTCCAGATCAGACCATGTTTCCGGGTCAGAGGTAGGTAAATGGCTCAGGGTTGTATCCAGCATAGCTTCGTGGAAGGCGACGGCGCGTGGCATATCTTGCACGTAGATTTCAAACCAGCCGACGGGGTTCGTTTTCATGGTATTGCTCCTTGGTAACTCAACCAATGTGGTAAATCCGCCATAATTCATGCGGTTGCAATCGAATGGCAGGTCTTTCTTATCGCTGCATTGCATCCGTGGGTCTTGATGCACTTTGGCAGACGATTGCAGCGCAATTCACAACGCCTGCCGGAACGTCAAATTGATACGCACCTCACCCAATAGCGGATGGTGTGCCGTTTTGAGTGGTGCAATGCCGTGAAACACCAAACGCGCTGCCCCACCCCACACCACCACATCGCCGTGCAGCAACGGCACTTTCACCGCCTTGTCACTGCGCTGCAAACCACCCCACAAAAACATCGCAGGCACACCCAACGACACCGACACAATCGGCGCTGTCAGGTCGCGTTCGTCCCGATCCTGATGCAGCGCCATTTTTGCACCCACCGGATAACGGTTGATCAGGCAAGCATCCGGCTGGAAAGCGGGGAAACCTGCCGCCAGTGCTGCCGCTTGCACCAAACGGCGGAAATCCGCTGGCAGCGCAGGCCACGCTTGCCCACTCAGTGGGTCAGTGGTGCTGTAGCGATAACCTTTGCGGCCGGTAATCCAACCCGCTGTGCCGCAGTTGGTCATCGCCACCGACATCGTATAGCCGCCGGGCGTTTGCATGTGCCGGAACGGGGCTTGGGCAGCAATGGCGTGGATGCCTGCCAGCAAGCTGTCGGTGTGGGCGGCGGCGTATTGGCGCAATACCAGCGCACCGGGGCTTAAGGGTTCAGTCCACGGTTCAGGCGGGGTGTTTAAGAGGTCGAGGTTCATGAGGGAAGGGTTGTCGCACAAGGGTAAGCGATCATTCTAGCACGTCGAAGACATCGCCAAACAAATCCGAGCGCAATGGCTTATCGGCAAACCGTTGTTTCCAGCGTCTGGGCGTAAGGTCTTGTACTTGAGAAGCGGGATGCTCACTAACGCGCAGCAGCACGTCCATCAGATAGACATACGGGTTAATGTCATGCAGGCGGCAATGGCCGCTTACTCTTTACTGGCATTGGAGGGCAACTTCACCCCCTCAATGGCAAACATCTCCTTCCCGATTAAGCCTTGGCGGTCACAAATCAGCAGCACTTGGGTAAACAGTTTGGCAATCAGCTCCCCGCATTGGTGATGAACGCCGCCAGCGTGGTGAAATGCGGTTGGCTGTCACCGGAAATCGCTATGAACAGCACATTCTCGCGGCACGCCGCTTCGATTTTACGGCTGCTGATAATTCCACGGCTGTAAGCTAACAAGATGATTTTGAGTAACACCGCTGGGTCAAAAGCGGCTGCGCCCTGCACGTCATTCTTATAACGCTGGTGGAAGCCTTCAAGGTCGAGTTCGTGGTCAACCAGATGGCGCAATGCATGTTCAAACGCGCCGGATTTGCCGGTCAAAGTCCACCGCCAACAGTTTTACGCCTGGATGAATCGGTTTGTAGCGTGCCATGCCTGCCTACTCGTTCGGGTGCTTGCGATGCCTGATTATCTCACAGAATGGCGAAAAAGAGGGTTTTTCTACAGCCTCAACGGTTGAATTGACGGGCGCGGCAGGGAGTCAATCGTTAAGGATCGCGGGCTGTCACCGCGTCCGTCGTCGACACACTTATTGGCTCTTGAATTCTATTATATTAGGACTTACGCACTGATGCTGTAACCAATTGATTATAAAATGATTTTTTGGTGTCGATTTCATGCGCAAGCACATTGCAAGCCATTGATTATACATGGATATTTTTTGTCAATGCGTAAGTCCTATATATAAATCAGTGAGTTTTGTGTAAGCGATAGATCGTCATAGGAATCAGGCAGCCATCTTCATAGGAATGACAGGATAAAGCCCCTTCTCTTTAGCTTCGAGTATAACAATCTGAACGATGTTGCCGTCTTTGTCGTAGCTGACGTTGATGTTCCAGCCCTGTGAGACCTCGCGGACAATCGGGCTATCGCTGAACCGTTGAACTAGGATGTCATCATCTTCGTAGTATTTAATGTTCATCGCTCAACTCCCAGTTGATCATAACTGTCTTAATAATCAGGTTGTTACGCCCAATCGTGGCGGCGCATATCATGTTGTCTTGACGGGCAGGATATGATTTGTAAATCCATAGATGCTGCTCGTCTTTATATTTAATATCGCCTGATTCTATTAGGTCAGCAAGCATTTCCTCATCTGTTTGTCGTTCTGCCATCTGCTCTGCTGCATGGTAGGTGAGTACGACAGATTTGTTAAAACGCTTACTGATCATGTAGGAAACTTCTGTTTTGTTACCTGTTTAGTGTCTCCTGACAAGTAGCGATGGTCAAGATCAAACTTTTCCGCGCATCAGCGCGGAGCACCAATTCTCTAAATAAATTAGTTTGACATCCTCCCCTCCCTAAAGGAAGGGGATTCCTACGGGAGCTAAGCGGC
>CAYQTB010000143.1:0-5201 GCA_964420315.1 uncultured Thiothrix sp. | reverse complement strand
CCGCGCTATCCTCCCCGCCCTGAAGGGCGAGGTTTGCCGCGCAACCTGATCAATTAAGGCAACGCTGTGACATAATTCGTCTTATCAATCAACACCGCAACACAGGAAGGGTGTGAACAAAAGTGCGTTTTTTCTCTACGGCTTCGCCGCCCCCCCATCCCCAGCCCTTCCCCCGCAAGGGGTGAAGGGAGCGAGAAAAACAATGAGATAGAATCCTGTCCCCTCCACCCCTTGCGGGGGGAGGGTTAGGGAGGGGGGAGAAGTTCAGAGTGAGATGATTGGAGTGAAGCCGCACTTTTGTTCACACCCACACAGGAACACAGGAAGCCCTTAATGAAAAAGCCAACGTTCAATATCAAAAAACCACTCATCGACATCAAGGTGAATCCGAATTGCAAAAAAGACTGCAAGCTGTTCACCATTGTCATCAACACAACCTGCAAGCAAAAAAATAACCCCAAATAGCCAATAAACATAAACAAGGATACCCCATGCCCAACCTGATTATTTCCACCTGTGGCACAAGCCTGCTCACCAATAACGCCAGCAATGAGGTACGCCAGTTACTGATCCGTCACGCCAATCTGAAAAATGCCACGGATTGCCCCGCCGCCGAACGCCTGCTCATCGACAACCACCTGCGCCAACGTGCCAGCGACGTTAAACAAGCCAGCGATGCCGAACTCGCCGAACTCAGTGCGGAAATGAACGCCATTTTCAAATTCTACGACGGCAAACTCACCCCGCCAGACATGCACATCCTGATTCACACCGATACATGGCTGGGGCGTGAAACGGGCAATATGTTGCGCGACGTATTAAGCCAACGCGGTTTCAGTGTGGATACGCCCACCATTAGCGATTTGCGCACCCAAGACCTCGACAGCTTCCAACTGGCACTGTCAGAGTTGGTGAAATGGGCGGTGGAAACCCTGCCTGCTTACCAGCAACAGCAATACAGCGTCATTTTCAACCTCACAGGCGGCTTTAAAAGTATCCAGGGCTTCATGCAAGCCATCGCCATGCTCTACGCCGACGAAACCATTTACATTTTTGAAAGCAACAAAGAACTGTTACGCCTGCCACGTCTGCCTGTGCGTTTGGATGGCGAACAAATCGTGCGTGAACACCTTGCTGTCTTGCGCCCACTGGCACTCGGTTTGCCCGTCTCGCGTGACGCGGTGGATGCCCTGCCCGAAACCTTGGTGCTGCGCCTTGAAGATGACCGCGCTTTGTCGCCTTGGGGGGAATTGTTGTGGCAACAGCATAAAACGGCGGTCTACGGCAAAGGCTTTCACGCCGCGCCCTCTGCCAAGATTCAATTCACCGATACGTTTCAGCGCTCCATTGCAGGGCTATCGCCGGATCGTTACGAACGCCTCAATCAGCAAATCGACAAGTTGGCGCAATACCTGCACTCACAACGCGCCACCAATCTCGCGTCTTTGGATGTGAAAGCCCTGCACGTACCGCGCCACGGCGGTTGCACCCACGAATTTGACGCATGGCACGACCAAAATGCCAAGCGCGTGTTCGGCTGGCTCAAAGGTGACACGTTTACCTGCGAAATCTTGGAAAACGGCGTGGGTCATTAAGGAAAGGAGTGCTCAAGCATGATCGACAAGAATCAACCCGAACACTTTGAGCGCCGGATTTTGCTGGCGGTCGCTGGCGGCACACCCGCCATTGTTACCGAAACGCTGTACGCCCTAACCCAAACCAGCCAACCCGCGTATCTGCCCACGGAAATCCACATTATCACCACAGCGGGCAAATTCGGTGATCAAGCGATTTGTAAAGCCTTGCTCGACGAACAACGCTTGCAACAGCTTTATGATGCGTATGGCATGACATTGCCACCGTTTGATGACAAGCATATTCATCGCATTACGGATGCTAACGGTGTGGCACTTGCCGACATTACGACGGCACAAGATAACGAAGCTGCTGCCGACTTTATCACCAATCTGGTGCGTGAATTTACGCAGGACGCGCAGGCAAGTTTGCACGCTTCTATCGCAGGTGGGCGCAAAACCATGAGCTATTACATGGGCTACGCGCTGTCGTTGTATGGGCGGATGCAAGACCGCCTTTCGCACGTATTGGTGGATGAAAGCCAAATTAGCCGTGATTTCTTTTTTCCACAACCTCATGAAAATATCGCGGTAATGCTGGCGAATGTGCCGTTTGTGCGCTTGCGTGATGGCTTGGGATTTGCGGAAGAGTTGGCACAAGGCAAACACACGTTCAGTCAGGCGATTGAGTTGGTGCAACAGCAATTTGCGCCCGTGTCAGTGAAAATTGACCGTGAAGGTTGGTATTGCGGCGAGATTGCGGTGCAAGACCCGAAACCGACGCGCTTAGCGGTCTACGCATGGTTATTGGAACGCCACCAAAACGAAGAGCCGCCATTACGTTTTAATGGTGATGAGGCGGATGAAGATTACGCCGCTGAATTGCTGGCAATGTATGAACGGCTGTACGGCATCAAAGGCATCGACAAGATGGAAAAAGCCCTGAAAAAAGGCATGACCGCAGATTACTTGCGCCCCCACATCAGCCATTGCAATAAGGTACTGAGAAACTCGCTGAAACAAGCAGCAAAGCATTACCTGATTCAAACGCAGGAACGCGCCCCTTATGTAGAATATTGCTTGCCGGAAGGCTTGGCACTTGATGCCATCACACTCAACATTCCAGCCGCAAAACTTGGCAAACGTGCCATCTAAGACTGGCTGTACCTAACGCCTTAAACTGTCCTCATCAAAACAACAGATGAGGACAGCAACATGAACAACACCATTCACACCGACACTTCCGACTTCGCGCTCTTTACTCGCCGCCCGCGTGCGGATGCTGACTACACCAAACACATTCTCGACTAACCCGATGCACGGCAAGTTCATAACCTTGTGATTGCCGTGTAAACCATCCCCATACCGTAACCTGCACAGACCGAAACACATGAAGGAGAAATACGATGATTCCTGCACCACTTGCTGCTTGCCTCTGCACTAACCCTGTTACCGCTACCATCGTCGCTGCCGGTTTTGCCGCTGCGCTCATTATCAACGCTGCCAAGGACTAACCCGCCACTCCGCAGCCCTACGGGGCTGCCCAACCCTTTGTCATACTGGCTGCTTGGTCGAGAAGATTGGCGTTGCGCTGGGGTTGACGTGCAATATCCACCAACACTTACCACTCACTAGGGATAGAAAACATGCTGCAACATCTCTTCATCGCCATCTCTACCGGACAAAATATTGCCAACGTCTTACCTATTTTGGAACGTGCTCAGCCGCATGACCGTATTGTCTGGCTAGAAAGTCCATTAGCTACCCAATCCGGCTGGAGTCAAGCCGCAATGGCAGTGTTACACCAACACGGTTTTATGCATCAGGAACAACAAAGTTTAGCAAGCGAAGCAGTATCATTATTCGCTACCGCCATTCAGCAACTTCTGTCTGCTTATCCCGATCATATCCCCATTTTTGTGGCTAACGGTGGCACGAAATTACAAGCCCTCGCCGCCTATGTCCGCCCTGACCTCCCTGTGCTTTACAGCCTTGACCGACCTTGTGTCTATGAATGGTATCCAAACGGCATCTTGCAGGCAGGCGAACGCCTGACCTATCAGCAACATACACTGGATTTGGATGACATCCTGCAATTGCGCGGTATGGAGCGTAAAAACGCAGATGCCACACGTATTTGGGGCAAACAACCCGATACGCCCGAATCCACTTGGTATGGGCAAAACATCCCCGACACCATCACCCTGCACGATGAGCATCACGCCTTTGGATTGCAGCGTGTGTCAAGCAACCCACTACCCGGTAACGTGTTATGGGAAGCCGTTGTGCAACACCAACAGCCAGCATTGCATGGGCTACGTGATACTTTACGTCAGTGGGCGAAACGTCCCCCTTCTGATGGCTTATTACAGAACATTGCGCTCACTTCCCGCAAAATGTTCGAGAGTGCGACGCAAGCCATGCAGCACCACGGCACACAGCCACAACAATCACTGGGGTCTTTATTTGAGCAGGCGGTCGCACAACGCACTTGCCAATTTTTGGATAATCACGCGCAAACGGCAGGATTCGTGCAGTCCGTGTGGCTGAATACGCAGATCGGTAAGTGTGGGCAAACGCAACCTATCGTGATTGAAACAGACATTTTGCTGGTACTCAAAAACGGCGTACTGCTTCATCTGGAATGCAAATCCCACAAGGCCGATAACAAAGATTTGGATGCCCGCCTACTCAATCTTCAAAACGTCAGTTCGCTGCAAGCACGAATGACGATCTGCTCCCCCTGTTACACGACGTACACAGATAAGCCATGGTTTCGCCTCCAACACGAATTCAAAACGCGGGTGGAATCGCTCAATGCCTTTACTTGGCTGGCTTTTGATCTCGCTGAACAACCCGAAACATACACCTTGCCCGACGATGAGCACACCCAATACCAATGTGGGCGTTTTGAAAGTGGATTGGAGAAACTGTTTAAACCCTTCGTGGCATGAAACACGTCATCAGCCGTTCGCAACCTTGTCAACACAGTCCTTACGCAAGCAATACCGTAACCTACACACACTGAAACAACACAAGGAAACACCCATGAAAAACATCATCGCCCCACTTCCTAACACGCCATGCGTACCTAACCCGTGCCCGACTATTTGTGACCTCATTAAAATTATCATTCATTAATTAAGGAGTAACACCATGCCTATTGCTATCGCCGTGCTTCTCGCCATTGCCACTACCGTTGCTAACCACACTTGTCCTAACAAACGCTAACATCAAATCTAAGGAGAAACTCCATGCTCGTATTGCTTCCTGCCATTGCCGCAGCCATCACTAAAATCATCCTCGATCACGATTGCAACAACCGTTAAACATCCCCCACGGGTAGCCCCTCACGGGGTTGCCCCTGTTCGACACGCCATTTCACTTTATCAGGAGTCATTTATGCCAATTATTCTCGCAGTCATCGCCGTCGCTGTTATTGCAGCTTTGCCTTGCTCGCGTCGCTAAGTACGACCAACGGCGCATCCGCAACTTTGCCAAGCCCGATAAATTCAACCAAGCCCGATAACCTACGCACAACAACAATCAACGAGGTATTCCCGCATGGCATTGAAAATCCGCTTCTTGTTGACCAACCGCTGCACCGCAACGTGTGATTACTGCCAC
>CAYQTB010000142.1:0-5271 GCA_964420315.1 uncultured Thiothrix sp. | reverse complement strand
ATATGTCGCTGAAAATGCCGGAAGTTGATTTGCCGGATGTATCGCTGCAAGCGCCGGATGTCAGTGTGGATACGGGTAGTGGTTTTCTGGATGCGGCGAAAGTAGCAGTGATTGCCGCCGGAACCGGTTTGGCAGCTAACGCGGTCGCTGCCGATGATGTTTCTTCCGATTCAGCCACCGATGCTGACTGGTTATTGCAGTTGGTACAGCAAACCAAGGAAGCTTACCGAGGGCGGAATGTGCGGGCAGTTAGCCGCTTATGGGGCAGTGACAGCCACTATGATTGTTCAGCCCTGGATGACTACGAGTCGATCAGTTTGGAACCCGCGACTTACGACAAACTAGGCTCAAGCCATTGTGGTGTGCCACGGGCAGGGTTTGTCGCAGTTGGTGGTGATGTTGGCAATGTCGAAATAGGCAGTGGCATCCTGTTCCATTATTGCAATATCGTGGTATGCCGTGGCGCTGACAATGCCCATCATTTTATCCGTGTCTTGGCTGACTAAAGCTGTCTCTAAGTGACTGATGCCCAGCGCTGTGGTAGTGCTGGGCATTTGTTATAATAGCGCGATTCGTTGGTATTTCAGGAAATCGCGTGAATCCTAACCCTTGCATAACTTGCGGCGCGTGTTGCGCCAGTCTCCGCGTTTCGTTTTACTGGGGCGAAACCGATGCAGCGCCCATGGGCTCTGTACCCGCCCACCTTACCGAAGCGATTGCCCCGCATCACGTTGCGATGTTGGGTACGAATCAAGCCAAACCTCGCTGTATTGCATTGCAAGGCGTGGTCGGTGAATGTGTCAGTTGCGCCATTTACCCGCTACGCTCCTCCACATGCCGCGAATTCACTGCCTCGTGGGAACACGGCGAACACAATCCTATCTGTGATCGCGCTCGTGCCAAGTACGGTTTAGCACCGCTGCTGCCGCTTGTTAGCTGATTTCTATGCTAAGCGGGAATTAAATCACTAATTTTCAGGTCAATAGCATCTGAGAGCATGGAATTATAGTATATGTCAATAACAGTGGATTCTAGCAGGCACTTTATTTAGCCTGTGCCTGCGGGACACCGTAGGAGTGAATTATGCGTTTCACTGACTGGTTATGGAAAAAAGGTATTGGCTGGCTCAATACTGTCCCCCGCGCAGAAGATTTCAGTGCCCTGTGTAATTTTGAATTCCTTGAACGCGAAATCCGCCCTGCTGATGTGCTTCTTTTTGCGGGGCAATCCCGTGTCAGCAAAGTCATCCAAACCGTGGTGTTATCACCTTGGACTCATGCGGCGTTGTACGTCGGGCGACTCAACGATATTCGTGACCCGAAAGCACGTTCCCGCCTTGCCGCTTATTACGACGGCGATTTGAGTGAACCCTTGGTGATCGAATCCCTGCTTGGCAAAGGCACGATTGTCACCCCTTTACGCCAGTACCGCAAAGAACATCTGCGTATTTGCCGCCCTGCCACGTTGACTTGGCAGGATGCGGATAAGGTGGTGAATTTCGCGATCGAACACCTCGGCATGGGGTATGACGTGCGCCAATTATTGGATTTGGCACGCTTTATTTTCCCCTATGCGATTTTACCGCGTTGCTGGCGGTCGAGTTTGTTTCAACACAATGCGGGGCAACCGACGCACATTGTGTGTTCCAGCATGATTGCGCGGTGTTTTCAGCAAGTGCATTACCCGATTCTGCCGATTATCCATAACGCGCAGCACGATGAAGTGCGCTTTTACGAACGCAATTTCCGCCTGATTACCCCTAGCGATTTTGATTACTCGCCCTACTTTTCGGTCATTAAATACCCGGCATGGAACACGGGGCGCGAATCGGCGTACCGGACTTTGCCTTGGCATCGAAATAAGGAGGCTTCCCATGAGTTGGTTAACAAAATACCGGCAGCACTACCTGAGCCGCCCGGTTATGCGCCTGATGAAACAACAATTACCACCGATCTCGCAGACGGAACAGGACGCATTGGACAGTGGCAACGTTTGGTGGGATTCCGAACTCTTTTCCGGTAAGCCGGATTGGGGACGTCTGCACGCTCTCTCCATTAGCAAGCTGATGGCGGAAGAACAGGCGTTTCTCGATGGTCCTGTGGAAGAGCTGTGCCGCCGTTTGGATGATTGGCAGATTACCCACGAACTTCTTGATTTGCCATCAGATATTTGGGATTTTCTCAAACATCAGCGTTTTTTTGGTATGATTATTCCCAAAGCATATGGCGGTTTGGGTTTTTCTGCTTTGGCGCATTCGCAAGTGGTGATGAAAATCTCCAGCCGCAGTGTAACGGCTGCGGTCACGGTGATGGTGCCGAATTCACTTGGCCCCGGCGAATTACTGATGAAATATGGCACAACCGCGCAAAAGGATTATTACCTGCCACGTTTGGTGGATGGGCGCGAAATTCCGTGTTTTGCGCTGACCGGCCCGGAAGCTGGCAGCGATGCGAGTTCGATTCCCGATAGTGGCGTGGTGTGCCGTCAGGATTTCAACGGGGAAACAGCGGTGTTGGGGATTCGCCTGAATTGGGAAAAGCGTTACATTACCTTAGCGCCGGTGGCGACCTTGCTGGGGTTGGCGTTCCAGCTTTATGACCCGGAACATTTGCTGGGGGATAAGGAGGAACTGGGCATTAGTGTGGCGCTGATTCCGACTACTCACCCCGGTGTAGAAATCGGTACGCGGCATTTTCCGTTGAATATTCCGTTCCAAAATGGTCCGAATTACGGGCGTGATGTGTTCATTCCCATCGACTGGCTGATTGGTGGGCAAGCGCAAGCGGGTAAGGGTTGGCGGATGTTGGTGGAATGTTTGGGCGAAGGACGCGGTATTTCCCTGCCAGCGTTGTCGACAGGAGCGGCGAAAGTAGCCGCGCGTTATACCGGTGCGTATGCACGGGTGCGCCAGCAATTCGGAATGCCGATTGGCTATTTTGAAGGCGTGGAAGAACCTTTAGCGCGAATTCTCGGCAATACCTACCTCATGGATGCGGGGCGCATTCTCACCGCTACGGCGATTGATCAGGGGCAACGCCCTGCGGTGATTACCGCGCTGTTGAAATACCAATTGACTGAGCGGATGCGGCGACTGATCAATGATGCGATGGATATTTCCGGTGGGGCGGGGATTTGCATGGGGTCTTCCAACTATTTAGCACGGGCGTATCAGTCGATTCCGATTGGGATTACGGTGGAAGGCGCGAATATTCTCACCCGTTCGCTGATTGTGTTTGGGCAAGGGGCGATGCGTTGCCACCCTTGGTTGCTGAAAGAAATACAGGCAGCCAAGGCGGATGATTTGGTAGTGTTCGATAGCGCTTTTGTGGGGCATATCAAGCATATTGTGAGCAATCTGGGGCGCAGCGTGTGGTATGGGTTGAGTAATGCACGGTTTGTGGTGTCGGGTTCGCCGTTGACTCGCAAGTATTACCGGCATTTAAGCCGTTTGAGCAGCCAGTTTGCCTTACTTGCCGATTACGCGGCGCTGTCATTGGGCGGCAATTTGAAACGGCGTGAACGTTTGTCGGGGCGCATGGCGGATATTCTTGCCAATTTGTACCTGTGTTCGGCAGTCCTCAAGCACTTTGAGGAACAGGGCGAGCCGGAGGCGGATGTGCCGCTGATGGCATACGCTTGCAAACTGACCATTCACCGGGCGCAACAGGCGATGTTGGCGGCGTTTCACAATTTGCCGCACCCTTGGCTGGCGAAGACCTTGCGTACCCTGATGTTCCCGTATGGCAAGCCGTTTAGCCCGCCGGATGATCACTTGATTCATCAGGTGGCACGCTTGGCACTCGAACCTTCTGTCACGCGGGAGCGTTTGACGGCGGGGATTTACATCACCAACGACCCAGCGGATCGCATGGGGCGGATTGAGGATGCTTTGCATAAAACACTGGCAGTTACCGAGATGGAAAAGCAGTTACGCAAGCTGATGAAATCGGGGCAGTTAATGGCGCATACAGTGACGGAAGCGATTATGGAGGCTGGGAACAAGGGCTTGCTGGATAAATTTAGCGTGGAAAAATTGCTGGCAGCGCGGCGGGCGACGGCGAATGCGGTGCGGGTGGATGACTTTCCGGCGGAGTATTTTCAACAGGCGCAAGTGGCGCCGATCCTGAATGCTTCCTCAGCAAGGGTTAAGGCATAAGCGGGCGTAAACCCACAACGTAGGGGCAGACACGCAGGTTTACCCCTACGGTATCCCCAGCAATTTGTGGGTTTGCACACTGAGTTTCCATTGCGGGTATTGCATACAATACGCAATCGCTGCTTTGGTGTTTTTGGCTTGTGCCGCCCCATCCATTGCTTGCAGGTAGAAGTGCTGGAAATCCAGCCCGGCAAAGCGTTCTGGCATGGCAAGCGGCTGGGGGTACACCAGCTTCAATTCATTGCCCGCTGTTAGCACGATCTCGCTATCCGCTTTGGGGCTGACACACAGCCAATCAATGCCTGCGGGGGCGGGTTTGGTGCCATTGGTTTCCACCGCAATCTCGAAGTTTTCTTGGTGTAAAGCGTCGATCAGGGCTTTGTCCAATTGCAGCAGCGGTTCGCCGCCGGTAAATACGATGAAGCGGTTCACGTCTTGTTTTACGCCGATCCACCATTCTTGAATGATCGCTGCGACCAGTGCTTTGGCATCGCGGAATTTGCCGCCATTGACCCCATCCACGCCCACAAAATCGGTGTCGCAGAAGTTACACACGGCTTTGGCGCGGTCGGCTTCTAAGCCTGACCAGAGGTTGCAGCCAGCGAAGCGGCAAAAGATCGCGGGGCGACCGGCGTGGAAGCCTTCGCCTTGCAGGGTGTAGAAAATTTCTTTGGCGGCATAAGTCATACAGGCAACCCCGGTTCGTGTGCGCCCCATGATAACACTACGCCACAGCCCGGCGTTTCGTATAGGTCGATGCGGTCGAGTTGTGGTAAGCCTGCGGTGGCTTGGGTGCGAATCCAACGCGCAACGCTGGCGGGGTCGGGTTCGTCTAGCCCGGTTAAATCGTTGAGGTTGTGGTGGTCGAGCTGTTTATAGATCGGCTTGAATTGGGCTTTTACGTCGCCGTAATCGACGGTCCAGCCCATTACGGCATCAAGTGGTGCGGTGAGGTGCAGGCGTAATAGGTAGCTGTGTCCGTGTAGGCGGCGCACGCTGTTAGGTGGGGCAGGGCGTTGCAGGGTCAGGGCGCTTTCAAAGCGTTGGTCTTTCCAGATGCGGTAATGTTGCCCATCGTAGTGACAGCCTGCGGTAACGGTTTCGTAGACGCTGAC
>CAYQTB010000141.1:0-5332 GCA_964420315.1 uncultured Thiothrix sp. | reverse complement strand
TAGGGGAGCATGGGGAAATATCCTCCGTAAGAGCCTCTTGCAAAACTATGTAAAAATCAATCAGTCGAGTCTTTCACTATAATAAAGTCAATAAGATAGATTTTGCATGGCTAAAGATTATATAGTTTTGCAAGAGGCTCGTAAGTTATAATTTTTTCATTCTAAGGTATGTTCAAGGTTTATGCACCACATGCTAAGGGGAAGTTGGAAAAGTTCTCTGGCTATTCTTGGTTAGAATACAATTCTGCCTCACCCATCCAGTAGCACAATAACGGTGCAGGCAAACGCATAATGTTGATCCCTTCTGGCGTTCCCGCCAATAACCCGAAATCATCCAAGGCTTTAGTGACGACGTAACCGCGACTGATATTTTTTTGCTGACACAATTCCATCAAGCCCTTGAGTTCGCGCACGCCCGTGTGTTGGGTGCGATATTTCACTTCAAACGGCACAATTTGCCCGCCGACTTCTGTGACAACATCGACTTCGCGCTCCTGTTTGCCGCGCCAATAGGTGAAACGTACTTGTTGGGCATAATACCTGGCGAATAAGTGACGGAAAATGGCTGTTTCGGTCGCTACGCCCAGTGCGGTGGGGTCATCAAGAATGTTTTTGCCTTTCAATAGGACGGCAGACGAAATCGCCGCGTCTGCCAGATACACTTTGTAACGCGCCCGCAGCACATCTTTGCCATAGCCGAATGGCGGTAAACGATAAATCAGGTGGGTGGCTTCCAGCAATTCGATAAAATGTTGTGCCGTGGGGCGTTTAACTTGCAGATTGCTGCACAAGTCGGTCATATCCAGCAGCCCGCCATCGTGCATACACAGGTACAAAAAGGTGTGTTCCAAATCCAAAATACGCCGCACCCCAAACAAAGCAGTCATATCGCGTTTCAGCACTTTGTCGATAATGTCTTCGCGTAGCAGGCGTTGGGCTTGTGCCACGCTCTCAATTTGTGCCGTTTGCGGAAACCCACCCCGCACCAAATATTCATGGAAATGCCCGGTATACGGTGCGACTAACTCGGTGACACGGTAAAAATCGGGTGCTGTCCAATCAAACAGGTGGCGCAATGAACGCAGTGGCGGTAATTCAGGTAAGGCGAGTTGTTTGATCAGATTGCGCGGCAAACCTCGCCCTTCAGGGCGGGGAGGATAGCGTGGTGGCAAGGCGGCTCGATGCCGCAGTAGCCACCTAACAGGCAGATAAACGGTATTGCCAAAAGGGTTCACTCCCCCTATATTCTTACTACCCACCGTTGTAGGCGGTGGGATTCTGGAAGTACCGCAGGATATGCGGGAAGGGTTCTCTCCAAAGTGGGAGTTTGAAAAACCAGAATGTAGCAAAACCCATCGCTCTGGAAACTGAGGTTGTGTAAAAAAATATTTCCCTTCAGGGTTACAACGGACTAAGAGAACCCACCGAAGGGGTGAAGCCTTACCGCTTAGCTCCCGTAGGAATCCCCTCACTTTAGGGAGGGGAGGATGTCAAGTGCAGGTATTCATAAAACGACAAGGTGGTAATGCGGATAGCGTGCCAACGCCCGACCCCGGATTCCTGATCGGCTTCCAATAAGGGGGTCGCTGAACCCGTAAACACAATGCGGCGATCTTTAACAAAATCAATCTGATGTTTGACCCACGTTCCCCAATCACGGATAAATTGCGCTTCATCCAAAAACAAGTATTCGATGCCTTCGGTACGCGGCTCGCGTTCACGCCAAGCGGCTAACACCGCATCAACACCGCCCAATTTGAGCATGGGATGATCAAAGGTGACATACAAAATATTGGCGGCGGGCACACCTTGTTGCAGCAAGTCTTCAATACACTGTAGCAACAAAGTGGTTTTGCCGACCTGCCGCGCTCCCGATAGCAATACTGCGCGGTGAACTGGCGGCTGTGTGACCCATTGGTTGAGTTCATGCCAAACGGCACGTTTCCAAGCAGGCAAACCGGTTATATGCCCACCACGCCACCAGGGGTTAAACTGTGCGAGTACGCTGATGAGTTCAGATGGTGATATTTTCATGGAAACAATACTAAATAGCTTATTTAGTTAAAGTATAGTTTAACTTTTTTGAAAATTTTAGCTAATTTTAGACTTTTTAAATCACTGTGATTGAGGAAACCACCATGCAAATCTGGGTCGATGCCGATGCCTGCCCCAATGTGATCAAGGAAATCCTGTTTCGCGCGGCGGAACGCTTGCAAATTCGCACCACCTTGGTGGCGAATCAGCCATTACGGATTCCGCCATCGTTGTACATCAAAACGATCCAAGTACCGGGAGGGGTTGATGTGGCGGATAACCGCATTGTGCAGGATTTGGTAGCGGGTGATTTGGTGATTACTGCTGATATTCCGCTGGCGGCGGAGGTGATCGAAAAAAAGGGACACGCACTCAACCCACGCGGGCAGTTTTACACGCCAGAGAATATCCGTGAACGCTTGCGGATTCGTAATGCGATGGAAGAAATGCGTAACAGCGGGGTAATGACGGGCGGGCCTGCGGCCTTGAGCTTGAGTGACCGACAGGCGTTTGCGAACCAATTAGACCGTTTTCTTACCAAGCACGCGGCGTTGTGTCAGCGGCAATGAGAGCAATAAGGCGGCGCATACAAACGCGGTAGAAAACCATAAACAGCCTTCCAGCCCATACTGTTGATAACTCCAGCCGGATAATACCGTGCCTATTAAGCGCCCACCGGCATTTGCCATGTAATAAAATCCCACTTTCAGCGCCACTTTGTCGTGATCGGCATACGCCAAAATCAGGTAAGAATGCAGCGCTGAATTGATGGCAAAAACCACGCCGAAAATCAGCAAGCCAGTGACTAACACGGTTTCGGCATCCCAGCCTTGCGCGAGGGCGATGGCAATACCCGCCGGAATCACCAGCAATACCAATGCCCAGAATTGTGCCGACCCCGCACCCAGCGAGTGTTCTTTCAGCCGCAATAACGCGGGCGCACTGGCTTGCACCACCCCGTAACCAATGACCCACACCGCCATGAATGTGCCGACCTGCATAGGACTCCAGTTCAATACGCCCACCATAAACACGGGTATGGCGACCACAAACCACACATCCCGCGCCCCGAACAGGAAAAAGCGTGCCGCCGACAACCAGTTAATCGCCGCATTATTGGAAAACACTTGCGAAAACTTCGGTTTAGCTTTGGATTTGCCCAAATCATCCGGCAATAACAACAGTGTTACCAACGTCACTGCAAACAAACTGCCCGCCAGAATCAGCAGTGCGTATTGAAATCCAACCACTTGCAACAAGACCGCACCGAGGAAAAAGCCAGCTCCCTTCAAAGCATTCTTCGAGCCAGTGAGAATGGCAACCCACTTGAACAATGTTGCGTTAGCATCCTTGGGTACGAGGGTTTTGACGCTAGCTTTTGCCGACATTTTGTTTAAGTCTTTGGCAATGCCGGACAGCGCTTGCGCCGCCATTACATAAGGCACAGACAGCAAATGGGTGGGAACGAGCATTCCTAATGCTACAATCTGCAATACCATGCCCATGTGCATGGTCACATTCAACCCCAGCCGTGCCGCCAGCCAGCCACCGACCAAATTGGTCACAATGCCGAAAAATTCGTAGAACAAAAACAGCATTGCCACCTGAAACGGCGAATAACCCAACTGGTGGAAATACAGCACCACCAGCATACGGATAGCACCATCGGTGAGGGTGAATGCCCAGTAGCCGAAGGTGACAGTGAGGTAATTGCGCAGGTCAGCGGTCATTACAGATTCGCCACGACTTTGGCCGCCAGTTCCATCATGCGATTCATGTAGCCCCACTCATTGTCATACCATGCATAGATTTTTACCTGTGTGCCGTCGATAATCATCGTGGATGGTGCATCAATGATGGACGAACGCGGATCATGTTTGTAATCCACTGACACCAAGGGGCGTTCCTCGTAACCCAAAATGCCCTTCAGGTAAGTTTCTGAGGCTTCCTTGAAATAGCCGTTCAGCTCTTCTGCGGTGACTTCACGCTCGGCTTCAAACACAAAGTCGGTGAGAGAGGCATTCAATAACGGGATGCGCACTGCATGACCATTGAGCTTACCAGTGAGTTCGGGGAAGATTTTGGTGATCGCTTTGGCAGAACCCGTGGTGGTGGGGATCATGGATTCCCCACACGCCCGTGCGCGGCGTAAATCCTTATGCCCTTTGTCAATAATGGTTTGGGTGTTGGTAATATTGTGCAGCGTGGTCATGCAGCCGTGCTTAATGCCGACTTTTTCGTGCATGACTTTGACCACGGGTGCTAAACAGTTGGTGGTGCACGATGCGGCAGTGATCAAGTGATGCTCATCCGGTTTGTACCAGTCGTCATTCACACCGTAAACGATGTTTAATGCGCCTTCAACGGGGGCGGCAACGATGACTTTTTTCACGCCTTGATCAAAATACGCCTGCAATTGCTCGATTTTGCGGAATTTACCGCTGCATTCCAGCACAATGTCGCAACCTGACCAGTCGGTATCTTCGAGGGCTTTGTTGGCGGTGTAGGCAATCGTTTGTCCGTCAACGATCATATGGCTCTCATCCGCGTCGCATTCCTGCGACCAAATGCCGTGAACTGAATCGAATTTTAATAGGTGTGCGGAAGTGGCAGCATTGCCTGCAATTTCATTGACTTGCATGAACGTAAACGCTGGGTTTCCCCATGCGGCGCGAATGCCCAAGCGCCCCATGCGCCCAAAGCCGTTGATACCAATCGTTGTCATCGTGGTTCTCTCATTTGTTACACAGTGGCGGGATTATATGCGTCAAGGTGAATATAACTAAACTCCTGTCACAAAAACTTCATGTGGGCGAGTGCCTGCTAAAGCGCGTGTATCCGCGTTATACTTAGCCTTGTTTTTTAGGATTTGCCCGACTCTAATGTTATTGGAAACCTTTACCAAAGCCCTCGCCGATCAAACCCGCTTACGTCTATTGCTGTTGTTAGCCAATGGACGCGAGTTGTGCGTGTGCGAACTCACCCAGGCGCTCGAACTGGCGCAACCGAAGATTTCTCGGCATTTGGCAATTTTACGCGAAATGGGGGTGTTGCAGGATAGGAAAGCAGGGCTGTGGGTGTATTACTGCTTGCATTCTGAGTTGCCGTCTTGGGCGCTGGAGGTGTTGGCTGGTTTGCAAAGCGGAAGTGTTGGCGAGGCTATTTTTCAGTTGGATCACCGGCGTTTGTCGGGTGCGGAGCGGCAAACGGTGGGGTGTGGTGTCTAATTTTGGTGGGGTAATGTTGACCAGATTGCGCGGCAAGCCCCGTCCTTCAGGGCGGGGAGGATAGCGCGGGA
>CAYQTB010000140.1:0-5345 GCA_964420315.1 uncultured Thiothrix sp. | reverse complement strand
CCATCAGCCGTGCCTGTGTCGAATCGGTGCTGGAAAATGGCAGCGATGCGGTGTTTGCCCCGCTGTTCTGGTTAATCATTGGCGGTGCGCCAGCGGTGGTGCTTTACCGTTTAAGCAATACGCTGGATGCGATGTGGGGCTACCGCCATGAACGTTTCGAGCGGTTCGGCAAAGTGGCTGCGCGGGTAGACGATGTGTTGAACCTGATTCCTGCCCGCCTCACCGCACTGACTTACGCGCTGTGCGGGCATTTCCCTACTGCCCTGCAAGCGTGGCAAACCCAAGCCAAACACTGGTACAGCCCCAATGCAGGGGTGGTGATGGCAGCGGGTGCGGGCGCATTGCAGCTACAACTCGGTGGCAGTGCGGTGTACGCTGGGCAAGCCAAAATCCGCCCCGCCTTGGGGAGTGGTGCAACACCCAACGCAGGGGATATTACGCGGGCAATCACTTTGCTGGATCGTGGGGTGTACCTTTGGGCTGGCTCGTTATTGGTAGCAGGAGGTTGGTCTGTTTTCCACGCATAATCACGGCGGGCAGTTACGCCTTGCCAGCCAACGTTACGGCATTCCGCTGGATGAATGGCTGGATTTATCCACCGGCATCAGCCCGTGGGCATACCCGTTACCACCCGTGCCACCGCTGTGCTGGCAACGTTTGCCGGAAAGCGATGACGGTCTGGAAGCCGCTGCCACCGCTTACTACGGTAGCCCACACCTCTTGCCTGTCAGCGGTTCGCAGGAAGCTATCCGACGTTTGCCGCTGTTACGTCCGCCAGGGCAGCGGGTTGGTATTCTCAGCCCTGCCTACCATAGCCACCAGCAGGCATGGCAAGCGGCAGGGCATGAGGTGCTGGAACTGGCACTTGCCCAATTGGAAGACCTGTTGCCCACGCTGGATGTGTTGCTGGTGGTAAACCCGACCAACCCTACCGCACAGCATTACCCCGCCGTTACCTTGCGGCACTGGCATCAAACCTTGGCAGCACGCGGCGGCTGGCTGGTGGTGGATGAGGCGTTTATGGATGCAACCCCTGAAGGGAGCTTGATTAGTCAACACCCCTTGCCCGGCTTGGTGGCGTTGCGTTCCATCGGTAAATTCTTTGGCTTGGCGGGTATCCGCTTGGGTTTTGTGTGGGCAGAAACGGGCGTGTTGCAAGCACTGGCGCGGTTACAGGATGATTGGTCGGTGAGCCACCCAGCACGGTGGGCAGGTAAGCAGGCACTGGCGGATGCGAGCTGGCAACAACAGCAGCGGGAACGGTTACGCACGGCTTCACAACGCTTGCAGCAGTTATTGACGGCATACGGCGGCGGGCAAGTCACCAGCAGCACTTTGTTTGCTTACTGGCGGTTGGAAACCTTGGCAAAGGCGGAAGCCTTGCATCAAGGGTTGGCGCAGCAAGGTATCCTTACCCGCCTGTTTACCCACCCGTCTGCCTTACGCTTTGGTTTGCCTGCGACAGCAACGGAATGGCAACGTTTGGAATACTGCGTGAAAATCACAGGTGGTGCTGATTTAATATAATGCGTTACGCGCAAACATAAGCCCCGTATTGGTCAACCTTATCCCATCCAAGAATCTCCAGCCAATGTAGAACGGTGTGTTGGCGTTTGCTTGTCACATCGTAAAGTGACAGGTTGCCCGCCATCGCTTACCGGTAGCCATCTTTACGCATCAGCACGAAAGTACCGTCAAGGCTGAAAATCTTGGCATTATTAAGAATCAGCAACCCATTCACCCTTGGTTATTCCCTTGATTAGGGAAAAATTAAACGTGTCGCAGCGGGAAAAGAATCCGGCGAAAGGGCGCAGCACCAGTTATCGGCTGGTGACGGCGGAGGAATTACGGCGATGAACTGCTTAAATTGCGCCAACGGTGTTTGCGCAATTATCTTCAGAAAATCAATGAACTGATTGCTCATCAATCCGCCCATCTGAAGCCAACAAAGGTGACAAGTTTATCATTAGGGCATTTTTGTTAGCCGACCACAGGTATACATCGCCTGACAAATAAAGCATTATGCAGACACTGTATCAAGCGCTAGGGGCTGGTGCAGCAGTCGTTTATCCCTGCAAGAGCAAGGATAACCAATCACCACGAGAGGAAGAGGACGATTTCATGAAATACACTAAAACAGCACTTTTCATCGCAGGGCTTGCCATTTCTGGTTTGGTTTCTGCTGATTTTGTGGATGGTTTTGACAAAGGTACTGGCGTAGGTCAAGGCTATGGCAGTGGTCAAGGTAATACTGGCGGTTCTGGTCAAGGTTATGGCAGTGGTGCAAGCGATGCCTCCGGTTTTGGACGTGGTAAAGCGAATTCCGATGGCGAAGTCGATTTCACCATTACGCTGAAAGGCAAAGGCAAAACCGATATGGCAAGCGACATGGCAGGCAGCGGGCGCGGTGATGGTGCCAGCAACCTACAAGGGACTGGCTATGGTTATGGCAATGCTTACAACAATATGTATGGCACTGGTAATTCCTCACAAGGCGGTGGCAACCCGTGGGGTGGCGCTGGTATGCCTATGCCAATGCAGGGCGGTCAAATGCCGATGATGCCGATGCAAAGCGCTCAACAAATGCCGATGATGCCGGGTTACGGTGCTGCACCGATGATGCCGCAAGCGCCCAGTTTTGAGCAAATTTATCAGCAAATGCTGATGCAACGGGCGCAAGCCGATGCCTTTTTCAAGAAGGTAGAAGAGCAGCGTAAGGCAGCGGCAGCGCGTCAAGCCGCAACTGCTGCTGCGGTAACGGCTCCGGCTGCTGCACCAGCAACCGAATCAGCGGCAGCACCAGCAGTGGATATGCCACCGCCGCCACCAGCACCAGTGGGTATTCCAGCGCCACCGTCAGCACCAGTGGGTATTCCAGCGCCACCGTCAGCACCACCAGCTAACTAACTATATAAGTACGCAGGTATTATTGCTGAAAAAAAGAGGGCTACGGATGTAGCCCTCTTTTTATGGTAAGACCACTCTGACCGATTCTGAGGGTCTTAACAATTCTTTGTTATTGAGTTTGAAGATAATATCCAACTCGTAAATCGCGCCATCCGGTTCAATGCGCACGGCTTCCACACCTTGGCGGTAGATTTTGCCATTGCGCGAACTGCCATTCACCAGCACTTGTGCACTTTGCCCAACAGGGTGGCGGCGCAAGACATCGGCTGTAACCAATACCCGTGCGACCATCTGATCGTCGGGTGCTAAGGTAATCAGCGGCTGGTCTTGTTTGCCTGCAAAAATCACTGCGCCTTGCCAAGCCATATTCGCGGCAATAATCCCGGAAAACGGGGCTTTGAGTTCGGTGTGCTCCAAGGCAACTTGCGCGGCTTCTTCTGCGGCTTTGGCGGATTCCATTTCGGTTTGTGCCACGGCTTGTTTCAATTCGCCATCTTTCAACTCTTCTTCGGCAATTAAGCCACGGTCGAATAGCTCTTGGGTACGTGCCATATCGCGGGCGGCATCATCCATGCTCAAGGCGGCGCGAGCAACGCGGGCTTTGGCTTCCAGCAGTGCAGCTTTTTGCTTGCGCTGATCCATGCGTACCAAGACATCACCGGCATTGACGTGTTGCCCGGTAGTGACATTCACTTTCTCAACAATGCCATTTTCAATGACGCGCATCTCAACTTTGTGCATCCATTCCAAACGTCCTTTGAGTTCTTGAGCGTGGACAGGCAGGCTGCACACTAATAGGGCGGGCAACAGTAAGCGGAGGCTTAGCTGGGTCGATCTCATTCGAGCTTTTCCTCTTGTTTAGCAGGTTGCGGCAGTGGCCAGACGGGTTTGCCTTGCAGAGCATTGAGTTGCGCAAGGGTAAGTGCTTGGCAAAACTGAATTTGTTGTTCTTGCAAGCGGGCTTTGCTTTGCTGAGTCATGGCATCGCCGATATCGGATTTGACTTCCTGTTCGTACAGGGTACGGCTACGTTCCAGGTAGTAGTCACGCCAGAGAATTTCTGCTTGGGAACGATCTTTGGCGACTTTTAAAATATCCAGACGCAATAGGAGTTCGAGAATTTGCTGGCGTAACTCCATGTCGATGACCGCCTGTTCGTCGGCTTTGGCGTCGTCACGGCGGTCTTTCAGCCACTTATTGCCCTGCAAACTGGCTTCAACCAATTCGTTCAACGTTGGCATTTCGGTGGGGAGTTTGCCAAGTGTCGGTGGATTCAACTCGTTAGGTAATGTCTGGGGGTTATTGATGGCTTGTGCAAGGAGGGAGCGGGTCAGGCGTTGTGACGCTAAACTGGCAGCACCTTGCTGGCGTACAATCTGGTATTCGGCATCCAGTTCTGCGACATCGAGTTCGGAAAACTCGTTCAACTCCATACGGGTGCGGGTGCGATCCAGTGGGATGAAATACACCGCCATGTTTTCGTTGTCACGCACTGCGCTGCCATCTGCCAGCAAGACATCGAAAAAGCGTTGGAGGATTTCTAAACGCTGATTGTCTAGGGGGGAAATCAGCCCTGCCAGTTGGCGGTTACGCTGGTTGTCGGGGCTGGTATTGTTGTTGTAGGTAAGGTTGTGGCAGTCCAGATACAACGGCTGGGGGGCTGGGTAACGTTGGGCAATTTCCGGTGCAAGCTGGATGCGGGGATGTTCCTCGGCAAAATTCAGCGCCTGATCCAGACTCAAGGGGTCAGGCACTTCCGCCGCATGGGCAACTGGGAATAGCAAAGCACTGGCGAGTACGATCGGGCGTAAGTGCTTAACTCTTGACATCGCTGGTTTGCTCGCGCTTGAATTTGGAGAACGGTACGTCTTCATTCTTTTTGTCGACCACGTATTTGCCGAACAGCATGAATTCATCGGCGTCCTTGGTCGCACCGGTTAAACGTCCGTTTTTCACCGGTTCACCATCCAGCCCGATAAATTGAAACACCGGGGTGGCGCGTACCCGAAATTCTTTCAGCGCAAAATCTTTTTGGGTGGTGGTTTCGCCTTTGAAATTGGTTAACTCTACATCGCCCTCAATGTCCACTGTTACAATGCGGAAGTTTTCTTTGTAGTAATCCTGAATATCGCTGCGATTAAGCACGGTGGTTTTCATGCGGTGACAGAATGGGCACTCATCCATTTCAAACATCACCAGCAAGCCTTGTTTGCCATCGGCTTTGGCGGTTTCGATTTCATCCTGCATATCATTGAAGGTTTCATCGAAGAATTGCGCCACGTCGCGGGTTTCGACTTTAGCCGGTTCGCCGCTCTCCGCCGCTTTGTCAGGCAAGGTGCTGACATCCGTGGATGGCGCAGTGGCAGGTTTGTCGTCTACGGGTTTGTCGGTGGCAAATACAGCACTCACGGAAACGCTCAATGACATGAGCATGGCGA
>CAYQTB010000139.1:0-5369 GCA_964420315.1 uncultured Thiothrix sp. | reverse complement strand
CTGGGTGAGATTGCAGCAAGTTAGGCAGTGCGAGGTTTAAAGTTGATGCGTATAGGGGTTCGTGGATGCCGCACAAGTTCAAACTGGCAGTGTCCGGTTGCCCGCGCAACTGTGCAGAAGCCACCATCAAAGACATCGGCGTGGTGTGCGTCGATTCCGGCTATGAGTTGCACGTCGGCGGCAATGGCGGGATCAAAGTGCGCGTCACCGATCTTCTGTGCAAAGTTGAAACCGAGGCGCAAGTGCTGGAATACACGGGCGCGTTTTGCCAGTTCTACCGCGAAGACGCGCATTATCTGGAACGTACCGCCCCGTGGATTGAGCGCGTCGGTTTGGAAAAAGTCAAAAAAGCGGTGGTGGATGATGCCGCCCAGCGCAAAGCCTTGTATGAACGTTTCCTGATTTCGCAACAGCCCGCGCAAATCGACCCGTGGAAAGAACGCGCCAACGGTGCGCAAGCCGACGAATTCACCCCCATTATGATCGAAGCCTGAGAGAGGACACAACAATGAGTAAATGGATAGAAGTGGTCGAACTGAACAAAATTCCGGTACTCGGCTCGCGCTTGATCAAAACCCGCGACATGGATATTGCGGTGTTTCGTGGCTCGGATGGTAGCGTATTCGCCATCCGCGACGCTTGCCCGCACAAAGGCGGTCCCTTGTCGCAAGGCATTATGCACGGGCATACCGTCACTTGCCCCTTGCACAATTGGAAGATCGACCTTGCCAGCGGCAACGCGCTTGCCCCGGATGAAGGGTGCAGCAATGTGTTTCCGGTGAAAGTGGAGGGCGGCAAAGTTTTCTTGCAGTTGGTGAAAATGGAAATCCCCGCATGATGCAAACTACCCGTACCACCTGCCCCTACTGCGGCGTAGGCTGCGGGGTCATCGTCGAACAGGACGCAGCGGGCGCATTCAGTGTGCGCCCCGACAAGGAACACCCCGCCAACCTCGGCAGGCTGTGTTCCAAAGGCACGGCATTGGCAGAAACGCTAGCCCACCCGCAACGCTTGCTTTATCCCGAAATCCACGGGCAGCGGGTGTCATGGGACGAAGCCACATCTACCATCGCCAGCCGTTTCCAGCAAATCATCGCGGAACACGGCGCGGATGCGGTGGCATTTTACGTCTCCGGGCAATTGCTGACCGAAGATTATTACGTTGCCAACAAGCTGATGAAGGGCTACTTCGGCTCGGCGAATATCGACACCAATTCACGCCTGTGCATGTCGTCGGCAGTGGCAGCGCACAAACGCGCTTTCGGTGAAGACCTCGTGTCGTGCAGTTACGACGATTTGGAGGCGGCGCAACTCATCGTGTTGGTGGGCAGCAATACCGCGTGGTGTCACCCCGTGCTGTATCAGCGCATGGTCAAGGCGAAAAAAGCCAATCCTGCGCTGCAAGTCGTCACCATTGACCCGCGCCGTACCCAAACCGCCGACTTTGCCGATCTGCACTTGGGGCTTGCGCCGGGGACGGATGCGTTCTTGTTCAACGGCTTGCTGGCATGGCTGGCGGAAAATGGGCATACCGATCACGCTTTCGTCAGCCAATCCACTAACGGGATGGAACAGGCGGTGGATTTGGCGAAAACCACCGCATCCAGCGTGCAGTCAGTGGCGGAACAATGCCGTTTATCCGTGGAGGATGTGCAACGTTTTTACGCGCTGTTTGGTGCAACCGCGCAAGTGGTCACGGTGTTTTCGCAAGGCATCAACCAATCCTCCAGCGGCGTGGATAAGGGTAATGCGCTGATCAATTGCCACCTGCTAACCGGGCGCATTGGCAAGGTCGGGGCAGGCGCGTTTTCCTTCACCGGGCAGCCCAACGCGATGGGCGGGCGCGAAGTCGGCGGGCTGGCTAACCAGTTGGCAGCGCATCTCGACATCGACAACCCGCAGCACCGCGACTTGGTGCAACGTTTCTGGCAATCGCCGCGCATTGCGCCACAGGCTGGGCTGAAGGCGGTGGATTTGTTTCAGGCAATGGAGGTGGGCAAGGTCAAAGCGGTGTGGATTATGGGGACAAATCCGGCGGTGAGTTTGCCGGACAGTGCGCAAGTGCGCCGTGCCTTGCAGCAGTGCGAATTGGTGGTCGTCTCCGATTGCGTGCGCAACACCGATACCGTGGATTTGGCGCATATCCGTTTGCCCGCGCTGACGTGGGGCGAACGTGATGGCACTGTTACCAACAGCGACCGCACGATTTCACGCCAACCGCCGTTTTTACCTGCACCGGGCGTAGCCAAGCAGGATTGGCAAATCTTGGTGGAAGTGGCGCAGGCAATGGGCTTTGGCGCGGCGTTTGCTTATCAATCCGCCCACGAAATTTTCCGCGAACATGCTGCTCTTTCCGCTTACGAAAATCACGGCGAACGCTGCTTCAACTTGGGCGCATGGCAAACGCTGACGGCGGCGGATTACGACCAGTTGCCGCCGACGCAATGGCCGCTGAATGCCGCAGGGCAGGGGACGACACGCTTGTTTGCCGATGGTAAATTTTTCACGCCATCGGGCAAGGCGCAATTCATCGCTGTGCAACCGCGTTTGCCGCAATCCCAACGCACGCCAGACTACCCGTTTGTGTTGAATACCGGGCGGGTGCGTGACCATTGGCACACGCTGACACGCACCGGCATTGCGCCGCGCTTGTCCGCGCATGTCGCTGAACCTTATGTGGAAATGCACCCCTGTGATGCGCGTGATCAAGGTTTGCAGGAGGGCGGCATTGCGCGTATTTATAACGGTACGCAACATATTCTGGTCAAGGTTAGAACTAGCCGTGACCAGCAACGTGGCAGCTTGTTTGTGCCGATGCACTGGAGCGAGCAATTCAGCGGCGCGGCAGGCGTGGGGGCGTTGATTCCGGCAAACGTTGACCCGATTTCGGGGCAGCCGGAGAGCAAGCACGCGACAGTGGCGATTGAGGCGTATGCGTCGGCTTGGCAGGGGTTCTTGATTTCACGGCGTGTCTTGCTCCCTTCACCCCTTACGGGTGAAGGGTTGGGGATGGGGGGTAATTACGTCACTGCCATCAAAGTCCCCAACGCATGGCGTTACGAACTCGCAGGCCAGCAACCCGCCGCCGATTGGGCAGCCTTCGCCCGCGATTTGCTGTGCCAAGAGGATTGCGGGGTGAACTGGACGGAATATCTGGATACGGCGCGGCAAACTTACCGTGCGGCGCGTTTCACGGGGGAGCAGTTGGAAAGTTGCCTGTTTATCAGCGCGGCGGGGGGCGTATTGCCTGCGCGGGATTGGTTGGTGGGTTTGTTCGCCCATGAGCAACTTCCCCATGCTGACCGCACCAGTTTACTGTTGGGCAAACCAGCGATGGCGGGTGAAGATAAGGGGCGGACGGTGTGTGCGTGTTTCAACGTGGGTGAGAAAACCATCCGCAAAGCGATAGCCGAGCAAGGGCTGGACTCGGTGGAAAGCATTGGGCGGTGTTTGAATGCAGGCACGAATTGCGGCTCATGCTTGCCGGAGTTGCAGGTGTTACTGGCGTAATTTTTGCATTGGTGTTGCATTAGCTTTTGCTTATAAAAAGGTTCATATGCACAAACTTATGTTGGTCGATCATGACCCTGAACGTTCCGCGAGTCTCGAAGTCGCACTGTTAGCTGCCGGTTATGCCCACATTGTTCGTGTTGGGCAACACGACAACTTGTTGAATGCGGTGCGTACCCACCAGCCCGATATTATCCTCATCGACATGCAAAGCCCTGATCGCGATACACTCGAATCGTTGCGTAATGTCAGCCGCGAAATGCCCAAACCCATCGTGTTTTTCGCTGAGCAAAGCGATATTGAAACGACACGTGCTGCCATCAGTGCGGGAGTGAGCGCCTACATCGTCGATGATTTGCCCGGAAAACGCCTGAAATCGGTATTGGAAGTGGCGATTGCCCGTTTCCAGGAGCACCAGAAACTCAAGGAAGAACTCGAAGACTACAAATCCCGCCTGCAAGACCGCAAAGATGTGGATAAAGCCAAGGGCATCCTCATGCAGCACCGCAATCTTTCCGAAGAAGAGGCGTATCAGTTGCTGCGTAAAATGGCGATGGATCGCAATATGAAAATCGGCGAGGCTGCTCGCAATTTCGTTGCGGCAATGGCTTTGCTAGGGGGGTAAGTTCTGATGAAACAAGATTTACGCATCGGCTTTTTGCCCCTCACCGATTGTGCCGTGCTGGTAGCGGCATTGGAGCGCGGTTTCTTTGAAAAATACGGTCTGCACGTTACTTTGCAACGCGAAGTCTCGTGGGCAAACATCCGTGACCGCGTGGCGTTTGGTGAGCTGGATGCGGCGCACATGCTGGCTCCCATGCCTTTGGCAGCAACCTTGGGCATCGACGGTTTGGGGATTCCCATGCAAGCCGCGTTCAGTCTTGGCTTGAATGGCAGCG
Source organism: uncultured Thiothrix sp. (assembly GCA_964420315.1). GTDB lineage: Bacteria > Pseudomonadota > Gammaproteobacteria > Thiotrichales > Thiotrichaceae > Thiothrix. The sequence goes on along the minus strand of CAYQTB010000139.1, from coordinate 960 downwards.
CGATTACCGTCGCCAGCCCGTTAATGGCGGCTATTCGGGAACATTACCCACAAGCATTATGCACCGCACCGGTGCGGGCGCAGGGTCTTAAGCATCTTTTGAGTGCGAAAACGCCGCGCAAGTTGGTGTTTGGTTGCGTTTACCCCTTTTCGCAGCACCATTACCTGTTGCAGGCATGGTTGCAGGATGGCGGTTTGGTGTTGGGGCAGGATGTGGAAATTCGCGTGATTCCCCCGCAGCAAATGGTGGAATCCTTGGCTCGCGGTGAGATTGATGGCTATTGCGCGGGTGAACCGTGGAATCAGCAAGCGGTCAGTCGAGGCATTGGGCAGGTTGCCGTCACCAGTTACGATTTGTGGAACAATGGTCCCGAAAAAGTGCTGGGCGTGACCCAGGCGTGGGCACAAGCCAATCCCGAAACGCATCAAGCTTTGCTGTGTGCCTTGCTCGAAGCCGCGCACTGGCTGGATGAGCCGCATAATCGCGTGCGTATTGCCGAATTGTTAACGCGCCCGGAATATTTGGATGTACCGCTGGCTTTGATCCAGCCGCCGTTGTTGGGGCGTTACCGTTACGCGCCGGATGAGCCGGAACGTTTGCTGCCGGATTTCAATGTGTTTGCGCGTTATGCTGCCAACTTCCCCTGGCATTCGCATGGCGCGTACTTTTTGGCGCAAATGCACGCCACCGGGCAGTTGGCAACGTTGCCCGCTGATCCTGCGGCACTGTTGGCGACGGTGTATTGCACGCCGTTGTATCGCTCGGCTGCTGAAACCTTGAGCCTACCGTATCCGACGGTGGATTATTTGCCAGCAGTGCATTGCCTTGCGCCGTGGGTGTTGCGTGATGCCAGCCAGCCGATAGCGATGGGGAATAGTTACGTGGCGTTGGAACGCTTGCGGTTGGGGTAAATTACAGTCCACTTGAAACTTATACATAATTATACTAACATACACAATA
>CAYQTB010000138.1:0-5382 GCA_964420315.1 uncultured Thiothrix sp. | reverse complement strand
CTGTCTCCTAACACTTTGCTGGGTTTTTAGGGGGGAAGTCATCACTGTTGAGCTCTATCCTGAAGGCGGTGAAAATGGCGAGGGTGGTGGTGAACCCGTAGGCGCACGCATGTTGCGCATGGCGAAGCAGCGTTTCACTCGCATCCACCACCGCTCACTGCGGGCATTCCGCGACGGCTTGGTTGACGCGGATGGTCATTTACCCAGTGGGGAACACGCCTTACCGTTCAAAATTGCCAAGCAATCCAGCGGAGCAACCCGCCCCGTTCGCCACCGCTGTAGCCTAAAAGAGCATCTGTTAGGCATTTCAGGCAACCAAGGGGGTTTCCCGTTTGAAGTGGATTAACGTCGCATCAGTGTCTCAATGGCGTCAATGTCTTTGACAACCGCCGCCGATAGCACCTCGTTACCGTCGGCGGTAATTAGCACGTCATCCTCAATCCGAATCCCGATATTCCACCATTGCGGATCGACATTATCGGCAGGGGAAATATACAGCCCCGGCTCCACCGTCAGCACCATGCCCGGCTGTAATTCGCGCCACTCTTCGCCGTGCTTGTAATCCCCCACGTCGTGGACATCCATCCCCAGCCAATGTCCGGTTTTGTGCATGTAGAACTGACGATAAGGCTCTTCGGGGGCAGGTTCTTCGCGATTCGTCACTTCAGGCTTTTTCAACACCTCTTCCAGTGTGCCACTGAGAATACCCAAATCGAGTAAACCTTGCGCCAACACTTTCACGGCGGCTTGGTGCGGGTCATCCCACGTATTACCGGGAATCGCGGCAGCAATCGCGGCATGTTGCGCATCCAGCACCAACTGATACAACGCCCGTTGTGCGGGACTAAATTTGCCATTCACCGGAAAGGTGCGGGTAATATCGCTGGCATAGCATTCGTGTTCTGCCCCCGCATCAATCAGCAGCAAATCACCGTCTTGCAGCACGTCACGGTTTTCGATGTAGTGTAAAATGCAGGCATTTTTACCACCGCCCACAATCGAGGTATACGCAGGTTCCATGCCCATACGGCGGAATTCGTGCAGCAATTCGGCTTCGACTTCGTACTCGTATTTGCCCGGCTGACAGACTTGCATCGCCCGCGTGTGTGCGCGTGCGGCAGTTTGTGCGGCGTAACGCATCACTGCCACTTCCGCTGCTGATTTAAACAGGCGCATTTCGTGCAGAATCCGATCCAGCATCACAATGCTGTGCGGCGCACGTATCCCCGCCCGCGCCCTAGCACGCAACTGGTTCACCCAGCGAATCAGATGCAAATCAAACTCAGGATTTGCCCCCAAATCGTAATGCACTTGGTCACGCCCGACCAGCAATTCCGGCATCAGCTTGTTCAAGTCACTGATTGGGTGTGCATCGTCTGCACCATGCCAGTGTTTCGCACCCTCCAAACCGGCACGGGTGCCTGACCAGCGTTCTGCTAATTCATCTTTTTCACGGCAAAACAACACGTATTCGCCTTGCTCACGCCCCGGCACAAATACCGCCACTGCCTCCGGTTCATTAAAGCCGGTGAGGTAATGGAAGTCGCTGTCTTGCCGAAACGGGTATTCCGCATCACGGTTACGCACTTTCAAGCCGCCAGAGGGCACGACTGCCACGGCATCCTTACCTAATTGTGCCAACAACTGCTGCCGCCGTGCCGCGAACTCTTCTTTGGGAATAATCGGTTTTTGCATGGCGTTCCCCTCAATGAATGTGTGGCGCGGCTTTCATCGGTTGCAATTCTTCGTTCATCATCAACACCCCGACGCGCAGGTACTCGATAATTTCCGCGAGTGACTCTTCACCCTCTTCCTCGTCTTCCATTTCCAGCTCGCCGGAACTGCCGATGCGTACTACGTCTTCTGCCCATTCACGCGAATCGTCCGGCAAGGTGCGCATGTCTTTCACCCCCGCCATTACCAAGCCGAAACTGAAGCCCTGACACCAGTCTTGCATCGCTTCCACGCGGGTTTCCAAGGCATCGTCTTTGGGTAAAAATAATTCAAACGTCATGTCTGAATCATTTAATTGTTGACGGATAGTGCTAAACAATGCTTTCAGCAAGGTGCGGGCTTCTTGCACATAAACATCCTGCGGGTTGCCTTCCAACACCTGCGCAAACCAAGTGTCTGGTGCAGTTGCCTGATCAACCACCAATAAACCGCACACCATCCCATGAATTTCTGCACTCGAAAAATCCACGTTGGCACGCCCTAACGCTCGCTCTACCCCTACATAATCCGGTAATTCACTCTTCAAAATTATCTTCTCCCTGACAAAGCACTATTATGAGATGATTGACGTGGTTTCGCACTCTTTACTACCATTAGCGCATGAATACAAAAGCCCCCGACCTGACACTGCAAACTCAACTCGATGCCATCGAACAACGCATGGAGCGTCTCTTGAGTCTCGTTGAAAAATTGGCAGCCGAAAATGTTGACTTGAAAAAGCAGGAAAAAACCCTTGCTCAAGAATGTCAGGCATTGCGTAGCCGCCATGATAAAGCCAGCCGTCAGCTGGAAGCCCTGATACAGCGCCTGAAAACCCAGCCAACCGCAATCGGGGCATAAGTCATATGGAAAAAAACATCCAACCCGTCAGTGTTCGCATTCTCGATAAAGATTATATGGTCGCTTGCCCGCTAGGTGAACAGGATGCCCTGATTGCCTCTTCACGCCGGGTCGACCGCGAAATGCGCAAAATCCGCGATTCCGGCAAAGTCTTAGGCAGTGACCGCATTGCCGTCATGGTTGCCCTCAATCTTGCCCACGAACTCATGCACGGCAAGCAGCAACACAACAACACATCACCCGACCCGGCAACGCTGGAACATTTGCAAAAAATACAGCAACGCTTGGATACGGTACTCGATAAGCACAAAGCTTAAGCACTCGTCAATTCTTCCCCTTACCCGATAATTGTAATACTATGGTTAGCAAGAGCACCTCTGGGGGACTCGTGAGAAGATGGGTATTATCCTTGAGCCTAATTTCTTACCCCGGGAGTGGCTGTAATGGACTGGTGTGCATGACCGCCCGACGGTAAGCCTAAAAGCCATTCGCCGCACCCACTTGAACCCCTGGTTCAAGGTCGAAGTCTTCCACGATTTTCTGGAGTGTGCTCCTACTGTTCTCCCGCCACCTTTTCCCTCTTTAATTCACTACTTTTTTGAGATTTGTGTCATTTGTTATAGTGGGCACTCCATTAAGAGGAAACTAACGCATGATATTAAAACCATTTCTTGCTGCCAGCATGGTGGCAATTGCTTTGTTGAGCGTACCTTTTTCTGCCGTAACCGTCGCAGATGCAGCGCCAAAAGCTGCTGAAAGTGAAGACGCTAGTAACGATACGCGCCGCTTAGTGATTCAAGTCAACAAGCGGGAAGAAGACTTTCAGGATCATCTTCTGTCTAACATCGTCAATCTGCAAAAACATTACGGTATGGATGGCATCGAAATAGAAGTGGTTGCCTATGGTCCCGGCATTTGGTTAGTCACCGAAAAAAGTGCGTTTCTCAAGCGCGTGGAAAGCCTGATGATGCAAAACGTCACCTTCACCGCCTGTGGCAATACTCTGGATACCGTGGAAGCATCCAGTGGCACGCGCCCGGTATTGCTTGATGGTGTCGAAGAAACCCAAGCAGGGATTGCCCGGATTATTGCCCTCCAAGAAGAAGGCTGGAGCTACCTTAGCCCGTAATACACGCCGGGTAGGTGCAGTTAGCCCCAGCGCACTCACACGCCGCCTGCGCGGATTGCACAATCAAACTCGGCATTAAACCCGACACCCCCAAGTACGGCGCCATACGAATCCTTACTTGGGGGTTTTCGCGTTGTTTAGCCTGTACCAATTCAGGCACATCCGTGACCACATGACGCCCGGCTGACAGAAAAAATGGCATAACGGTAATAACCGTTGCGCCCTGATCAATGCATTGCTGAATGCCGTCTGGAATGGACGGTTCAGCCAACTCCAGAAAAGCACTGCCCACGTAAGCGTAATCTGCCCCCGGCTGTGCGCCGATTTTCGCAGCAAGTGCGCGGATTTCGTCATTCGATTGAGTACGGCGACTACCGTGCGCCACAATAAGTAAAGCCTGCATCATGAATCCTTGGGTAAACCCTATATCAATAAAGGGCGAATGTAGTAGAGTATCCATTGTCACAACAGAGGAGAGGTAAATAGTATGGGTTTACTCGCTGAACTTAGCGCTTGGCAATTAGTGCTGGTCACACTCGGCTTAACACACATTACCATCGCGGCAGTCACTATCTTTTTACACCGCGCCCAAGCACATCGGGCGTTGGAGTTAGGGATGGTTCCCTCGCATTTTTTCCGCTTCTGGTTGTGGCTGACCACCGGCATGGTAACACGCGAATGGGTGGCGATTCACCGCAAACACCACGCCAAATGCGAAACCTCCGAAGACCCACACAGCCCGCAAACCCGTGGGGTGAACACCGTCCTATGGAAAGGCGCGTGGCTGTACCGTCAAGAAGCCAAAAATCAGGAAACCCTCAAAAAATACGGCAAAGGCACCCCCGATGATTGGCTGGAACACCACGTATACGCACCCTACCCTTGGCTAGGCGTCAGCACCATGCTGGTGATTGATCTGGTACTGTTTGGCTTGCCTGGCATACTCATCTGGGCGGTACAAATGGTGTGGATTCCGTTTTGGGCAGCAGGCGTAATCAATGGCTTGGCACACTTCTGGGGCTATCGCAATTGGAACACCACCGACGCTTCTACCAATATTTCCCCGATCGGCATTTTAATCGGCGGCGAAGAACTGCATAACAACCACCATGCATTTGCCTCTTCCGCACGGCTTTCCAGCCGCTGGTACGAATTCGATATAGGCTGGTTCTACATCCGCATTTTAGAAATAATGGGCATGGCGAAAGTGCGCAAAGTCGCCCCACGCATCCGTATTAATCCTCACAAATTGACCGTAGACTTTGACACCGTAACCGCTGTGCTCGGCAATCGCTTGCAAGTGCTGTCAAACTTTGCTAGGCAGGTCATCAGACCCGTGACCCAAGCAGAGTTGCGTCATCAAGCCGTGCTCGCCGAAAGCCAAGCCCTGCAAACCGTGTATCTTTACCAGCAACGCCTGCATCAATTGTGGGAACGCACCACGCAAAGCCAAGAAGCACGGCTGGAAGCAGTACAAGAATGGATCAGTAACGCAGAAAAAACCGGCATTGAGGCATTGGAACAATTTGCACACCGCCTGCGCGGGTATTCGGTCAGCACCTAATGCAGCCACCACCATCGCATTACGTGAAGCACACGAAGAAATCGGTATTGGGTGCTGATTTACTCAACAGTGATGACTTCCCCCCTAAAAACCCAGCAAAGTGTTAGGAGACAGC
>CAYQTB010000137.1:0-5442 GCA_964420315.1 uncultured Thiothrix sp. | reverse complement strand
CGTTTTATGCCCGCTAGTGACGCGAATGCCGTCAACGATAGTGTGGCGTTTATTCAGCGTTTGAAACCCGATACCGGCATTGCCGAACCCGTTTATCGGCAATTGCAACGTCAAATTATCCAGATGATTCAGGCGGGTGAATTGGGTGAAGGGGATAGTTTGCCTTCTGAACGGGTGTTGGCGGAGGCGTTGCGTCTCAGTCGTACCACCATTCGGCGCTGTTACGACGAGTTGCGTGAGCAAGATTTCATTAGTACGCATGGGCGAGCGGGAGTAGTGGTTAAATCGCCACCGCGTATTAACCCCGAAATCGGCAAGCTCAAAGGCTTTACCGAAGAAATGCGTGAAATTGGGGTAGAGCCTTCCACACAGTTATTGGAACGCAATATTGTCTGTGATCGTACCATTGCGTCGATTTTTAACCGCCCTTCCACCGCACGTTTTCTCAAGTTGGTACGTTTGCGTTTGGGGGATGGTGTGCCAATGACGCGTGAAGTGGCATGGTATGACCTGACGCTTGCGCCCGCATTGGCAGATTGGGATGTGGTCGGTTCGGCTTACCAATTCCTGCAACAGCACTGTGGTGTGACCTTGGCGGATGGTGAGCAAACCATTGAGGCGGCGATGAGCAATACGGAAGAAATGCTGGCTTTTGGCTTTGCGGAACCCAGTCCATGCCTGCTACTTAAGCGCAAGACTTACGCAACGACCGGGCAGATGGTTGAATACGTGGAGGGGACATTTCGGGGCGATGCGTATACGTACCGCATTACCTTGAAGATGAATCCTGCTGTTTAGCCATGAAGCCCAACACGGCGGTGTGAGTGGGGAATGCCGCTAAAGCTCCCAACTGTGCCGCTACAATCGCGCCACACGCATTGGCAAACCGCAAGGCATCCCTCAGTGGATAGTGGTGTAGCAAGGCATACACCAAGCCTGAGGTGAAGGCGTCACCCGCTCCGGTGGGATCGGCCGCCCGAATTATCCACGCGGGTTCATGGATCGCCCCCTGTCCGCGCTGCAATGCAACACAACCACGCTCAGCCAATGTCACCACCACTAATTCCCCTTGCCATCCCACTGTTGGCAGTAAGCGCAGCCATTCGGCAATCGACAAAAGGTGTGCATCTGCAATACCAAAAAAAGCCGCTGCTTCGGTTTCGTTGAGTACCAAACTATCGAAAACTCTTTGTTTAGTCTATCTGGGACGTTCTTTCACAGATACTAGGGGTTTAGCAGGGTTTTAATGCCCTGTTGTCGCGCTTGCTGAAACGCTTCAAGGATAGGGGCATCAGGAACTTCCCATTGGGCGCAAACGATTTGGCATTCACGTAAGCGTTGGCTGGCGGTCTGAACATGCGTAGCCGTGAGTTGTGCATTAGCGCCCGGATACACCACGATGGTATTGCTGCCGTCAGCAGCAACCAAACCAACACCAAAACCGGAAGGCACTGACGTTGCTACCACCCCTTGCGTCGCCATGCCTTCGCTGTGCAACAAATCCCGCAAGGCATGACCCGGCGCGTCATCGCCTACCGCAAAGAGTGTTTGGGTTGGCACGCCTAAACGGTGCATTCCAATCGCGAGGTTCAAGCCTTTGCCACCGTGTTCCATCCAGCACTGTTGCGCCTCTATGGAAGCTCCAGCGGCGGGCAATTGCATTACACTCAAGCTATGCGCTTGCACATAACTGCCTAAAATAAATACGGGCATCGTCATCCACACACTGTCTGTTCTTATCGCACAAGAGTGTAATAGGATGGTGGGACAATAAACCACCTTCTTTGGAAAAATTTCATCTGCTTGATAATTGTCAAAATGGTTTTTTGGTATTATATTGGTATCTCCTTGGATGACCTTGCGATGGAGAAACCCCCATGAAAACTTTGACGATTGTTTCAACAGCGTTCAGCACCCTGCTTGGTACGGCCTGGATGATGACAGCGGTTGCTCAACCTGTACCTGAGAGCGTGTTTTACCTGAAAGCGCAACACAGCGGTAAATGCGCCCACCAACACGGCGCATCCCAAGCGGAAGGTGCGGCGGTGACACAATGGGAATGCGTGGATCAACCGAATGTCCGCATTGAGAAAATTCCTGCTGGCAGCGGTTACTTTTTCCTGCGCTTCCAACACAGTGGCAAATGCCTGACGGTAGAGGGTGACAAGCGCACCAACGGTACGCCGATTATTCAGCAGACGTGCAACTATGATGGCCCTGTCGGGCAAACGTGGACGCAATTACCCGGTGAAGGCAAATACGTCAAGTTTCAGTCAACCACTGGCTTGTGTTTGCACCAGCACGGCAATACCACCAATAACGGCGACCCCATCACCGGCTGGGAGTGTGTTGACCAGCCGAATGTCCGCTGGGAAATTGTGCCCTACGCCAATACCTCGAACACCGCACCAAGTGGCGGCATTCCAACCGCTCCCCAAACCACCATGATTGAAAAGAAGTGCGGTGAATACGCGGATGCCGCCGTTGCAAAATTTAACGAAAAAGTCGCATTAGAGCAGGCGGGCAAATGGTATTGCCCTCCAAACCCGAACGGACGCTGGCAGAGTGACCGCAATAACCATTACGGTTGGTGCATGGAAAATAAAGCACGAGAAGACTGGATAAAATCTGAAAATGAAGCACGTAATAAGGATTTGCGCGATTGCCAAGTTAAGCCGCTTCACTAATACGTGTCAATAATGCTGTGGAATTGCGGAGGAGTGATGCATGAAAGCAGGGTTTAAACCGTTGGCGGTACTCTCGTTTGTTGTAATGGGAGTCCTTCCCGCTTCCGCAACTGATATTCCTAAACCTGTTGGTGCGGCGGATAATGCGTTTGGCGAGGCAGTCAAGGCACTCGAAGCCCCCGAAAAAGGCGAATTTGCCAAAGCACTGGAGGAAATGCAGAACGCTGGCGATGCGGGTGAGCAGACAACAATAGATTGCTCAGGTTATGGCGTTCATGGCGGTGGGACAGCCATCGGCGGTTTAGGCTCCGCGCTTTGCGATCCCAATAAACCGGAAACCCCGCCCGATCCAGAAAAAGAAGCACTCCTCAAGGCAATCGGTGAAATGAAGCCCGAACAGATGGTGTCACAACTGGTGGATTTAAATTTGCGCCTCAGCAAACTGGAAGCCAGCCGCAATACGGTACAAGCCCCGTTCAAGGTAGTGGACAAGAACGGTCGGGTGATTCTAAGTGTTACCACCGATAATCAAGGAACGGATTACCTAGTCATGGGTGAGCAGGGCAAGCCGAGTATCCTGTTACAGCGCAATGCGGAATACGCACGCCTGACGGCCCGTATTTCCGCCGATAACCGTGCCTATTTGAATGCGGATAACGTCACAGGTTCCAGTGCTGCTGCCGAGCATAACCATTTCGCCTCTGGGGTCGGTACGTCTGTGTTAGGGGGGAGTGGTTTGTTTATCCGTGAGGTTCAAGGGCAAGCGGCTTTACCCGCCGCCGAAATTGCTGCCCTTCCGGGTAAAAAAGTGGCTCTGCGCTTGTATAACGAACAAGGCAAAGTGGTGGTTTCTGCGGGTATGAACCCAGCAGCGGGTGGTGCGGGAACAGTTAGGACTGCCAATACCAAAGGCGAAAATGTGGCTTTCATGGGGACAACCTTGGAAGGGGAACACGGCGCGGTGGGTGTCGCCAAAGGCGGTAAGGATGTTGCAGCCATGATGGCGGAACCCCGTTTGGTTGCGGTGTACAACGACACGGGTGCGCCGATTGTGTCGATGGGGAAAAGCGATAAATCCGATGGTGGTAATCTGACCACCCGTGACCCTGCGGGCGATGGCGTATTCAGTGCCGGATACAACAGTGCCGTGGGCGGTGGCGATGCCTGCGTGTACCGTGCCAAACGGCAAAATACCTTCTGTCTCGGTATCGGTCTGCCCGGTATGATGGGAACGATGGGGAACTGAGGTATGAAACTGTTTTTCCGTATCGCCCTGTTGGGTTTGGGTATATGGCTATTCATCATGGGCTGGCAAACCGCCGCTTACCCCCTTTATTATCGCTTGGTGGGGACAACAGTGGAGGGCGAAGTTATAGGTTTTTTGGCAGGGCGTTATTCGCCATCCATTCAGCCGGAAAATACCGCTATCCGCAACGGTCATCGCATTGCCAGACGCCCCGCTTACCAATACCCAGCCAGTGTTGGTGGCAGCCCGACATTGATTGGCAAGGCGAACGGGGCGTTCACGTTTTCTTTCTACCCGTTTGAATTGGGTGAGAAAGTCACAGTGGTATTTCCAACGGCACACCCCGAACAACCGTATTTGCTGGCGATGTCCACCCTAACGGGCGGTTTATTATTCATGGGCTTTGGCGCGTTTTGTGTTTATCTGGGCGTAGGAGGCAAACTGTGAAGGCTTTAATTCCGTGTCTGGTTTGCTTGTACGCCAGCCTGCCTGTTGCCAGTTTGGCGGATGCTGCCACGCCCACCGTTCCGCTTTGCCCCGGTTTGAACATCGTCACTGCGATTAACCAAAGCAGCGGTGATTACGAATCCATCAAACGCATTACCGCCATGGATGAAACCGGTATCACCCTGCATTACTCCAGCGAACACGAGATCAATGACCCCTTCAGCGACAAGCCACCAGAACTGGTTGCCACCAACGTCACCCGCGGTATCCTTTACGCAGACCAGCAAAAAGCACCTTACTATCTGGCAGTTTTCAGCCCGATTCTGCCGGAAACTGTGCCGAACAGCGTTGCTATCAGTTTGACCCGGGACAATTACACTCGTCTGAAAACAACGGGTAAAGCAGACGTTTCCATCGTTACCACGCTCAACTACAGTGCGACCCCGGAAAACGTGCTTGACCCTGATTCGCCCTATCGCTGGTGGTTTGCCCCCTCGGTGTATGCGCTGGAATTGCCCGATAAAACTCCCGTCCCCTTTCCGGTATTGCTGAATGGCAAACCGGCGGAATTGCCTGCATTACACATCAACGGCTTGTTCGGTGAGGAAAAAGCAGAGTTTTTTGTACTGGATGATCCCGATAATCCACTGATACTCAAATTCCGTCTGGGTTTTGGTGCGGATGAAGCCTTGAAAGCCAAGTTTGCCGATGACCCGGTGATGAGTAAAATGCTGGAAGAAATTGCCGCCACCTCACCTGCCTCGTCAGAGCGGGATCGCCTGCAAGTGACGCAGATTACCTTTGACTGCCACGGCAGCGATGACCTGCCAATAGCGACCAATACAGGCAAGCCGCTGGATATATCCGGCGAATTCGACACTGATGCCGAACCCTTCCCCACCGGTAGCGGCGGTGCAGCCAGTGGCGGTAGCGGCGGTGCAGCCAGTGGCGGTAGCGGCGGTGCAGCCAGTGGCGGTGGTGGAGGTGCAGCCAGTGGCGGTGGTGGAGGTGCAGCCAGTGGCGGTGGTGGAGGTGCGGGTACTGGCAACGGTAGTGGCGGTA
>CAYQTB010000136.1:0-5570 GCA_964420315.1 uncultured Thiothrix sp. | reverse complement strand
GGGCAGCGGAATAATCCGCATCCCCTGATAATAAAACGGGGTCGGGTGTTCTGGGGTGGTTGCCGTGTACACAATAACCTGATGCCCGGCATCGACCAGCCTTCTGCCCAACTCGATGGTGTAGGTCTCAACCCCGCCGATGCGGTCGATTCCTTTGATGGCGATGAATGCGATTTTCAAGGGATGCTCGTTTTTAATGGTTTCGTTAAGCTTGACAATAAGCAAAGCGGTCAACCGCTGCCATGCAAGCGTGGACAAATGGCAGAAACCACTCGATGATGCGTCTTAATGGGTTTTTTAATAAGAAATAATAATCCAGTTGCTTGGATGCATAAAATCAGGATCACGGTCAAGAGCAGTGGTGTACCCACACTGTCCAGTACCCAGCGTAAACCCCATAGCACGCCCAGCAGCCCGATAACTGGCAGTAATTTGCAGATGATTAACTGAACCAAATGCCCAAATTTACAACGCACGATACCTGCTATGACCCATAAGCGCAGTAACGCCGTCACCATTGCCGCCACCACACCCGCTAAAATCACCCCATCCACATCAAACCCGTTAATCAGTGGCAGCAGCAAGCCCAGCTTGAGTGCAATTTCCAGTAACGCCAGTGTTGCATTGGTGTATTGTCGCTCTACGGCATTGAAATACGGTGAAGTTGCCAACTGCACGGCCAGACCTGGCAAAATCAGCGTGAACAGGGTGAGTGAGCTTGCCAGCGTTGCATACGTGTCGCCCACCCACAGGGCAAGAAACTGAGTACCCAGCAGCCAGGTATCGAACGTGGCTAATAACGCCAACGACACCCCAATTTGCAAGGAAGTCAGCGTAGTATCCAACGCACTCGCCAGCCGTTGCTCCCCCGCATGGCGCATAATAATGGTGTCCCAATAGCTTTGAAAGCGCATGAGAATTTGCGTCAACATGTCGATGACCACCACCATAATCGCGTAAGGCGCGACGGCACTCACGCCGAGCAATACCCCAACCAACAGGTTATCGGTGCGGTATTTGAAAAACTCTGCCACCTGCGTGATGGCGGCGTATTGGCTGAAGCCGAGTAATTCGCGCAGATGCCGCCCATCCCATGCCTGCCAATCGAGGTAAGTGCGGCGTTCACGCCAATACACGCTGCCCAGCATTAAAGCAAAAAACAGCACATTGATGACCGAGGCATACACCAAAATAGTCATTAACCCGCCGCCCGCCCACAGCAACAGCGGAATCCCTACCAAGCGCAATACAATACGGATAATTTCAAACAGCCCGATTTCCACGTAGCGCACTTCTGCCCGCAAAATGCTTTGGTACAAACGCAAAGGAATGGATAGCGCCACTTCCACCAACAACAGCGTCATCACATCCGGTATGGGTTGGTAAGTGGCAGGCAATAACCCGTTATACAGCGATAGCTGCACCAGTATTGCCAGACCAACCAACACCGTAGCCAAGCCGAGTGACAGCAGAAAAGCACTGCTAAAGGTACGTTGCCATTGCTGCTTATCCTCGCTATGCACCGATAAATAGCGGGTACACGCCAAGGCAATCCCAAAATCCAGTAGCATTAAATAACCAGTGATTGAGGTTGCCATGGCCCAAATGCCAAAGTCAGTTGTGCCCAAGGCATTGAGCACAAACGGCAGCAACAGCAATGCTCCGACCGCATTCAGACCAATCGCCAGTAAGCGGATCAAGGTGGAATGGGTATAGCTGTTGCCCTTAACCATCGGCAGCGGCATCGACCAACGCCACCAAACGCTGATCCCAGTCAAAGGTATAACGTGCCTTGCACTGGGCGGTTTTGGCTTGAATCACCCCCGCGTAACCGGGTAATTGCAGGAAACGGCTCAGCTTGTGGGTCAATTCCAGCGGGTCATGGGGGTCAAATAACAGTTCTTCGTCGGGTAAAATTTCGCGAATTTCAGGAATATCACTGGCAAGACAAGGCAAACCATACCCCATTGCCTCAAGCAGGGCATTGGGCGAACCTTCGTGCAAGGTCGGCAGCAACAACAAATGGCAGCGTTGCAATATCGCGGGGACATCATCACGCCAGCCGAGAAACGTCACCCGTTCCGTTAACCCATTGGCGGCAACAAATGCTTGCAATTCTGCCTGATAATCTCGCCCACTGTTATCACTGCCAATCAATAAGTACTCCCAGTTTTGTGCGGGTAGTTGTTGAAGTGCTTTCAATACCAATAACTGATTTTTGCGCGGATTCAACACCGACAGCGTGGCAATTCGCACCGTGTCCTGACGAATATTGGGCAGGTGAATCGCCAGTGCTTGCGTGGCAATATTATTGGGCAAGCTGTGGGTTTTATCCTGCCCGCCGGAACGTTGATTGATGATTGCCTTCATGGTGTCGCTGGTGGTAATCACCTGATACGAATAGCGTATTCCCAGCTTCTCCAATAGGCTATGCACCCAAATACGCGGGCGGGCAAAGCGCTTTTTTGCCGCATCGAAAATATCATCTCCTCGAATAAACGTGAGAGTACGCACGCCCAAACCCCAACTGGCTAGAATCGACAAACTGGCATAAAAAAATGAAAACATGAGGTGCTGTTGCACCCGATGTTCACGGGTCAGACGGCGCAATGCAAGCAAAGCACGGGCATAAAATTCCGGCCAATACCATAATGAAGTCTGGGGGAAGCGCATCGGTAAAATGATGGGTTGGATATTTTCGCCATCCACAGGCAGCTTTTCCGTCGCAATATAAATCACGCGATAACCCGCTGCATCCAAAGCACGGTAAGCGCGATACAGACGTGTGGTAAACCCGCCTTGCTTATGCCGGTAATACGCGGACAAAATGGTAGTGGCACTCATGAAACAAACTCAAGTGTAGACATAAGTACACCCTATCATTATATCGAATCGCTGTTGAGCGCCACTGCGAACAGTGGTAGCAGTCGCTGGAAGACTGGCACAAGCCACCCGTGCGTAGCGTATACTACGCCTTCCCCTAACCAGTTAGTGACCGTCATGACTCGACAATACCGCGCTGTTTCGCTGCTTTCCGGCGGCCTTGATTCCATGCTTGCCACCAAAGCGGTGTTGGAACAAGGTATTCATGTGGAAGGCATCAACTTTTACACCGGCTTCTGCGTAGAAGGCCATACCCACGCGATTCGCAAACACCACAGCGACAAAATCAAGCGCAATAATGCCTTATGGGTAGCTGAACAGCTTGGTATCAAACTGCACATTGTGGATATTGTGGAGGAATACAAAGCTGTTGTGCTCAACCCCAAATACGGTTACGGCGCGAACATGAATCCCTGCCTTGATTGCAAGATTTTTATGGTTAAAAAAGCGCACGAATGGATTCAGCAAAAAGGTTTTGACTTTATTATTACCGGCGAAGTCGTGGGGCAACGTCCCATGTCGCAACGTGCCAAAACCATGCCTATTATCGCCGCAGAATCCGGCGCAGCAGACTTACTATTGCGTCCATTGTCTGCCCAAAATTTACCCCCAAGCAAACCCGAACGCGAAGGCTGGATTGACCGTGAAAAATTGTTTGGTTTCAACGGGCGTAGCCGCAAACCGCAAATGGCACTCGCCGCGCGATGGGAAATCGCCGAATACGCACAACCGGCGGGCGGCTGTTGCTTCCTCACGGATGCCAATTATACCGACAAACTGAAAGACTTGTGGGCGCATCGCCCCAACCGGGATTACGAACTTGATGACATTATGTTACTAAAAATCGGACGGCATTTACGCCCGCGCCCGCATTTCAAAATGATTGTGTCACGCGAGGAAGGCGAAACTCATTTTCTTGAAGGTTACAAAAACCAATTCATTTGGATCAAAACCGCCAGTCATTCTGGTCCGTTAACCCTGTTGGATGGCGACACAATTACCGATGACGACGTGCGTTTAGCCGCGCAAATTTCAGCCCGTTACAGCCAAGGCAAACACGCGCCGGAAGTCGTGTGCAAATTCGCACGACCGATGGCGGCGATTCAGGAAATCAGCGTCGCCCCGTTAACGGATTTGCCGAATGCATGGTTGCTGTGAATTAAATTTCTACTATCAATTGCTGATCACGCACCCGCAGGCTGGCATTGCCCGTCAATACGGCGGTAAACAAATCATTCACCAAAGCGCCCCGCCAGTCATCAGACAGGGTGGTACGCTCTTCTTCCAGCATTTTCTCAAGCTGTTGGCGGGTCGCAATCATTGGCGCCGAAATGCCGTTTGCGTGTGCCACCTGATTGAGCAGTGCGGTGAGCACATCGGCAACCACACTCATCTCCGCATCCAATTTACGGCGACGCGGTAAGGTCGGGCATTCATTTTTGGGTACGGCTTTGCCACGTGCGATGCACGCCAGCCATTCCCCTGCACCGCGTTCAATCTGTTCATCGCTCAAGCCGCGAATCTGGCGTAGTGCGGCTGGGCTATCCGGCTGCATCCGTGCCATATCCAGTAAGATTTCGTCGGACAATATCCAACGCCGGGGAATATCCTTGAGTAACGCTCGTTGTTCACGCCATGCGGCTAATTCGCGCAAAATGGCCAGTTGTTGCGGCTTCAGAATTTGTAAGCCCTTGACCCGCTCCCACACTGTCTGCGGGTCAACGGCATACGTAGCCGGATCTGCCAGTTTCTGGAACGGTTTTTCCAGCCAGCGCATCCGTCCCAATTGCTTCAGTTGTTCACACAAGCGTAGATAGACATCGCGCAAATGGCGCACATCGTCAATAGCGTATTCCAGTTGCGCCTTTGTCAGGGGGCGACGTGACCAATCGGTACGTGACTGCGATTTGTCCAGCGACAAACCCAGCAAGGCTTCTACCAAACGTGCATACCCCAGTTGGTCGCCCATGCCCAATACGGCAGCCGCGACTTGGGTATCAAACAGCGGGGCAGGTACGTTGCCCCCGCCTAAATGGTGGAAGATTTCCATATCTTGCCAAGCAGCGTGTAGGACTTTTAAGCGCTGCGGCTGGTTAAGCCAGTCCAGAAACGGTTGCAAATCACTAAGCGCTAGGGGGTCAATACACGCCAACGTGTCGGCGCTGGCAATCTGGATCAAACACAAACGCGGATAATAGGTTTTTTCACGAATGAATTCCGTATCCAAGGTAATCCATTCGGCGGAATCCAGCCGTGCCAGCAGGTCAGTTAACTTTTCAGCATTATCAATATAAGCAAACATAAGTGGTGCACTTCAACTAAAACAGCGGAGATTGTACGGCAAACATACACGTAACCATATCTTGGAATACCGGCGTACCCATAAAAACACAGCAATTCTGTTGGCTTCAATGCACTGCAATATTAGTACTTAAGAATATTTTTAATATCAACTACTTGTTGACATTGCCACGATTTTTCTGCAAATTGATAAAATGCAAATTTCTTGAATGATTTCATTTTTGAAACCGCTAGTGAGGGTAGTTGCCATGCACAGTATTGCTAGGTTGTGTATGGTCTGAGCGGTCAACCCGATCAATATGACCGGGTTTTTTTGGCTTACTGCACCGGATTCCTCAACAGTCGTAAGTTCTCCCCTCTCCCCCAAGCAGCATGAAATCCCTTAA
>CAYQTB010000135.1:0-5847 GCA_964420315.1 uncultured Thiothrix sp. | reverse complement strand
AGGTGGCTTCGTAACGCGCTACACCCTTGGCAATATTCACCGCATCGGTCGGGTCGGGATGGCACACAATCGGAATGCCTTCCGACAACGGCATCAGCGTGCTCGCCAGCAAACCGAAGGCGTGGAAGGTCGGTAATGTCCCCATGATCACATCGTTATCCAGCGTATTCAGCGCATCCGCCACTTGCCGCGCATTCACCGCCAAGTTACGGTGCGAAAGCTCAATACCCTTGGGCGCACCTTCGCTGCCGCTGGAAAACAGAATCGCCGCCGTGCTATCCAAATCAATGTTCGGGATGTATAACCACTGCAACACGCGGGTTGGCAATAACATCACCATCAACAGCGTCGTCAGCAATTGATGCTTAGGAATTTCTGCCTTCAAATCCTCCAAAAACGTCAACGGGGTATCCGGCAAAATCGCTGGAATATCAATCCCGCGTTCTTTCAGCTTATCCAAAAAACGCTTGGAAGTGTAAACCCGTTGCAAGCCCGCCTGTTGTACCGCGCTCTGCATCGCCTCGCCGCTGGCAGTGTAATTCAGATTCACCAGGGTTTTACCCAAGGTCAGCACCGCCATATTCGCAATCGCCCCGCCCGCGCTGGTGGGCAATAACAAGCCGATATTCTGTTCTGGGCTAAGCGTTTTAATCAACACCGCAAAACGGAAAACGGCAGTCATAAAACGGTGATGGCTCAACGGTTCACCGATCACATCCGTCGCCGCCATGCGGAAACTCATGCGTTTTGCTGCCCGCAGCCAGTTAACCGGAATCGGGTCGATGAGGTGTGAATAGGCTTCCCACGACGCAAACGACAAATCAAACACCTTCTGCTTCAATTCGTGGGCGCGAATCGTTTCCGGCAAGGCTTTGCCAAACGACACCACGATGTCACGCTTGAAACCCGACTGGCGATTTTCGCGTAAAAAGCCGCTGGAACGTGAAAACCGACTGCCCCACAAGCCGTGCAGGTAAAACGGCACAATCACCGCGCCCGTGCCTTTCACCGCTTTTTCATAACCGCGCTTGAATTCGGATAACTGCCCGGTGCGGCTAATCGTGCCTTCGGGGAACAAACACACCACTTCACCCGCTTTAAGCATCTCCGTGACTTTTTCCAGCGAATCCGCACTCGCGCCGCTGCTGATCGGGATGACACCAAACCAATTGAGGAAACTTTTTAAATACCAGCGTTCGTAATAGCCTTTTTCGATCACGAAATGCAACGGGCGCGGGTTTGCCATTTGCACCAACGCCCAGTCGATGAAGCTGATGTGATTGCCCAGCAATAACACGCCCCCGGATGCGGGCAGGTGTTCAAACCCCAAGACTTTCAAACGGTAACGCGCATGAAAGAGGCGACTAAACACATAGCGCAGCAAGGATTGCGGCATTTGGTAGATGGTATATAGCGTGCCTATCACCGTGACCAAACTTAATGCGGTCAGTAACACAGATGTGTCTAGCCCTAACCACAGCAATAATGCGCCGCTACTGGTAAACAACAACAGGATCAGGGTTTGGGTCAGCACATCAATGCGGCTGGCTTTGGTGTGATGCTCCGGGGTGGCGAGGTAAGTCAGCAGGGCTTGCAACGGCATAATGAATAAAGCACCCATCGCACCTAACAAGCTCATGATGCCAACGTGTACCGCAGTAGCAAGCGGCAGTCCCAAAGCGAGAACACAGCCCATGACACCTAACGCGCCGACAGGAATCAGCCCTGTTTCAATGTGTGTTTGTGGCAGTGTCGCCATCCGCCAACTGACGAAGATAAAAAAGAACACAAAACCCAGCCAAGGCCAGATTTGTTCTTGCAGCATCAGTAAGGTTAGCGTAATGCCCCAGAATACCCCTTTACCTAAGATCGTGAGCCACAAATCAGGGGGGCGACGTACTGTCTGCCAATCGGCTTGTGTGCAGGACGCACGCTGATAGTGCACCGCACTGAATACGGCAAAAACCAGGGTGACTAATAAAATAGCCACTGGTTTTCCTGTCCATGCTTGGAGGAAGGGAGTAATCACTAAGGCAGCAATAAAAACCATCAAGCCGTAAGTGCGTATAGCTTGTAACATGGAGCATCTTCCTCTTTCCAAAATTCTTGTTAGTTGTGGGGATGCAAGATAGCGCGGGAAGGGCGTATTCTGCAATGTTTGCGGGAAAGATTGCCGTTCTTCGGGTTTCAGTTGGGAGTGTGTTATATCAAGTGTTACCATACGATTAGTAGATAGATTTTTCTAATGATAACGTGGTAATCGACATGAAAATTTATAAAGTTTTAATGAGGCAGGGGCTACTAATGAAAATGACCAACCAATCAGGGGCGTTGCAACGCTCATCCTTCGTTCTTGGTGTGTGTGTGGCAATACTACTTGCTAGTGGCTCACCCGCTCACGCGCTTGATTCCATGACATGGGATGCCGCTAAACATCAAGGTGCGCCAAAGCCTTCATTTGCCGATAGCTTTGTGGTGATTGATGGTGCGGGAAATGCCGATGACAATCGCACAGGTTACGGTGGTGTTAATTACAAATACCGCGTAAGCGCGACACAAATTACTGTGGGTGACTGGGTGGCGTTTTTGAATGCTGTTGACCCCGGTAACACCATGGGTTTTGAACCGATTGGTGAATCCTGCGGTAATGGTTTGTGTTTCTCTGCTTACACATACAGCGGTGGTACTTGGAGTGTTAAGCCATTTACTGATGATGGGTTGAATATGAGTGCGACGGAAGCGGCGAAACTACCGATTGATTGGTTGTCGTTGAATATGGTCGGGCGTTACATGAACTGGCTGGCAACGGGTGATATTGAACAGGGGGCTTTTACTTTCGCCCAGTCTGGAAATCCGTTAGGTAATCGCAGCATTGTTGCCTTTGACGCAAATTATCCGGGGGCGCGTTTGCCGTTAGAGGATGAGCTTTACAAAGCGATGTTTTGGGATAAAACCAAACAAGGTTACAACGATTATCCTACCAATAGCTTGTTAGGTGACGGTACACCGGTGCTGGAAACGGTTGATGCAAACGGGATGCACAGCAGCAATTCTGGTGGTGCATTGATTCCGGGTTATTTCGGAACACGTCGTTATGCTCAGGTAGGGCAGGAAACAGGAAACCCGTGGGGGTTATTGGATGTGACAGGTAATCGCCATGAAACAACCTTAAATCCTGCGGATACGACTACCATGATTTTGCGTGGAGCTGCTGCGTTTGATCATCCGGCGACTGCGGCACACTCCAAATACGATTATCGGGATGCCAGTTTAAGTGCGGGTAATCGCTACGTGAGTGTGGGTTATCGCGTGTGGATGGGGGTTTCCGCACCTTCTGGGGTGTTACGTATCAAAAAAGTGGTGGAAAACGGCACAGATGGGCAATCATTCAGCTTCAATCTGGATTGTACCGGCGATAATTTTGACAAGACAGGCATCTTGCTGAAGCACGATGAAACTTACGAATCTGATGCTATCCCTGTTGGCACACAATGTACTGTCACCGAAGTGACACCGACCGCTCCAACAGGATTTACTTACGGTGCGGCGCAATATGCACCGGGGCAAACGGTAACGATTGAGGAAAATAATCCTAAGCTGATAACTGTTACTAATCCTTTGCAACCAGTCGTGGCGCAGAATGTCGACTTGGCAATCACCAAAGTAGTGGATAAACCCAATGTCGTGTCAGGTGATACCGTGCGTTATACCATTACACTTACTAACAAAGGACCGGGGGCAGCGACCGGCGTGGAAGTGACGGATCAGTTGCCAGCAGGTGTTACGTACAAAGCACCGCATACCGCCAGCAAGGGCACGTATAACAAAGACAGTGGCTTGTGGACAGTCGGGGCGTTGGCGAAAGATGAAGTGGTGACACTAACGATTGATGCAACCGTCGATTAATAAAAACGGCTCTATGTGGAATACCGTGGGTAACTAAACTCCAGTTTGCCGCACAGGAAGTAAACCCTGTTGATGAGGTTGCGGGTATTGCGGAACCCACGCGCCCGCCGTTTGGCCAACTGTATTTTGTGGTTGATGCCTTCGAGGATGCCGTTGGAGAGGTGTGATTCAACGCACCGGATGATCCCCGACCAGTGCGCCCGGACGGTTTTGGCAAACGTCTGGAAAGCCGGGATGCCAGCGGCATCCACCTCATCACACCATTGTTGCAGGAAGGCTTCCGCCGTTTTCCTGTCAGGCATCGTCCACAGGTCGTTGAACAGCACCTTGAGGCGGTAGGCAGTACCCAGCGTGGGGTAGAGGGTGATGAACTCTGCCAGTGACTGCTCCTGCTGTTCTGACAGGTTATCGTAGTTTTTCAGGAAAGTGTACTTGTGGCCTTTGAGGTCGGCATGTTCCTTGCGCTCCAGCTTGCGCACCTTGTCCATGGCCTTGTTCAGCAACTGAGTGACGTGGAAATGGTCAAAGGTGATGGCGGCATCCGGGAAGGCTTCCCCTATCCCGGCAATGAATGCAGGCGACAGGTCAATGCTGACATCGGTGATTTGTGATGGTTTCACCTCGACGACGCGACGGGCATCTAGGCCAACCCCCACGGTGATGTAGTTATGCCCCTTGCGGGTGGAGGTTTCGTCCACCCCCAGCCGGGTGATGCCGGAGGGGTCATCCTGCTGGCGGCCGTCACAGACCCAGTGGTTGAACAATGTCCAGATGCGTTGCGGGTTGACCCGCATCAGTTCCGCCACCCGGTTGACCGGCATCTCCCGTTCGATCAGTGCCATGGCCAGTGCCTCAAACAGCAGCGTGAAGCCACTCCCGGAACGCGCCCAAGGGACGGCAACCGTCTCAACCTTGCCCGATCCGGTGCGGATGCGCGGGACACGGCAATGCAGGTAGCAGGTATGCTCAAAGAAGTTCAGGTGCTGCCAACGCCGTTCCACCGTGTCATGCACCGGGCAAGATTCCCCGCCCTGGTCGGCAAAGCGGCTGCCACGCGCGAAGCTGATACGGATATGCAATTCCTTGCGTCCCTCCGTCCCGCTGAAGTCGATGCTGTCCACCTGCCAAGGTGATGTTAGCCCCAGGGCCAGTCCAAATAGTGTGTCGCTGTTCATGCCAACAGGATAAACTATCCACTACGATTCACATAGAACCAAAAATTCTTGTTAGTTGTGGGGATGCAAGATAGCGCGGGAAGGGCGTATTCTGCAATGGTCGCAGGAGGGTAAATGTCTTCTGGTAAACCAGAATCGGGGCGAATCACCACGGTTGCACCACTACTTTCCACTTGCGCTCAAAAAGCTGTGCTCTGCATCGCTGTAATCCGATTGCCCTACTGCAAACTGGAGTTTAGGATGCAGGGAAATGGAAATCTGTCTACAATCGGCTTTTCCTGTGTGGCGTGCATCCAACAGCAGCCAGCCAACGTATAAAAATGCAGATAAGAAGCAGAAGGAATATCATGGAATCACTGGACGAACTGCTGCAACGTAGCGGGCAGGGCGATACAGCCGCCTTCCGGCAGCTGTATGACGCCACATCCCCGCGCTTGTTTGCGCTGTGCAAACGGCTGTTGCGTGACGCAGCACTAGCGGAAGACGTGTTGCAGGAGGGTTTTGTCAAAGTATGGCGCAATGCCGCACGATTCAGTGCCAGTAAAGCCAGTGCTATGACGTGGATAACCACCATCATCCGTAACCAAGCACTGGACAAACTGCGCCAAGCCCACAGCCGCCCGACCGTGGTTGATCAGGTTGCGCGGCAAACCTCGCCCTTCAGGGCGGGGAGGATAGCGCGGGAGGCAAAGCCTCCCTATGTTAGGAGTGTGTTTAGTGGGGTGTCTGCTGCTGTTTACCAATGCCGAAACCGCCACTTTTAATC
>CAYQTB010000134.1:0-5922 GCA_964420315.1 uncultured Thiothrix sp. | reverse complement strand
GAAGGGGTGAAGCCTTGCCGCTTAGCTCCCGTAGGAATCCCCTTCCTTTAGGGAAGGGAGGATGTCAACTTATCCCAACATGACCAAACGATCTTCACGTCAATGCCAACCCTGTACTGCCTGTTGTGACGGCTGGGTACAAATGAATATCAAAGGGGCAGATGTCTACCCCGGTTGCCCCTGCCCGCACAGTACTGGCAAAGGCTGCAACGACTATGCCAACCGTCCCATTGATCCTTGTGACAATTTCAACTGCGGCTGGGTAATCCCCAGCAGCCCGCTGCCGGATTGGATGAAGCCCAATGAAGCCAAAGTCATGGTGCTGTTCAACAAATTCCAATGGCGCGGTGTACCGGTCGATGTAGTGCTTCCCGTCGGCAAACGCATTCCCCCGCGAGCCTTGAATTGGCTGAAACAGTTTGCCGAACAACACGGTCGCCCCTTGGTCTATTTGGAACAAGAAGTGGTGGATGGCAAGTTTCAAAAAGACCAACAAGCGGTTGCTTATGGTCCACTCGACTTTCAGCGCGAGGTCATGACAAAGATTGCCGAAGGCAAGCGCTTGTGGATTTAGATAATCCCTTCCGTTATAACAGGTTTTTTTCAATGGTGCAGCACGGTACACTACGTCTCTTCGCAGCAGAGCACTCGTGAACACCATGGCAGCTACCCACCCGATTCGGGAAATTCCGTACAACTACACTTCATTCTCCGACAAGGAAATCGTGCAACGCTTGTTGGGCGCACGTGCTTGGGAGATTTTACAGGCATTGCGTGAAAAGCGCGAAACCGGCATTTCGTCGCACATGTTGCTGGAAATCCTCGGTGATATGTGGGTGGTGCAACGTAATCCTTACATCCACGATGACTTGCTGGAAAATCGCGAGCGACGGCAATCGCTGTTCGACACCCTCAGCGGACGGGTGGAAAAGATTGAGGAACGCGCCAACGGTAATGCCCTCACCCTAGAATTGATGCAGATTGCCCGTAACGCCTTAGCACAGTTTGCGGAAAGGTTCCGTGCGGAATACGATCAGCGTGAAAAAACCCGCAAGCATCTGCAAAAAATTACCCGCAAAGACAATATCCAGTTTGACGGCTTGGCACGGGTGTCTCACGTCACCGATGCGACCGACTGGCGGGTGGAGTTGCCCTTTGTCGTGCTGACGCCAGATACCGAAGAGGAAATAGCGGCGTTGGTTGGCGAGTGCATTGCACTGGGGTTGACCGTGATTCCGCGTGGGGGTGGCACGGGTTATACCGGTGGTGCAGTGCCCTTGGATGCCCGCAGCGCGGTGATTAATACCGAAAAGCTCGAATTTTTGAGTGAAGTGCAATACCGCAACGATTTACCGGGTGTGGATAAAACCGTGGCGGTCGTGCGTGCAGGGGCAGGAGTCATTACCCGCCGCGTTTCGGATTTGGCAGGCAAGCACGGTTTGGTGTTTGCGGTTGACCCGACTTCGCAAGATGCCTCCACCATTGGTGGTAATATCGCCATGAATGCCGGTGGCAAAAAAGCAGTCTTATGGGGAACAAGCCTCGATAATTTGCTCTCTTGGCGCATGGTGACACCGGATGCGGATTGGCTGGAAGTGACGCGCCTGAATCACAATCTCGGCAAAATCCACGACCAGCCAACCGTGCAATTTTCGGTGCAGCGTTTCCTCGCTGATGGCAAAACCCGCAAGGGCGAGCCGGAAATCCTTACCTTTGAAGGGCGCTATTTCCGCAAAGAAGGGTTGGGTAAGGATGTTACCAATAAATTCCTTGGCGGATTGCCCGGTATTCAGAAAGAAGGTTGTGACGGTTTAATCACCTCCGGCGAATTCATTTTGCACCGGATGCCCGATCAAATTCGTACCGTGTGTTTGGAATTCTACGGCACGGATTTGCACGAAGCGGTTCCCGCGATTGTGGAGGTGAAAAACTACCTCGACGGACGCAATGACGTGTTGCTGTCCGGCTTGGAGCATCTCGACGAACGCTACGTTAAAGCGGTGAAATACACCCCGAAAGGCGCTCGCGGCATGTTGCCGAAAATGGTGCTGATTGCTGACATTGTAAGCGATGACGAAAAGGCAGTGGCGGAATCTGCTGCGACCGTGGTGCGTTTGGCGAATGCGCGGAATGCGGAAGGTTTCATCGCGATTAGCCCAGAAGCGCGTCGCCAGTTTTGGGCAGACCGTTCGCGCACGGCAGCGATTGCGGCGCACACCAACGCTTTTAAAATCAACGAAGACGTGGTGATTCCGCTGCACAATCTGGCGCGTTACACCGAAGGCATTGAAACCCTTAATATTCGCCAGTCGATGCAAAACAAGCTGCGCATGATTGATGGGTTGCTGGAACATTTGGCGGGCGATTTGCCGGAATTACGCGCAGTGGCGGACTACGAGGCGAGTGCCGAACGCAGTTCCATTTGGGCAAACAAGCTGGCTCATGCGGTGGATTACCTTCAGCAACGCAAGCTGCGCTGGGAACAGATTCTGGCGCATTTCGATGCACCTGCCGCCGCGCATCAAGACTTGCTGGATGACACTGCGAAAGCCGCACAACGCCCGCAAGATCGCATCATTGATCTGTTGTTGCGGCGTGATTTACGCATTTCCTATCGCAAAGAAATCGTGCGACCGTTGCAAGAAATGTTTGCTGGTCGTGAATTAGAGCCGTTAATGCAGGCAATGGAAAAAATTCACCGCAAGATTCGCAGCAGTCGCTTGTTCGTGGCGCTGCACATGCACGCGGGGGATGGCAATGTACACACCAATATTCCGGTGAACTCCAACGATTATGGCATGTTGCATGAAGCCGAACGCATGGTGGATGCGATTATGGTGTTGGCACGGGAATTGGATGGGGTCATTTCCGGCGAACACGGTATCGGCATTACCAAATTTCAGTATTTGGATGCGCGTGAAATCGACGAATTCGCCACCTATAAGCAGCAGGTTGACCCACAAGGGCATTTCAATAAGGGCAAGTTGTTGCCGGGGTCGGGGTTGCAGAATGCGTATACACCGTCGTTGCGTTTGGTCGAGCGCGAAGCGTTATTGTTGGAACACAATGAGCTAGGAGCGCTGAACAACGACATTAAGGATTGTTTGCGCTGTGGTAAGTGCAAGCCAGTGTGCAATACGCATATCCCGCGTGCGAATTTGCTGTATTCGCCGCGTAATAAGATTCTGGCAACCGGCTTGATGATTGAAGCGTTTTTGTACGAAGAGCAAACGCGGCGCGGCGTTTCCATCCGCCATTTCGATGAAATGAACGATGTCGCTGACCATTGCACGGTGTGCCACAAGTGTTTCAACCCTTGCCCGGTGAATATCGACTTCGGCGAAGTCAGTGTGCGGATGCGCGGTATTTTGCGCGAACGTGGCAAGAAAAAGACCAGCCCGGTGACGTGGGCATCCATGCAATTCTTGAATCTGAAAGACCCGACGCAAATCAATGTGATGCGTACCGGGATGATCAAATTCGGTTACAAGGCGCAACGTTTCGCGTATTCCTTGGCGAAAGCAGCGAATGTGTTAGGTGCTGATAAACGTCCTGCGGCGACCTTGGGGAAACCGGCAATTAAAGAGCAGGTGATTCAATTCATCAAAAAGCCGTTACCGAAAGGGCTGCCCGCGAAAACTACGCGGGCAATGTTGGGTTTGGAAGACGATAGCGTGATTCCGATCTTGCGTGACCCAGTGAAAACAGCGGATAAACGTGGCGATGCGGTGTTCTATTTCCCCGGTTGCGGCTCGGAACGCTTGTTCAGTCAGGTGGGCTTGGCAACGCTGGCGATGTTGTACGAAACGGGTGCGACCACAGTCTTGCCACCGGGGTATTTGTGTTGCGGCTACCCACAAAACGCGGGCGGCGATTTGAAAAAGGGCACGCAGATTTCCACCGACAATCGGGTATTGTTCCACCGCGTGGCGAATGCGTTGAGCTACCTCGACATTAAAACGGTGCTGGTATCGTGCGGGACGTGCATGGATCAGTTGCTCAAATACGAGTTTGACAAGATTTTCCCCGGTTGCCGCTTGCTCGACATCCACGAGTATTTGTTGGAAAAAGGGGTGAAAATGAACGGCGTGAGCGGGGTGCACTACGTGTACCACGACCCTTGCCACACGCCGATGAAGCAGGTTAACCCGCTGAAAGTTACCCAAGAATTGACGGGTTCCAACGTGGTCTTGAGTGAACGTTGCTGTGGGGAAGCGGGGACGTTTGCAATTAGCCGCCCGGATATTGCCAGCCAGTTACGTTTCCGCAAAGCCGAAAGCCTCAAAGCAGGTATCAAAGAGCTGACCGGTGCGGACATGGCGCAGGTGGGTAAGGTGAAAATCCTCACCGCTTGCCCTGCTTGCCAGCAAGGGCTGTCGCGTTATGCGGATGATACCGGGATGGAAACCGATTACATTGTGGTGGAAATGGCGAATTATTTGCTAGGCAGTGATTGGCAGCAAGGGTTCATCAGCAAGGCGACCCACGGCGGGATAGAGAAGGTGTTATTGTAAAAATTAAGTCTGAGAAGTCGTTGCTTCTATCCGCTATTATTGTGCGGTGAAAATTCACGATATTCAAAATGTAGGAGGAGTGTTTATGCAGCAGTTATCTAAGTTTGCATTGGCTATTGCCGCTACGTGTGTTTGTAGTAGTGCAGCACACGCAGCGGGGTTCGCTTTGGCTAATCAATCGGCTTCTGGCACGGGCAATGCGTTTGCGGGTGGCGCAGCAGCGGCGGAAGATGCGTCGACCGCATGGTCTAATCCGGCGGCAATGTCGGCGTTGGGTTCTGGTAAGCATGTTAGCCTCTCGGCGCATCTGGTGGCTCCGCAAGCTAAGTTTACCAATGGGGCATCTGGACCAATGACGGGTATTGACGATGATGGTGGTAATAACGGTGTGGTGCCGAGTCTGTATGGCGCACGCAGTATCAATGACAAGCTCAGCGTTGGGGTCAGTGTCAATGCACCGTTTGGTTTGGGTACTGAGTATGCCGATAACTGGATCGGTCGTTACCACGCCACTGAATCAACCATCAAGACGCTTAATATTAACCCTTCAGTCGCTTACAAAATCAACGATCAGTGGAGTGTGGGCGCGGGGGTAAGTGCGCAAAAATTTGATGTTGAACTCAAACGGATGACACCGCTACCCGGTTTGCCGGGCGACCATAAAGTAACCATTGCCGGTGATGCCACTTCCTTTGGTGTGAACGCTGGGGTGTTATTTAAGCCGACTGCGAATACGCGTTTGGGGTTGAGTCATCGTGCCGGTATTGATCATGATTTGGAAGGCACGGTGAGTGCGCCTATCCCAGCAGCACATCCGGCAGCAGCGGCGTTAAATACGGCGGTCAAGGCAGAAGCTAGTTTACCTGCCAGCACTTCCTTATCCGTGGTGCAAAAAGTTAACGACAAGCTGGAAGTCATGGGTGACGTGACCCGTACCGGATGGAGTAGCTTTGAGCGCCTGAAAGTGGTGCGTAGCGCTAATGGTTCGGTCGTGACCGATGATTATCAAGGGTGGGAAGATTCCGACCGTTATTCACTGGGTGTTAACTATCACTCAACAGTGATGACTTCCCCCCTAAAAACCCAGCAAAGCGTTAGGAGACAGCCTTGTCAACCTGCTGCTTTAACCCTTTGATTATGGTTGTTTTCCAGCCGTGTACGGCTCAAACCAGCCCTTCATCCCCGTCATCGCCATTGACGGCCTCCTGAATTCGCCGCCAGAAGGTTTTTGGGGGAGAACGCAGTAATTGCCGTGCCAACAACGGGGCCAAAATTTGGCGCACGGTGTTCTCCGAAGGCAATTCCCGTGAACGGGTGCGCAAGTACAAGACCTGCTGCTTCCAAAGCCCCCCGTGGTACTTGAGGGAAAACAGTTGCAGCAACCCAGTGGCGATGGAGGCACATAACA
>CAYQTB010000133.1:0-6065 GCA_964420315.1 uncultured Thiothrix sp. | reverse complement strand
TTAGTCCAGCACCTGTGTCATTAAGGTTGCACCAGCAATGGCTTGTATTTGCCGGTCCCGGTGCGCAGGGTCTGGCGAATCGCTTTCAAGAGGGGGCGATAATGACCATCACCAGAAACACACTGGTCAACAGAACCACCGCCTGCACCCGGTGGCAAGCATTCACGCCCCATTTCCCACAGCATC
The DNA here is from genome assembly GCA_964420315.1 of uncultured Thiothrix sp. Classification (GTDB taxonomy): domain Bacteria; phylum Pseudomonadota; class Gammaproteobacteria; order Thiotrichales; family Thiotrichaceae; genus Thiothrix. The sequence goes on along the minus strand of CAYQTB010000133.1, from coordinate 5,879 downwards.
ACGCCGCCTAAGCCTTTTTCCTTAACATACTTCACTTTTTCTGAAACAGAGCGGGGGTCATTGTAAGAGATGAACATATCACTGGCTGAGCCTGTTTTATTAATGCTCAGGTAAGGCATTTTGGCTTGATCATCCCAACGGTAATACTCCGGTTTGTAACTGCAATCATCCGTAGAACCTGTAATGCAGCGATAGCCCGGCTTCATCAACTGCGCATAACGCCCACGGTCAACCCTGCTACTCATCCACCACAGGGGTTCTGTTGTCCATGTTTGCAGTGGTGTGGTCACGCCATCAGTGGAGCCTGTTACTTTACCGCCACGCCACACCCGCGTTTCAGCACTGATACCGAGACCTAATTTGCTGGGCAAGACCCCACCACTAATAAACTGCTGAATGGCACGATTCGCCGAGACCACCGAGCGAGCAGCATTGGTGGGATATTTATTACCACCGTCATACAATGCCCCGTCGTGCCACACAATGCCTTCATTGATCGTAGACAAGTCATACGCCATCACGTTGATTTGGTCGAGTTTATCTTGCAGTTTAGCTAAGAGCTTGCGCAAATCCCCGCTGCCATTATCAGCCACGACCTCAATTCCTGTCGCAATGGCTAGTAAAGGGCGATCCACCAACATACCGGGATTGTTGGTTTTGTTGATCGTCTTCATCTGAGTGTGCAAGTCATTGATGAAGGCTTCGTAATTGGGGTTATTGCCTGAACTATCCGCAGTGACGGGTTCAAGGTCAATATCAAGCCCATCATAGCCGGGGCCAGTACCATTTTTCAGGACATCAATGAGTTGATTGACCAAGGTTTGCCGCTTTGCTGCATCGGCTAATACTGGCGCATACCCACCAAAGTTAACGACACTAAACAAAACCTTTACATCTTTGGCATGAGCTTGATTAATCAACGCCGTGCGACGGGCTTGACTGGCAAGATTCCATCCGCCGTAATTCATGTCTAAGGAACCATCACTGTTCAAACCGGCAGCATGGTGAATCACATGGGTCAAGGTATTCCAGTCCTCATCGTTGAGGATACCAATGGTTCCATCACTGCGATGCCATTCACCAGTGATATAGCCTGTCACCCACGATTTGGTAATTTTTTCACCTGCACAAACAGTATATGATGCCGCCAACGTCATCAATGCCAGTAGCCCAGTGACCACTATCCGATTAACGTTAGCCATTGTCATTCTCATGGTGTATTCTCCCAAATGCTTCATCCCTAAAACCTTTATATTAGCTTAATATTATTTACCATAAAACCATTGAATAAATGTTGTGCGTTTAACACGAAAAATAATGAAATTCTCACTGAACTACCTAACATAGATCCACTCTAATTTCACACCAGAGTTTGGGAAAACGTGGCGACAGCCAAAAACATAATTATTTACTAAGGAGCTATACATGAAAACCGTTATTTATTCACTGGGGACTTTGGCACTAGCAGCAGCACTGACTGCGTGCGGCACGCCAATGAACAATGCACAAATCGGGTCTGCGACGGGTGCTGTGTTAGGTGGGGTGGCAGGTCATCAGTTTGGTAAAGGCGAGGGCAAAACGGCTGCTACCGCAGTAGGTGCTGCTGTTGGCGCCATGGTCGGTAATCAGGTTGGAACACAGCAAGACCGTTACTACCAACAGCCGCAACCAGCACCGTATTACAACCGGGGCTACTAAGCCTCGCATAGGCTTGCCGCGACCCCACTGACGGCAAGTCTTTTCTCAACACCATCAGAATAGGAGTATCACGATGAAAACACCAACTATCTCTTCCCGTCTTACCGTTGCTGTAGTTGCCTCTGTTGTCTTAAGTGGGTGTGTGGGCACTGTCCCCATTAACAATGCCCAAACCGGCTCGGCGATTGGCGCAGTGTTAGGCGGTGTAGCAGGCAACCAATTTGGCAGTGGCGATGGCAAAACCGCCATGACTATTCTGGGTACTGCGGTGGGCAGCTATCTTGGCAGCCAATGGGGAGCGCAACTGGATGCACGTGACCAGCAAAACCTAGGTCAATCCATTTACAGTGGTCGCCCTGCCACATGGCAAAACCCGAATACCGGCTACCAATACAACGTCAACCCCGGTCAGGTTTACCGTGCCAGCGTCAATAACCAAAGCACCGTTTGTCGACCTGTCACCATTGTAGGTACGATTGATGGCAGAAGCCAAAACATTCAAACTCAAGCTTGCCAAGACAGCCGGGGTCAGTGGCAGCTCACGCGCTGATACCTTATCGGCACACTAATTCCGTTAACCCGTAGCCTCTTTCACAGGTTGCGGGTTTCTGTATTACAATCCATGCCTGACACTGACAACAAGAGCAAAGTATGGATATAGTCTATGTACGCGACCTACGCCTCGATGCCCGTATTGGCATCTATGAGTGGGAAAAACGCATCCTGCAAAAAATTCGCATTGACCTAGAAATGGCTTGGGATAACCGCATCCCTGCCGCCAGCGACAATATTAAAGACACCCTCAACTACAAAACCGCCGCCAAGCGCGTCATGCAACTGGTCGAAAGCACTCATTACGAACTGGTGGAACGCCTCGCCGAAACCATCGCCGAAACCCTCATGCAGGAACTGCGCATGCCTTGGATACAAGTCACCGTCGGCAAACCCGGTGCAGTACGTGGCTCCAGTGAAGTCGGGGTTAAAATTGAACGGGGCAACCGGCAATGGCAGACGTCTACTTAAGCCTCGGCAGCAATATCGAGCGCGAAGCCCACCTTTGTGCCGCCATGCAACGTTTACAGCAAGATTTCGGGCAGGTAGTCTTTTCGCACGTCTATGAAACGCCCGCAGCGGGTTTTGTAGGCGAACCCTTCTTCAACTTAGCGGCAAGTCTCACCACCACGCTAAGCCCTACTGACCTGAAACACTATTTACGGGAATTGGAACAAGCACACGGACGGGTGCGCGGTGAGGAGAAATTTAGCGCACGCACCTTAGACATCGACCTGTTGCTTTACGCTGACTGGAACTTGCAACCGCACAGTAATGTGCCGCACCATGACATTCTCACGTACCCATTTGTGTTGTTTCCGTTAGCGGAAATTGCCCCTAGCGTCATGCACCCGGTATTACAGCGCACGATTGGGGAAATTGCCCGCACATCAACGCTGTCAGATGCCGGGATGCGCCGCGTTACCTTGGGTTGCAGCCATTAAGCGGCGAAATGGGCTTTCAATTGTTGAATAAAATGATCCAAACGCTGATCAAGGCTGCTGCCCATCCGCCCCTTAATACGCCCTAAAGGACCACGGGTTTCCAACATCTCAGTGAACGTTACGCGCGTACCGCCGGGAACCGCATTCATACGGGCATGACGCGTACCCTTGCTACTGCCCTGGGTCATCTCGACCAGTAACTCCTTCAGGGGCAACTCTTTTACTTTACGTAGCACCAACGGGCGCTGATTAGCGATTTGCTCAATCCAGCGCAAGCCATCGTCATCATCCAACATTTGCATACTTTTCAGGTCAGTACGCCACTGTGCTTGCTGCGAAAAATCACTGAGTGCATTCCACACAGCCTCGGCAGGCGCTTTAATCAATTCGACCCGCGTTACCTGTTGATAGGGTGAAAGCAACAACCCTACCAATACCGGCAGCAACAGCAAGAGGATAACCAGCGTTATTACAATCCATGTCATACCGTGTCCTATCGCCTTTTCCGTAAACGCAAAAACCCGGCGAAGCCGGGCTTTGGAAAGAATCGCAAGCCAGTAAGCAATTACTTGATCTTGGCTTCCTTAAACATAACATGCTTACGCACAACCGGATCGTACTTGCTGAACTGTAATTTGTCCGGCGTAGTACGCTTATTCTTCGTTGTGGTATAGAAAAATCCGGTTCCTGCGGAAGAAACCAGCTTGATTTTATCACGACCGCCTTTCTTAGCCATTCGCTGTTACCTCCGGTAGCTTAAACTTTTTCGCCACGACCGCGAATATCAGCAAGAATGGTATCAATACCCAACTTGTCGATAATACGCATACCTTTTGCAGAAACGCGCAGGCGCACCCAGCGTCCTTCGTTTTCGACCCAAAACCGTTTCGCGTGCAGGTTAGGCAGGAAACGACGTTTAGTTTTGTTGTTAGCGTGCGACACATTGTTACCTGTGACGGGACGCTTACCTGTTACTTGACATACACGAGACATCGGGATACTCCAGATCTGCGATTCTTGAACTCTAAAGGCGCGTGAGGATACCAGAAGCCTCCCCAGCAAGCAACCCAAGCACCTATTTTTTACAGCACCGCTTATAACAACGGGGCAAGCAAGCGGGCAATACTCTCGGCTAAACGTTGCCGCTTACTGATTTTGCAGCGCTGGGCTTCGGTCACTTCCTGCGTATTCGCACACGCGCTCAGAAAATCCTGTTCCATCTTGCTGGCGATCTCGCTGCTGTAAAAAAAGATGTTGCCCTCGAAATTGAGGCGAAAACTGCGCTGATCCATATTCGCCGACCCCAGCGTGGCAAAGCTACTGTCGATCATCACCGCTTTGGCATGAGGCATCGCCTGATACATCTCAAACACGCGCACGCCTGCCGCCAGCAAATCATCTATAAAGGAACGCCCCGCGTACAACACCAGCGGATGATCCGATTTCCCCGGCAATAGCAAACGCACATCCACGCCGCGCAACGCCGCCGTTTGCAAAGCCATCAAAATCGGGCGATCCGGCACGAAATACGGCGTTTCAATCCAAATGCGCGTATTCGCCAGATTCATCGCTGCAAATAACACCGTATGAATCGCCTGCCAGCGCTCATCCGCAGGCCCGCTGGCAAGAAATTGCGCGTGAATCGTTCCGGCATCGGCAATCACCGGAAAATACACCTCGCTCACCAAATCTTCGCTGGTCGCGTGATACCAATCCTGACAAAATACTTCCTGTAAGGTGTACACCACTGGTCCCTGAATCCGCGCGTGTAAATCTTGCCACGGCTCGCCCCTGCCCGCGTACACATCGCCGACATTCATCCCGCCCGTGAACGCCAGCGTGCCATCAATAATGACCACTTTACGGTGATTGCGATTATTCAAATTAAGCTGACGGCTCAACACATTTACCTTCAGAAAACGTTCGACCTGTCCCCCAGCCGCTAACAGTGGCGCAAAAAAGCGGGCATTCGCTTGACGTGAACCCACGTCATCCACCAGCAAACGCACCGTGACCCCACGTTGTGCCGCCTGCACCAAAGCATCCCGCAAACGTTCGCCGGTATAGTCCGCCTCCCAGATATAGTAGACCAGATGAATATGCTGGGTTGCGGCAGCGAAAGCCTGTTCCAAGGTTTGACATCCTCCCCTCCCTAAAGGAAGGGGATTCCTACGGGAGCTAAGCGGCAAGGCTTCACCCCTTCGGTGGGTTCTTGCTTCATCGAGGGGCGTAACACCCCATCTCCACAAGCTAACAAGCGGTGTCCCCGCTCTAAAACGTTAATCGCGCCGACATGATCGGCGTGGTTTTCGTAGCCACATTCCACACACGCAAACCGGGCTTGGGTCTGGCGGTTATCTTTTGAGACGTGACCACAACAGGGGCAGGTTTGGCTGGTGTGATGCGGTGGTACTGCAAACAACATGCCGCCCTTCCATGCCATTTTGTAGTCGAGTTGCCGCCGGAACTCTCCCCAACCTTGGTCGAGAATGGCTTTGTTTAAGCCGGATTTCTGGGCAACGTGCTTGCCGGGGTTTTCTGCCGTGCCTGCCGCTGATTTAGACATGTTCCGTACCTGCAAATCTTCGACGAACACCACCGCGTGGTTTTGGCTGATCGTGGTCGTCGCCTTGTGCAGGAAATCGCGGCGGTCGTTGGCGATTTGGGTGTGAATTTTTTGGACTT
>CAYQTB010000132.1:0-6096 GCA_964420315.1 uncultured Thiothrix sp. | reverse complement strand
AGGTAGTTACCAATTAACACAACCATCATATAACCGTCATTTTGCCGTCATTCCCAAGCCTTAGCCTCAAGTTCACGATTAGATTTTGTTAGCGAGAGTTTCATGGCAGGTATTTCCGACGCAATGCGCGATGCTGTGCATCAACATGCCCCCACGTCCTTGATGGGGATGCAGCAACGTTTATTCAGCTTTTGGTTCAATAGCTTCATCTACAACCAGATTTGGGAAGACCCCACCGTAGATATGCAAGCCTTGCAACTGACTTCGGAAAGCCGCGTGCTGACGATTGCTTCGGGCGGTTGTAACGTGTTGAATTACCTGACCGCAAGCCCTGCGCATATCACCGCGATTGACCTGAACCCCTACCATTTGTCGCTGACGCGCCTGAAATTGGCTGCGCTGAAACATTTGCCGGATCACGCCACCTTCTACGACTTCTTTGGTTACGCTGACCGCGACACCAATCCGGCGCATTACGAACAGCACATCCGCCCACATCTGGATGCTGAGTTGGATGCGTTTTGGCAAGGTCGCAGCATTCTGGGGCAAAAGCGCATTCATATGTTTCGTGACGGGTTGTATCGGCAAACGCGCTTCGGCTATTTCATGCGCTTCCTGCACTGGATTGCTCGCCGCACCCATTACCGCCCTGAAAAGCTTCTCACCGCCACCAGTTTGTACGAACAGAAAGCGATTTTTAGCCAGCACATCGCGCCGTTTTTTGACAATAAACTGGTGAAGTTTTTGGGCAAGCTGCCAATGTCGGTATTCAGCCTTGGGATTCCGCCGCAGCAATACAAGGCAATGAAAGAACAAGGCAATTTGATTGGGCAATACCGCGAGCGCGTTGAACGCTTGGCGTGCGCTACCCCGATTCAAAACAACTATTTTGCATGGCAAGGTTTTAGCCACAGTTACGATCATAAAAAGCGTCAAGCAATTCCTGATTACCTAAAAGCGGAACATTACGACACTATCCGCCAGCAATTGGGCAAAGTGGATACACGCCTCGGTTCCATGATTGACTTTCTCGAACAACAAGCCCCGCACAGCTACGACCGTTTCGTGTTCCTCGATGCGCAAGACTGGATGACGGATGCAGTCCTCACCCGGTTGTGGACGCAAGTTGCCCGCGTGGGCAAACCGGGGACGCGCATTATCTTCCGTACCGCTGCCGCCGAATCACCGTTGGAAACCGCGTTGCCCGCTGATTTACGCAGCCAGTTTGTGTACGAAGCGGAAACGTCCGCACAATTGTTCCAGCAAGACCGTTCGGCGATTTACGGTGGTTTCCACCTCTACCGCAAGGTCGATTGACGATGGATGCTGCACAGAAAATGGATCAGCAGTACCGTTACCAGCGGTACGTTTACGACTGGTCACGCAAATATTACCTGTTAGGGCGCGATGCCTTGCTGGCGGAAATCCCCTTGCAGCCGGGTGAAACCTTGCTGGAAATCGGCTGCGGCACAGGGCGCAATTTAACCAAGCTGGCTTACCGGCAACCGCAAGCCAAACTTTACGGCATGGATGCGTCGGCAATGATGCTCGATACCGCCCGTGATAATTTGCGTAACACTTTGTATGCGCGACAAATTACTTTGCAGCAAGGCTTGGCGGGGCAGGTCGATCACACCACGTTCGGGCTGGAAAAGCCGTTTGATCATATTATGTTTTCGTATGTGCTGTCGATGATCCCCAGTTGGCAGGATGCGTTGGAACATGCCTTAAGTATCCTCAAGCCTGGTGGTTGTTTGCATGTGGTGGATTTTTCCGACCAGCAAACCATGCCCGCGTGGTTTCGCAAGCTGCTATTACAGTGGTTGGATTGGTTCAATGTTCACCCTGATCCGGCAGTCCCAGCGTATTTGGCGCAAATGGCAGACCATCACCATGATCAATTGCGTATCCGCCACCTGAGTGGGCGTTACGCAGTGCTTGCGCATTACCAGAAAGGGGGGATTCTCAATGACCATCAACCAGAACTTCCGCAAATATCGCAGTATCTGGATTTCTGATACGCACCTCGGTTCTCGCGGGTGCAAAGCTGAGTTTCTACTCGATTTCCTGCAACACAATCACGCCGACCATTTGTATCTGGTCGGCGATATTATTGACGGCTGGGCATTACGTAAACGCTGGTATTGGGATGCGCTCCATGATCAGATTTTGCACCTGCTGTTTGAACGGGCGCAACATGGTACGCAAGTGACCTACGTCAGCGGCAATCACGATGAGTTTTTACGTCCGTTTATCCATCACCGGATTACCGCCATCAGTCTGGAAGATGAAGTGGTGCATACCACCGCTGATGGGCGCAAGTTTTTGGTGCTGCACGGTGACCAGTTCGATGGCGTAATGCAATTTGCACGCTGGCTGGCAATCCTAGGGGATTGGATTTACGAGCGTTTATTGGTGGTGAACAATGTGTATAACCGGTTGCGGCGGCGCATGGGTTATCCGTATTGGTCGCTTTCGGCTTACCTTAAGTATAAAACCAAGTCAGCGGTAAATTTCATCTCAGCATTCGAGGAAACGCTGGCGAAAGAAGCGAAGCGGCGTGAGTTAGATGGGATTATTTGCGGACATATTCACCATGCTGAAATCCGCGAAATTGACGGGGTGCTGTATTGTAACGATGGCGATTGGGTGGAAAGTTGCACTGCGTTAGTGGAAGAGTGGGATGGCAGCCTGCATGTGGTGCGTTGGACAGAGGAGCAAATAAAAAAAGGGAGCATCCATGCTCCCTTAATTGTTTAGCGAATTTTTGTTATGGATTACTTTATTTGAGAGAATTTACAGAAACTGTTTTCAGGTTGGCTGCCGCATCTTGCGAGGCTTTCAACTCGTTAGCAGACAGTGGAATCAAGCCTTTGGCAGCCAAATAACCGTCTGCGCCCATCGCTGCATCGCTAGTAAATTCAACCAAAAACTCTTTCAAGCCAGCTACCTGACCAACATGGTTGTTTTTGGCGTAGATGAACATGGAACGTGCCATTGGGTATTTGCCACTCATCACTGTTTCTGGAGTTGGTTCAACGCCAGAAATCGCAACAGCTTTCAGTGCATCGGCATTTTGTTCCAAGAAGCTGTAACCGAATACACCAACAGCTTTAGGGTTGGCTTGCAGCTTTTGCACGATAAGGTTATCGTTTTCACCAGCTTCAACAAAGCGCCCGTCTTCACGCAAGGTGTGGCACTTTTCTTTAAAAGCTTTCTCATCTTTCTTTTTCAGTTCAGGGATGCCTTTGAACAGCATACAACCCTTCTCGATACCCAATTCTACGAAAGAGTCACGTGTACCAGAGGTTGGTGGTGGACCGATAACTTCGATTTCGTGCGCTGGCAGAGCAGGGTTAACGTCTTTCCAAGTTTGGTAAGTGTTAGGAACAAAGGTGCCATCTGGCATTGGGATTTCTTTAGCAACAGCCAAGAACAGTTCGCGTGCTGTCAGGTTGATTGGCTCGCCAGTTTTGGATTGTGCGATAGCTAAACCGTCATAACCGATTTTGATTTCAGTAACATCGGTAACGCCATTTTTGATGCAGGTTTCCATTTCGCCTTTTTTCATGCGGCGGGAAGCGTTGGTGATGTCGGGAGTGTCAATGCCTGCACCGGCACAGAATAGCTTCATGCCACCACCCGTACCAGTGGATTCCACTTTAGGAGCCGAACCGCCGGTTTTCTTGGCAAATTGTTCAGCAACAGCAGTACTGAATGGGAATACGGTGGAAGAACCAACGATTTCGATATTGTCGCGTGCTTGCGCAACACCAGCAGCAGTCGCCAGACCCAGTGCAACTGCCAGAGTGAGTTGTTTCATGTAAAAGCTCCTTATTAAAGAATCCAAGATAGATTCATGCGAATCGTAGGGTGTTTCAATGAAGGTTTTATGGCAGATATATTAAGAAATGATGACGGCGCTTGTCCTAGCCACGCCTTATTTGGCAACAGCCCAGCACACCGCGATGTCCGCATTATGGTAACTATGCCGACTGAAGCGGCAGATAGTTATGAGTTTCTTAGCCGCTTATTGGAAGCAGGGCTGAACGCGATGCGCATATGCGCATATGCGCCATGCTCAATAAAGACCCTAATATTGTGGAAACGGTGCGCTTTCTGAATGGCATTTTGCAACGCATGGAAAGCCATTACCACAAACACCGTTTGATACAGGCTTTGTCGGTCAGTGTTTCACGATTTTTGAAAAGATTTGGATGATGGTGACACCTGCAATGATCATGCCCATGCCGATGACCGCAGGCAAATCCAAACGTTCGTCGTACAAAATAATGCCAATGATGCTGATTAGCACGATACCCAACCCTGACCATGCCGCATAGGTAAAACCCAGCGGTAAGGTGCGCAGGGCGAGGGTCATGAAATAAAATGCGAACCCGTAACCCACGGCCATGATCAGGGTGGGAATAGGCTTGGTGAATTCCTCAGTCGCTCGTAGCGAGCTAGTCGCAATAACCTCAGCAATGATGGCAAGCGCGAGATAAAAGTAGGACATAAGCTAGGATTTTGGTTTTACACAATAATAAGTGTTACCATTATAGACGGAATGTGTGTGTTATGGTATCGGATTTTTATGACGGTAACATAAGAGACTGTTAAATACTTTACGCTGTTTGACCGCCTTGCGCACTTAACCGGCTACACCCAAACCATGTCAGCGTCGGTTGCCAGTATGCAGCCAATAGCGGCGGATGTGCGTGATATGAGCAGCAATATGGTGGTGATGACGCAAAACGTGCAGGGTATGCAGCGGAGTACCCAGCAATTGAATCAGCACATTGCTTACATGGGGCAAGATGTTAACCGCATGAGCGGTGAGGTTGCGCCGACTATGCAAGGGATGCGGGCGTTCATGCCGTGGGAGTGGTGAGAAACCTTGAAGCTAAACATTATTGAGTCTTCGGGGCAGGGCAAACCGTTAGTCCTGCTCCACGGCTGGGGCATGAATAGCCACGTCTGGCAACCGCTGCTGCCGACCTTGGCACAACACGCCCAAGTCATTTGCATCGACTTGCCGGGGCATGGTGCAAATAGCCACTTACCGCTGGGAACATTAGCGGAAACGGTGGTGCAACTCGCTCCGCACATTCCGCAAGATGCTATCGTCATGGGTTGGTCGCTCGGTGGCTTAATCGCGCAAGGTTTGGCACATGCCTTGCCTGAGCGCATTGCCGCTCTCATCCTAATTGCCAGTACGCCAAAATTTGTGACGGAAGGTGATTGGTCACACGGCGTTTCCCCCGATCTACTTGCGCTGTTTGGGAGAAGCCTGCAAACCGATTACCTCGGCACGGTGAAACGTTTTTTCGCGCTGCAATTCCTCAGCACCAAAACGGATACCCGCGTGGTGAATGCCTTGCGTGAGCGGATTATGGAACAGCCCGCGAGCCTTGCGGCGTTAGCGGAGGGGTTAACCATCTTACAAACCGCCGATTTTTTGCAGCGCCCCGTGCCACAACCGACCTTGTGGATGCTGGGTAAGCTCGATAAGCTGATTCCCGTCACGTTAGCTGACACACTACCGAACATGGGGTATCAGCACATCGCACTGTTGGAGAGTGCCGCGCATGTACCATTTGTTACCCACCCTGACGCATTTATGGCGCATATTGAGGCATTTTTAAAAACGTTCTAGGTCGAACACATGAGAATCCCAAAAAGCTACTGGTATTACTGGCACACCGGCAATAAGCCTGTCGCTGTGGTCAGCATGATTTTAACGGCTGCGGTGGTGGGAGGGATGTTAGCGTTCTCTGGCGGGGCTTCCCTTTGGGGAGTAGTCCTTGCTGTTTTGCTGGATTCGATAGGGTTCGCGGTGATTTTGCTCTATGTCATCGTGCGCGGCTCTCTGCCTGAATGGTTGTTAGAACAAGCCGATGACCTTATTCTCAATCAGTTCGTGATTCCTATTAGTATCGCGTTTGTGGTGGGTAGGTTAGTAACGTGGGTGGTGGTTAACAGTGGTGTGTTGCGTCCATGCCCTTAATGGGCTGATTAAGTACCGTTATTTTGAACTTATGCGAACCTGAACATCGTCAGATTTGCAGTCAAATTCCTGTTTCACGGGGGCTGGTT
>CAYQTB010000131.1:0-6168 GCA_964420315.1 uncultured Thiothrix sp. | reverse complement strand
CAAGCGCTATTCCAAAAGCCCCGTTAACAGTTTTTGTTGCGGGGCTTTTTTTATGACGTCTGTTTTTACTTAGCCTCTATGAAAAATGCTGACCTTAGTGAGCAAAGTTTGTGAGCCATTTAGATACCCGTTTTAATGTCTGTTGAAACTGTTCATGTTGAACGGGTTTGGTCAAATACGTAGATGCGCCAGCAATAACGCCTTGGACTTCATCGAGAGGGGAGGTTTTGCCGCTTAGCATGATGATGGGGGTTTTTTTCATGGCTCTGCTGGAACGTATTTTGCGGCAGACTTCGTAGCCATCAATGCCGGGCATAATAACATCTAGGAAGATCAAATCGTATTGCTTTTGTGCTGACTTTTCTAAGGCTTCTTCACCTGTTTCGGCAAAATCGGCTGCAATGTGGGCGTGGCGTAATTCAATCTCTAATTGTTTACGAATGGCAGCGCTGTCATCGACGACAAGTGCGGTATAGCGATAGGACTCTAGCTGTTCAGTCGGGTTTTCTGGCACAGCCACTGTCGCAATTGGTGTTTCCGGTGTAACTGTTTGTGGTGTTCTTGGTTTTGCTGCACTAAGTTCGGCGACTGATTCTGTGGTTGTTTCTGCTGGCGGGGTTGTTTCGGTAATCACCGGGCGTGATCTGAGTAATTGTGCGGCGTCATCGATGGCTCGCATAACACGAGTTATTAATAGTGGTCGTTGCAATAGAATGTCATACGGCAGATCAGATTCACCAATGCGAATATTGATAGCAGTATTGTCGGGTATTTCAGTTTCATCCAATGTAATAACAATGCCAGCATAAGTTATATCGGCTTGTAGGCTATAATGTTTACCTTGTGATGCGCCAAATGTGACAACACGTTGAATAACTGCCTGATCTTTTTCGGGAAGCTCGAATAAACAAATGCCAATTGTTTCTGTTGTTGTGGTAAGCATGTGATTTCTCTCTTTGTCAGGCTGCCAGTTGCGTTTGCAGCCAGCGTTGTAATTGTTTGTTTAGGGTGTCATGGTCAACAGGTTTGGTGAGGTATGCATCAACCCCAGCTTGTTGTGCCATATTGCGGTGTTTTTGTGTGCCGCGTGAAGTGATCATAATGATCGGTAAGTGGCTTTTCTCCGGCCAGATGCGGATGGCTTGGGTCATTTCCAAGCCATTCATGCGTGGCATTTCTAAGTCGGTTAGCACCAGTTCTATCGTATGCTCGTGCAATTGTTGTAGCGCTTCAAGACCGTCAATAGCAGTCAGGGGTTGATACCCCAGTTGTTCGACCATGAGGCTGAGCGATTTACGGTTGCTGAGTGAATCGTCAACGATGAGGATGCGTGGGCGTTGTGTCGTTTTGTCGATGCGGTGTGCTTGGTTGCTTTTTAGGGTGAGCTGACCGTTTTCCAGATGGCGCAAGATACGGAATACGTCTAGTACCGGCGCAACTGCACCATTGGCTAGGATGCAGACCCCACTGACGCCATGAGCTAAATTAAGCCAAGGGGCGAGACTTTTGACTACGATGTCACGCGGTTGTTGGATTTCATCGACATACACGGCATAGCTTTTCTGCTCACTGGCAATGATCAATAGTGAATGACCTTTGCGCAAATCGGGTGATGGTGCTTGCCAGTCTAACAATTGCGCCAACAGCAGCACCTCCAAGGATTGTTCTTGGTGTTGGATAAACCAGTGTTCACCTTCAAACCGGTATTGATCGGGGGCAACATAGAGCAATTGTTGGATGGTGTTGCTGGGAATGGCGACTAAATTGCCGCCTGCACGTACTAATAATGCATGAGTTGCAATCAGGGTGAGCGGGACTTGAATGTGGATGGTTGTGCCTTGTCCCATTTGGCTGCTGATATGGAGTAATCCTTGCAGGTCTTCAACAGCAGTTTGCACCACGTCCATGCCCACGCCACGCCCGGAAATATCGCTGACTTGATCGCGAGTGGTAAAGCCGGGTTGTAGGATCAGGCGTAAGGTGTCGGCTTCACTGAGTTTGGTATCAGGGTTAATCATGCCGCGTTCGATAGCACGCGCTCGAATTTGCTCAGGGTTTACGCCTCGACCATCGTCGCTCAAGGTGAGGTGAATTTGGTTGCCTTTTTGTTCAAAACGCAGCTCAATTTGACCTTCTGGGGGTTTACCTGCGGCTTGACGGGCTTCAGGTGTTTCAATGCCGTGGTCAACTGCATTGCGCAACATGTGCAACAGAGGTGCGTTTAACCCTTGCAAGATGTCGGTATCCACTTGCAGGTTTTGCCCGATGATGCTGATGTTGGCTTGCTTGTTGGTACGGCGGCAAGTTTCCCGCACGGTGCGTTCCAAGCGCGTGACGATGGATTGCACCGGAATGAGACGGGTGCGCAAAATGGTCTCACTGAGTTGTCGCTGTAAGCGTTGTTGCTGATAAATCTGTTCGGAAATTTGGCGAATTTGTTGTTGTAGATTGCGTGTCAATTCACGGTTGTCCGCAATGGATTCGGTGAGTAAATTCGAGGTGCTGTGTAAGTCGTTATAGGCTTCCAATTCCAGTTGGTCAAAACCATCTGCTTGATTCAGGTCTGCAAAAGACTGATAGGTGGATGGTGAGTGCAGGTTGGTGGATTGCTGGTCGATGATTTCAGTGAGTTCCTCAAGCATCTGGCGAATGTGTTCGTCTTGCTGTTGGAGTTGTTTGCCAAACGCCAAGGTATGCTGGGCTTGTTCGGCTATTTGGCTGGTGGAAGTGATTAATTCTCCAGCCAAGTTGAGCAAACGTTGTACGGTTTCCAGTGGAACACTTAAATGGGTGGAGGTGCTGCGTGGTACTTCGGCATTGGGGAGGCTATCAGTGTTATTGGTGTCATCATCGCTGGTCAAACCCGACTGGGTGATGAAGTCAGGTAGAATCAGGGGTGTTGACGGCAATAGTTCGGAACTATCCGGTGTGACAGATTCTGCTGGCGTTGTTTCTGCAAGGCGTAATTCCCAAGCATCCATCTCTGCCAGCAAACCATCGTACTCGTCTGGTAGCGGTTTGTGTTCTTGCAAATGGTCAAATAGGGTTTCTAGGCAATCGGCACATGCGGCGAGGGTTTGACCTAAGCCATTGGGTAAGTGCGGGTTGATGTCGAGTTCGAGAATGTCTTCCAGTCGGTGGGTGAAGGCGGCAAGAGCGTTGACGCCGACGACTCCACTAGCCCCTTTAACCGTATGCGCTAGGCGGGAGGCATGGCGTTTTTGTTCCGGGGTGCTGTCACCTTGAGAAATCAAGTGAATCAAACGGGCGGCTTCGGCGATTTGACTGGGGGTTTCTTGTAAGTAGGCATTCAATAATTCGGGGTGAATATCGGCATCCCAAGCCAGTGGGTTTCGTGCGACTGCGTTATTTTGTGTGCTTGAATCAACAGCTTCAATCGTTGCGATAACTTCATCATTATTATCCGGTGCTGGTTGCAAGGTATTAACACGCAGGTTAACCAGCAAATTTTCCAAAATATCCGGCGTGGGTGGCTCTGGCCATGCCTCATTCATTAATTCGGCGGCAATCGCAGGCAAATGCGAGTGATCTTCTGGCTCGCGCAGTGCAAAGGCGCCGAGTTCGATCCAACCGAACAGTTGCCCGCCTTGCAGCAATTCGAGGATGGCTTCCGGTAACATTTCCTGATAGCTAAGTAGCAGGTCGTGTATCCACTCTGCGGTTTGTGCGACGCCAGCCATGCTGTAATGATGGGCAGTTTCAGACAAGCGTTGGTATTCGGCGACTACTGTAGCAGCAGTCGCTGCAATTTCTTCCGGCTCTTCTGTAAGCGGGTTGAGGCTGGAGAGTTGCAGGGCAATGTCTTCCAGTACTTCGGCAAAGGCGCTGACATCATCCATGGCTTACGCATCCAGTTTGAAAACGTTAACCGATTTCACCAGACGTTGACCGTATTCCGCCATGTTTTTGGTCAATCCGGTGAGGGACAACAATTCTTTACCGGTGGATTGCGTGGCTTCCACGATGCGTTCGGCACGGGTTTGCAGCGATTTACTGATGGCGACCTGTTCGGCTGAGGATTCGGCAATTTTCTCTACCGAAGCAACCAATTGGTTGGTGGCTTCGAGTGTGGCTTGCATTTGCTGCGAGGCTTCGCTGGCAAGTGTCGAGCCGTTGACTACTTGTGCGATGGTGTTATCCATCGTGGCGATGGTAGTGTTGGCTTCTTGCTGAATATTGCGCACCAAGGTGGAAATCTGGTTGGTGGAGTCACGCGAGCTTTCCGCTAAACGTTGGATTTCTTCGGCGATCATCGAGAACCCGCGCCCGGCATCACCGGCAGCCGTGGCCTGCATACTGGCGTTGAGTGCGAGCACGGTGGTGCGTTCGGAGAGGTTGTTGATGAAGTCGATGATCTGGCTGATTTCTTGGGAACGTTCTCCGAGGCGTTTCAAGCGTTTGCCGGTTTCTTGTACGGTATCACGGATATTGGTGATGCTCTCCATGCTACGCGATACGGCTTGCTGCGCGTGGCGGGTGGTGTTTGAGGTGGTGTCTGCAACCTGATTGGCGTGTTGTGCAAAAGCGGCAATGCTATCCAAACGTTGTAGGATATCGCCTAATTGCGCGGTGGTTTCTTCCGCTTCAGATTGTTCCAATTGTGCCAGTTTGTTGACTGCTAGGGCGTAGTGATTAACGTCCTGCGAAGTGGTTTCAACGGCAGTGGCAACTTCGCGTACTTGTTTGAGTACGTCAGCGGTATCTTCAGCAAGCTGGTTAATCGCATCAGCTAACGGACCGGTCGCATCTTCAGTAACTTTGGCTCGAACGGTTAGGTCACGTTCGCTCAGGTCGAATACCGCATTCAGCAATGCGCCGACCGACTGGTTAAGTTGTTGGTTTTCTTCAGCGATGCGTGCTTGGGTGGTAATACGGTCTTCGATCATTTGGTCGAAGTTTTGTCCGAGTTCGGCTAACTCATTTTTGCCATCAAGTTCTACACGGGCATTCAAATCGCCGTCCGAAATTTTACGCATTGTGCTAATGAGTTGCTCGATAGAATCCGCAATGGATTTGTAAATAAAGAAGCCTAAGGCTGCGGCAATCAGTGTGCCTAATAAAATCAAGGCAATGCTGGTAATCAGGAAGGTGCCAACATTCTTTTGCGCCCCATCGAAAGCGTCTTCTGCTTGTTTAATGTCACGTTCCACTTCCTGATGGATGCTGTCACGCAACGGTTTGGTGTCGGCATCAAGGTCGTTTTGCAGGTACAACTCAAGTTTGCCACGGTCTTCTGTTTTTAGTAATTCGTCGGCTTTACGGATAGCATCTAATAGATTGCTTACTTCTTTAAACGCTGTTTGGGTTTGCTCATCCTGCATTTGTGCCGTTTTTACGGCTTGATAACTGGGTAAGATGCTGCTGCTGAGGTCGGCTTCGAGCTTTTCAAGCGTTTTTCGCCCATTTTCCCAAGTGCGGCTGCCGATCTGCACTTCGTGCAGCAATGCCACGTAATCACGTTGCATCCGGCGGATAACTTTGTTGCCTTTGTCGATGGCGACAACGCGCAAGTTAATGTCTTCCAGCGCTAAACGGTTTTGGTTTAATGCAATAATCGCGAAAATACCCGTGATGAATAGGATGGCCAGCGGTACTAGAATGAGTGCGTAAATGCGGCGAGCAACGGATAAGTTGCCCAGGAAACCGGTGCGTTTCTTTGCCTGAGTGGTCATGATGATTTCCCTCGCTTAATCTTTCGTTGGTATTTTTTGTTGTTGGTCAAGCCAGTCACGCCAAGTGCTATCTTGCATGGCTAGCCATTTATCGTTGGTATGGTGTGTCATAACGACCAGATCTGAGCCTTGATTGTCATTGCTAAAGTCCATCGTTAAGCCGCCGAGGTCAAACTGTTGGCCTTTGAACGTGGCAAGTAAATGGTTACGGGTGATGGTTTTACCATCTGTTTCCAGTTGCCGTAAGCCATGCAATAGTAATTTTCCCACGATATAACCTTCTTGCGACACATAACCGTAGTCTTTGCCGAGTGCTGTGCGGGCTTCTTGCACAATCGGCAGGTTGCTTTCTGGTAGGGGTACAACTTGAGTCATGATTACTCGATCAGTTATGTTAAACTTATTCAACGTTTTGCGAAAGTCATCAGCGCCAGTGAAGGAGACTGCGCTGAAGACCCTATACGCATCAACTTTA
>CAYQTB010000130.1:0-6197 GCA_964420315.1 uncultured Thiothrix sp. | reverse complement strand
AATGGCATGGAAGGGCGGCATGTTGTTTGCAGTACCACCGCATCACACCAGCCAAGAATGCCCGGCTTGTCACCATGTGTCGGCAGATAACCGCCAGACCCAAGCCCGGTTTGCGTGTGTGGAATGTGGCTACGAAAACCACGCCGATGTCGTCGGCGCGATCAACGTTTTAGAGCGGGGACACCGCTTGTTAGCTTGTGGAGATGGGGTGTTACGCCCCTCGATGAAGCAAGAACCCATCGAAGGGGTGAAGCCTTGCCGCTTAACTCCCGTAGGAATCCCCTTCCTTTAGGGAGGGGAGGATGTCAAATGAAACACCTGCTGATGCTGAGCGCTGTGTTGCTGCTAATCCTGCTGATTACTCAGCTAGAGGATTATTTAGGCAAAACCGACCTCAGCCGCCTGACCTTGCCAAAAGATCAGATTGACTATTACTTATCGGATTTTTCCATTATGGCAGTGGCAGCCGATGGCACGGTCAGTTACAAAATTGCCGGGCGGCATTTGTCGCATTGGCAAGGCAAACGCCAAAGTCGCATTATCGCGCCAGAAGTGAATACCAGCCAAGGATTCAAGTTGCATACAGATCATTTGTTATACGATCAAGCCACGCGGGAAATCACCACAGATGCTGAAGTGTTCATCACAGCACCCAACGGCACGATGCAATCCACCGGACTTACCGCTAAACTCGATGATAACTTACTGAGATTTGATTCCAATGTGCGCTCAACCTACCAAGTTAAATAAATGGCTGCTGTGTTTGCTGCTAGCAGGCATGACATCCAGCGCTTACGCCCTCAAAGCGGACGTGGCAGCGCCGGTACAAATTGAAGCCGAGTCAGCGGTGTTTGATAAACTCGCCGGTACTGCCAGCTACGATGGCAATGTTTCCATCATTCAAGGCAGCTTAGAAATCCGTGCTGCTCACATTGAAATCAACGCGCCCAATAATGAAATTATCAGCATTATTGCTAGAGGTACGCCGGTCAGCCTTAAGCAAAAAATGGACAATGGCAAACTTGCCAGCGGCAAAGCGCGTGAAATGCAGTATTGGGTAAAAGAAAAGCGCTTGGTTCTCAGCGGTGAGGCAGAATTGTTGCAAGATCAAGACCGTTTCACCAGTAACCATATCGAGTATTTAACCGATACCGGTCAACTCAAAGCCGGGGGCAAAGGCAAATCCGGGCGCGTCTCTGCCGTGTTTTACCCCACCAATAAAGTTGCCGAATGAATACCTTAGCCGCGCGTAACCTGCAAAAAAGTTACAAAAAACGTCACATTCTCAAAGGCGTGGATTTGCACGTCAATAACGCCGAGGTGGTCGGTCTATTGGGACCAAACGGCGCAGGCAAAACCACGTGCTTTTACATGATCGTTGGCTTAGTGGGAGCGGATGCGGGGCAAGTCTTGCTCAACGGCAAAGACATTACCACTCAAGCCATGCACGAACGCGCTCGCGAAGGCATTGGCTATCTGGCACAAGAAGCCAGCATTTTCCGCAAACTGACCGTGGCGCAAAACATTATGGCAGTCTTAGAATTGCGTAAAGACCTCAACCGCAACCAACGCCAAGATAAAGTGGATAGCTTGTTGGATGAATTTCAGCTCACCCATTTGCGCGACAGCCAAGGGATTAGCCTCTCTGGTGGGGAACGCCGCCGCGCTGAAATTGCACGCGCATTGGCGAGTGACCCCGCCTTTATTTTGCTGGATGAACCGTTTGCCGGAGTTGACCCCATTTCGGTCTTAGACATTCAAACCATTATCCGCCACCTCGTTACCCGTGACATTGGCGTGCTAATCACCGACCACAATGTGCGCGAAACGCTGGGCATTTGCCACCGTGCTTATATTCTCAGTGAAGGTAAAATTTTGGTAGAAGGTTCACCCGATGCTATCTTGCAGGACGAACAAGCGCGGCGGGTTTACCTCGGTGAAAACTTCAAACTGTAAATCAGATTTAGTCAGGTGGCATTCACCCCGACTATCGCATCTTTGCACCAGCAAACGATTAGGGTAGTATGAAAGCCATAGAACCTTAGGATTCATGGCTTATCGGCACAAGGAACAACAAAAACAATGCTCAGACAGGGATTCGATCTCAAACTTGGTCAGACACTTTCCATGACGCCGCAGTTGCAGCAAGCCATTCGCTTGTTGCAACTGTCATCACTGGAGTTGCAGAACGAAATCCAGCAAGCCTTGGAAGAAAACCCCCTGCTGCAATTAGCCGGGGATACCGACGACTCACGCCCTGAGCCTGTTACCGAACTTGCTGACCTTACCGACCACAGTAACGACAGCAAACCCGACAACGAGGCTACCGTTGATGCACCCGATGACGTCTCCCCTTTCGACCAAGACATTCCTGACGAATTGCACATGGATGCCGAATGGGAAGATGTCTACGACACCCGCAGCAGCAACAGTGACGGCAATGGCGATAACAGCGGCTTCCTAGAAAATCAAGGCGATACCGCCGACAGTGGTTTGCAGGAACATCTCCTGTGGCAAATCCGCATGAGCAATCTCACCCGTATCGACAAACACATTGCCACTGTGATTATTGGCTCGCTAGATGATGCAGGGTATTTGTGCGATCCGCTGGAAGATATTCTGGAATCGCTCAGCGCAGAACTGCCCATCGACATCGACGACGTAGAGGTCGTGCTAAAGTTCATCCAACAACTTGACCCCTTAGGGGTAGGCGCACGCAACTTACGCGAGTGCCTGCTGATTCAACTGGCACACCTACCCGAAAGCCGCCTGCTGTTCAAAGCCCGTCAATTAGTCGAAAAACACCTGGACTTGGTGGAACGACGCGACTATAAAGAAATTAGCAAGCGATTGAAAATAGAACAGAGTGAGCTAGAGGAAATCCTCTTGTTGTTGCGTGGCTTACAACCGCGTCCGGGGAGTGCTTATTCGTCATCGGCGGCTGATTACATCGTGCCGGATGCGTATGTCCGTAAGATCAAAGGAGACTGGGTGGTTTCACTGAACGCGCAAGTTACACCAAATCTACAAATTAATCAGTACTATGCAGACATGTTGGGTCAAGTAAAAAGTGAACGGGACGCCACTTATTTCAAGTCCAACCTGCAACAAGCTAAGTGGTTAATTCGCAGCGTGGAGAGCCGCAACTCGACGTTGTTAGGTGTTGCCAAAGCAATAGTTGAACGCCAAAGCGCTTTCATGCAATATGGAGAGCAGGCAATGAAGCCACTCATTCTCCGGGACATTGCAGAAAAGCTAGAAATGCACGAATCCACCGTTTCCCGCGTCACCACCAACAAATACCTGCATACCCCGCGTGGTATCTTTGAATTCAAATACTTTTTTTCCAACCAAGTAGACACCGATACCGGGTCTAGCTGTTCCTCCACGGCGATTCGCGCCATGCTCAAAAAACTAATCAACGAGGAAAATCAAAGTTCGCCTTTGAGTGACAATCAATTGACTGCTTTGCTGAATCAGCAAGGCATTAATGTAGCACGGCGCACCGTCGCCAAGTACCGTGAAGCCCTGTTGATTCCGTCGTCGCATGACCGGAAAGCATTGCTTCCGACCTAAGCCTCGCGCCATAATGGGGCGTGGTTTTTTCCGTGACCTGAACAAGGAGCTTGCATTATGCAATTAGAAATCACTGGTCATCATCTTGAAGTGACAGATTCCATGAATAATTATGTGCGCGAAAAGGCTGAACGCCTGAAGCGCCACTTCGACCAAGTAATGAAAATACATTTTATCTTGGAAGTCGAAAAACAACGTCACAAGGCGGAAGCGACCTTCCATGTCAATGGCAATCACTTCTTTGCAGATGCCTACGCTGATGATATGTATGCAGCGATTGATGCGCTGACGGATAAGCTCGATAGACAAATTGTCAAACACAAGGAAAAAGTGAAAGACCATCATCGTCAGGAAGCGGCTCAACTGGTCGCTGCGGCTGAAACAACGGACTGATAATACATGGACATAACCACCCTGCTTTCTCCCACTCGGATTGCCTGTAAGTTTGAGGTTTCCAGCAAGAAACGTGCTTTTGAACAGTTGGCAAACATGCTTGCCGCCGATCAGGCCAGCTTGGGGGCTGAGGCGATTTTCGACGCCCTAACCAATCGGGAGAAACTGGGTAGTACTGCTATCGGCAATGGCGTCGCCATTCCCCATGCGTGCATGTCCGTCCATCAACCTTGTGGGGCTTTGTTGTTGCTGGAAGATGGCGTTAAAATGGATGCACCGGATAAAAAACCCGTGCAATTATTCATGGCAATCCTCGTGCCCGCCAACCAAGCCCCTGATTATTCAGAACTGATCACCCAACTGACCGGTATCCTGATGCAAAAATCCCTGATCGAGCAGCTTTGCTGTTATCACGACGCGCAAACCGTGCTGGATCGATTTCGCGAACTTTTTGATCAACCCAGACACCCGTTTGTGGGTGCAATGGCAGCTTAGTACCATGCACTTAGTCATTATCAGCGGCATGTCCGGTGCGGGCAAAAGCTATGCGCTGCACACCCTTGAAGACAACGGCTATTACTGTATCGACAATCTGCCCTCGCAATTATTAGAAGCGTTACTGGGAACACCGCAAATCGCCAAGCAACCGTACCTAGCGGTGGGCATTGATATTCGCGGCGGTCGTGACAGTTTGTTGGGTACTCCCGCGATTATCAAACGGGTACGCCAACGGGTTCCCAGCACTCAAGTCGTATACCTGTATGCCAAACCAGAAGTCTTGCGCAAGCGCTATAATGAAACACGTCGTCGCCATCCCTTAACCAGCGAAACCCAAGAACTGGACAAAGCCATTGCGCTGGAAGCTTCATTGTTAGAACCCCTTGCCACGGATGCGGACTTACGGCTGGATACTTCGCACATCGGTGTGTATGAATTAGGGCGAATGCTCAAAGCCCGCATTTCACAAACCGAACAACCGCATTTATCTCTGATGATTCAATCCTTCGGCTTCAAACACGATCAGCCGACGGATTCGGATTTCCTATTTGATGTGCGTTGCCTGCCCAACCCCTATTGGGAGCCAGACCTGCGCTCACTCACCGGACGCGACGCAGCCATTATTGAATGGCTGGAACGGCACGACGACGTACAACGCATGTACGCTGACATTCGTGACTTCCTCAGCAACTGGCTTCCCAGCCTCGACCACAATTGCCAACGCGCTTATTTAACCGTTTCCATCGGCTGTACTGGCGGACGGCATCGTTCAGTCTATTTGGCTGAGCGCCTTTATCAGCATTTCCGCCAAGACTTAGGGGAAAATGTTATCTTACGCCACCGTGAACTCAACTACGTACACTAAATACCCTATCTCACCGGAGACCAACTATGTTACGATTTTTCGGCTTTGCCGATGATAAACTAGTCGAACATAAACTCGGCGACAACCTTTTGGATTACGCCATTTCCCACACTGGTTGGATTGATGCGCTAGATACCTCGGATGAAGAACGCGACCGCTTAGAAATCCTGCTACACACCGAATTACCGGAATCCGATGATGTTGAAGAAATCGAATCATCTGCCCGTTATTTCACCGATAGCAGCGGTATTCATGTGCACTCGCTATTTGTGACACAGAGCGAAGGGCGCATGGATACCACCACGGTTGCTTTCATTTTACAAACGGATCGTCTGATTACGGTGCGGGAACAAGAACTGGCTGACTTTCGCCTGCTTAGAATGCGAGCGCGGCGCGGGCAAGTGGAAGTACGCAGCCCGCGTCATTTATTGCTCACCATATTTGAACAAAAAGTAGAAAACCTTGCCGATACCATCGAAGACTTGCACAACGAACTCGAAGTCATTAGCCACAAAGTGCTAGAAGAAACCACCACCGATTTAGAAAGTGCTATCGACGATCTTGCCGCCTTAGAAGACAGCAACGGCAAAGTACGCCTGTGTTTAATGGATACCCAACGTTCGATTTCCTTCCTACAACGCCAATTGCGCGATACCCAAGCGGGGCAGGAAATTATCCCTGAAATCATTCGTGACATTGACACCTTGATGTCACACACCACGTTTCTGTTCGACAAAATAAACTTCTTGATGGGGACTACACAAGGTTTCATCAGTATCGAACAGAATAAGATCATCAAGATATTTTCAATTGCAGCCGTCGTTTTTCTACCGCCAACGCTAGTTGCCAGCGTGTACGGGATGAA
>CAYQTB010000129.1:0-6213 GCA_964420315.1 uncultured Thiothrix sp. | reverse complement strand
CTGTCTCCTAACACTTTGCTGGGTTTTTAGGGGGAAGTCATCACTGTTGAGTTAACTGGATGATTGGCGATTTCTCCAAACTGTTCCCAGCGGGCATTACGGCTGACAGTACGGCGGCTTCTTACCTGCCTATTACACACATGGTTTGGGCAACTAGCGGTTATTTGTTGGAGGTCGGTGATTTGGACTTTCACTCCCGCTTTTTTATGCGTGATTTTTGGAATTAAAAACCGGGCAGTTGCCCTTGTTCGCGTATCTGATAAGTGCCATCCGCTTGGGGTGGCACAATAAAATTGGTAAGAAATTGTTTAGTACCGTCATCAATGCTACTACCCGGTTTAATGTCTAGTTGGGTTTGGTATTGGCCACCGGCTTGTAGGGTAACGGTACCGTTCACGCTGAATGCGGCTTCCGGTGCAGAGGCAAGGCTGAGTTGCTGTGTATTATTTTCCCCGCTGTTAATAATGGCGGTGTAATTGCCGTAACGTTGCGGCAGCATTTGCACCCCAGCTTCACGCCATTCGCCGTGACCGCTGAGTTGCGGGAGGGTTTGCTGATCCCACGTCATGCTGTTGAGATTGGCGTGAAATGTGCCGCTCAACGGGGGAATCATCAGGTTTTGCAAGTAGGGGGAAGCCATTTGTGCGGGCAGATTGCTCAGATTCAACGGGGCGCAATGCAGCGAACCCGCGAGATTAATGCCGCATGTAGCGTCGATGGCGCCACCTTGTGCTAACGTGCCACGTAAATCCGCCGCGAGTTGCCCTTTTAGCAAGGCATTGGTTCGCAGATCCCATTGCAGGTTGTTGATCTGCACGCCTTGCGCATTCAGACTGGTAGCGCCACCTTGCCAAAGCGTACCGTTGATACCTTGCAATTGCACGGGTAAGTCAGCCGGTAATTGTGCCAATACCAGTTTAGCGGGCAATTGTGTCAAGGAGGCGAGCAGGAAACTGGCAGTGCCTGCGAAAATGAGGGTGCGTGTTTTCATCGTTCCAGCGTTATTTGCGCGTCAACCGTGCCGGGTTTGTCTGCCGGTTTTAAGGTCATGTTGGTGATATTGGCGGCGTGTTGGGTTTCCATCGCCGCGAGGAATTGCGCTAAGGTGTCAAAGGGCTTGGCTTCCAGCTTGAGGGTGACGGTATTTTTGTTTTTTTCCTCGGAACTGGTGCCAGTGCCATCGAGTTGGAATTGTTTGAGCGCGGCAATCACGCTGGTGTGCAAACTGCCGCCTGTGGCGGCGGGTGCAGTGGGCGTCGCCCCGCGCAAGGCGAAGATTTCAGCGCGTTGGCGTTGCATCTCGGCATGGGCGGCTTGCGCATCTGCTAAGTCTTGTTGCAGCAAGTGGTGATGAGCGCTGAGCGGTTTCCACGCGAATAGCCACAGCAGGGTTAAGCCGATCAGGACTGCGCCAATGCTAAGTAAGCGGCGTTCGTTGGTTGCGAGGTTTTGCCACCAGGCTTTCATGGTTGACCTCCCAAGGTCAGGGTGGCTTTTACACTGTCAGCGGTGCGCGAAGCTTGCAGTTCTACCGGGTTGCCCAGCGCTTTTTCGAGGGTATCGCGTAAAGTTTCGATGGCTTGCTGGTTGGGCGCTTGCAGATTGACGGTGAGCGTGCCGGTTTGCGCGCGAATATCTTCCACCGTTAAACCGCCTGCCGTTTGCATCGCCGCCGCCACCGCTGCTAATTGTGGTAAGGGGCTGGTGCTGGTGTTGGCAGCATTGTGTTGACCTTTGATGCGCACCAGTTCCGAGGCTAAGCGATTTTTCAGGCTGCGTGGGTCAACGCCGCTGGTATTGGGGAAAAGTTCGCTGAACAGTTGCAGGTTTTGCGCATCTACCGCGTCGAGTTGCTGTTGCAGGCGGTAGCTCTCTACCCCGTAAATGCCCAGGGCGAGTACGACGACAACAGCGGCTAAACTGGCGGCTAAGCGCCACCGTTGCCAATGCTCGCGGAACTGGGCGCGGGTTTCATCTTGCAAGCCGTTGAGCAAATTGAGCTTGAGAGCGGGTTGCAGGCTGCTGGGTAACAGTTGTTCGGCTTGGGTTTCGGGAAGTAACGCAAAGCGCGAGTCGGTTGCCCACTTATCGGTTTGGTCGCTGTAAAGACGCAGGCGTAACGGTTCGGTGTTCCCGGCGGTCAAGCTATCCAGTAACAAAGGCAGGGCTGCGGGGCTACTGGCGTAGCCGGAGAGTTCGCCGGTTCTGATCCAGATGGTGTCGCCTTGTTGCCAGAGTGTCAGCGTATCTGCATCCCACGGCAGCGCAAACACATCCGGCAAGACGCTATTGGCACGTAATTGGTGCGCTTGTAGGGCATTGACCCATAGCCGCAGGCGGTCACGGCGGATAATAGCAGCATCCACTTGGGTGGAGTTCGCACGGGTTTGCCAGACAATGTGCTGGTGGTCGAGGTCATCGGCAATGCTGTCCTCGAGCGCAAACGGCACGGCTTGCTGCAATTGGCGTTGGTTACGGGTATTGACATTGGTTTGGGTTAGCAGCACGTCGCGGCTGGGAATCAGCAATACAATGTCTTGCCCGCGTGCCGTAGGCAGGAGCTTTTCCCAAGAACCGTGTTGCCAGTCCGCAGGCTTATTGCTTAGCACTGCCCAAGCGGGTTCGGGGTCATTCGGTGTTTGTAAGCGTATTACTAGCATCGTCAGTTAGCATTGGTTGTTCGTTAACCCGGTCAAATTGACGCATTATGACACGAACACTCCCCTGCGCGTCACGCAATAACAGACTATTGACGAAAACCCGTGCGCGGTTGATTTGCACTTCACCCGTCAAGCGAAAATATTGCGAGGTCACATCAAAGCTGTTTAGCAAGACATCATCTTTACCGGGGGTGAATGCCATGTCCTGCACAAAATCTTGTTTGCTTTTGTAAGCTTGTTGGAGCTTGCGCTTGTCAAGAATGGTGGAAATTTGGCTGTCGCTCAGCCGCAAGGCACGTAATACCTGTTTGCTGGCAGTATTGGGGTTAATCGTGGTTTGTTTGAACGGCAACGCGGTGACAGTACCAAGGAAGTGATTGAGCGCTTTGTTTTTGGTTTCGGGGTCTGGCATCTCCAAGCGCAGCAAGCGCACTTCGCTGGTGTCGGCAAAGGGCATATCGGCAGCAAGGTAGGCAATGTTGCCTGAGAGGTAATAATCGCGTTCGGCACCTTCCAAGCCTTGTGGTTGGGAGTCGAAGTCTACCCAATCGACAATGGCATTGACGAAACCGGGAGGTAAACCGGCATCGGTGACAAACGGTTTGAGTTGCGCAACGGCTGCGCCATTTTGCTTGCCGCGTGAGTCACCTTCTTGACTAATCAGGTTGTTGAGGTTGAAGCGAGCTTGCAGGTCTTCCAGTTTGCCGGTGAATTTCACCACCGCACCGCTTTCTTCATTCAGGGTTTGAGTGGGCAATTGCTGCGCCCAGCGGTCGGTGAGGGCATCGTGCCTATTGTCTTTGGCATCCAGTTGCAGTTGCAGCCCCGCGTATTGTTCCATCATCAGTACGTATTGCCATGCCCGCTCCAACGATTGGAAGTTCTCGGTTTGGCGGACTGCGTAGCTTTGCCGTGCAAAAATAGCGGCTGCCAACGTGACCACTAAGACGGCAATTACCAATACCGAGAGGATGGCAATACCGCGTTGCTGGCGGATAGGCTTAGGGGCTGGGGGCTGGTTTGGGTGCATTGGGTGCTATCGGTTGTAAACGTTCGGACAGACGGCGACCGTTGCCCGGATTCATTTTTTCATCGTAAATCGTGGTGTAGCCCATAACCGCTTGCACGTATTCACGGGTTTCGGTGAAGGGTATGCTTTCAATCCACTGGTCGGCATTAATCCGTTGTTGTGGTGCCCATTGCGGCGGGCGACCGGGACCTGCATTGTAGGCGGCGGTGGCTTGCGCGTAGTTGCCGGAAAATTTGCTAAGCATTTCACTTAAATAGGCACTGCCTAGCTGAATATTGGTGGCGGGGGGCAAGATGTCGTCACGCCCCCTGATGTTTAGCCCTAGTTTGGTGCCGACGGCTTTGGCGGTGGGGGGAATCAGTTGCATAAGACCAAGGGCGTTGGCGCTGGATTCCACGTTGGCGTCAAAAGCACTTTCGCGGCGCATCACCCCCATGATCCAAGCGGGTTGAATGCCTTGGTTACGCGCTTGTGCCATTACCAAGTCGGTGTGTACTAGCGGGAAACGCAGGTGGGTTTCATCCCATTCCTTGGCACGGGCAACCGTCCAGATGGCGAGATTGTGGTCATTGCCACGCATCGCGAGATCAGCGGTAGCTAGTGCACCTTCTTTGTCCATTTGCTTAAGGGCGCGAAACCATTCCTTGCGGCCTTGTTCGCGTTCGCCTAGGGCAAACCACTCGAAGGCACGTTGGATGGCAGCGACTTTTTGCAATCCGGCAACCCGTTGGCTGCGGTCAACCGCTGGGGCTTTGAGATTGGTGTATGCCTGCCCTAAACGGTCAGCCGCCAGAAAACCGTAGAAGGTGGCGTGAGGGG
Organism: uncultured Thiothrix sp.; assembly: GCA_964420315.1. Lineage (GTDB taxonomy): Bacteria > Pseudomonadota > Gammaproteobacteria > Thiotrichales > Thiotrichaceae > Thiothrix. The sequence continues at coordinate 1,704 of CAYQTB010000129.1, read as the reverse complement.
CAATGTCGGTGTAGAGCTGGGTGGCTTTGGCTTTTTTACCGGTTTGTTCGAGGGCGCGGGCTTGCCAGTAATGCCAACTGGCGGCATCACGTTCGTGCTCGAAGTGCAGGTGTTGAGTGGCATCCAACAGGGTTTCCCATTCACCTTGACGGGCGGCAATGCGGGCAAGCCACAGGTTTGCATCTTGGGTGCGGTGTTCGCCGGGAATGGCAGCAAGGCGTTTCAAGGCAGCAGGGTTATGGCGTAAGGCTTGTTGTATGCCCAGTACACTGTCGACTTTGGCACTTTCTTCGGGGGGGAATTTCAGGGTTTGGCGGGCGGTTTGCCAGAGGGCTTCGGCTTGTTGGAGCTCTTTTTTGGCAAGGCGTTCCAGCCCAAAAGCAATGGCATCGCGTAGGTAGGGGTTATCAGGCTGCTGTATGGCGGCGGGGAGTGCTTCTGCTGGGGCGTTGCGGATTTGGATCCAAGTATTCACGGCAGTTTGCGCTTCAGGCGGGAGTTCAGTCGCCAGTTGTGCAGCGAGTGTGGTTTGATTTTTATCGAGTGCTGACCGGATGCGTTCCCGGTAATCGCTGGTGGAGAGCACCACATGGCGGCGCAATAAATCGGTGACGGGAATACAAGCGTCCGAAAGTGATTTGCTGAGCGTCATCCAGGTTTGTTTGCCCAGTTCCAGTGCTGCGTCTTTTTGCCCCACGGCGGCAAGTGCTTGGGTGCGGTAGCATTGGGTGTCGGTGTCATCCAATGTAGCAGGAATGGTGGCAAGCAAGGTTTGCCAGTCTTGTTTGGTGGCAAAGCGTTTGGCGAGTTGCATCTGCAAGGCATCAGCCATCAGTGAGTCAGGGTTGCGGCGGATAAAATCCAGCACGGGGGCATCGGGAAGGGTATCGAAACGCTGTTTCAGGTCGGTGTATTCCAGCCAAGGGTAGAGCGGGTATTGGCGCATCTCACTGGGAAGGCTGGCAAAGGTGTCAGTGTTTCCGGCTTGCAGGTCGCGGTAGGTTTGCTGAAACACTTTGCGTTGGTTTTCCGGCGACTCCGCTAGGGCGGGCGGGGTGCTGGATAACACGCAACACATCAAGGTGAGAAGCAGTCGGCTCATTAACAAGAATCATCATTACCAATAATGTGCCAAGAGTCTCATAAATGCCATCATGGATTCAAATGAATGCTGTACTGGCATACGGTATTCAAGCGGCTTGGTCGAGCGCCTCTTGTGCGCGTAATACGTTACTTTTGAATAACAAATACCCGTAATGTTTGACTTCACCGGTTTTGGTACAGGCGGTAAAGCACACCCCAGCATAGATTTCACGACCTTCTGAGCTGACCTGATGTTCAAGCATAATGATGTCACGGGTTATGCTGTTGAGTTTGCCATTGGTATTGCTGTAAGCAATGTCGCCGAATTCGATACCGTGGGTGGGGGCAAATTTGACAGCCAGTTGACCATTTTTCAGGTGGTTGTGTGAGCCGGTGGAAAGGAAGGCAATCTTGACGTGGCGGAGAATAATATCTGGACAAGGGTTGGAGATTTCAATGCTTAAGCGTTCGTCGGGCATTCCGTCTTGGTAGCGGCGCTGCATTCTGACTTTAGGCCAGTAGCGAGCTGTTTCGGGGCGGGGGGAGGTTTCGCAGGGGGTGCATTCTTGCATACCAGCGTTGGCGCTGCTTTTGTCAGCAATGTGTAATTGATGGATGTTC
>CAYQTB010000128.1:0-6270 GCA_964420315.1 uncultured Thiothrix sp. | reverse complement strand
GCTTACCTGAAGAGGAAACCGCTTTCTTGATCTAAAGTTGATGCGTATAGGGGATAATTTCTTGGGGCTGTGGATTTCCCCTGAGTTTGCGCAAAAAGCCGGGGTGGTATTGCAGGTCATGGCATTGTATTTCTTCCTGCATTCCAACACCGTGGTTGGCTATTGGGTGCTGCAAGGGGCGGGGCAGGCTAAATTAACCGCGTTAATCGCTAGCATTGGCGGTGTCGTGTATTTTGCGGCACTGTACTATTTGGGGGGCAAGTACGGTTACATGGGGGCGGCACTGGCGTTGTTCGCTATGCTGATTGCCACTTCCCTTCAATACCTTTGGATTGCCCGCCATATCGGACACAGTTTTCTTGAATACCTTGGGCAATTGTTGGCGTTTTTACTGGGTGGCTATGCGGTTATCTATTTGCTGGAACACGTGAATGTTTGGTTGAGCCATAGTTTGCTGGAAATTGTGGTGAGTACTTCGTTGGGCTTGGGTTTGTTGGCTGTTGGTGTGTGGCTATTGTTAGCTCGCGATGGTGGAAAAACGAAAGGCTAAAAGCTGTGTTAAACAGGGATTAGCCCTTTCAGTGAGATGTTGGTTGTGGCGTGAACTTGGTGATCAATTGTTGCGTCGAAAAATCAAGTACTCCGAATGACCTTCACAACAAGGGCTGAGGAATTGATCCACTAACTGGAAATTGTGTTGGGCAAAAACGTCGGTTACGTAAGAGGTTGATAGAAAGCAAGGGTAAGTTTCACCACTGCTTAGCCAACGTTCCATGTCTGCTGCGCTGAAACAATTTTCAGAGAAAATATCGAAAGCAACTATGCCGCCGGGACGGGTGACGCGCCATAACTCTTGCCAATAACGCCATGTCGTTAAAAAAGGTAGGTAAACAAACACGCCATGAGCATGTACCAAATCTGCACTTTCTGATGCGGTAGGGGTGAGGCTGATGCCGTCAGCAGGTTGACGGATGACCGGGTAAGTGGCTTGCAGCCATTTTGTCCAGCCTGGATCCGTTTCGTAAATTTCGTAACGCTTGGGTTGCCCATGTTCCAGGACCTTCGCTAAGTAGCGTCCTGTACCAGGACCAATTTCGACAATATTGGCTGCTTGCGTCGGGATGCCGTGATTCATGATGCGGGTTACGACCCGTTGTGCTTCGCCTACTTTGTTCCATAGCTGCTCCACATAGTCACCGACCGGTAGGTTGGCTTGTTGGGCGGCGCTCAGGGTCGCGTCTGCCGCAATATACCCCAGTCCTACACGTTTAATGGTATAGCCTTGTTGTTCTAGTAGGCGGCGAATGAGTGATTTAGCTTGTGTTAGCATAGGGATTCTCTGGTTAGTGTGTTTTTGATTGGTCTGAGCATGGTATAAAAAGTTAGGCGGGGTATCAACGCATGGGGCAGCAGCATACGTGTTATGCTCGCACCATTTGGGGAAATGGGATGATGATCAGTGAAATACTTGCGTAAAAACGTGTTGTCTTCTGCGGTTGCTTACGCTTTGCCGTTAATCGCGGCATTGTTGAGCATTCCGTTGTTGGTGAGGCATTTGGGAACGGATCTGTACGGGCTATATACGGTGTGTTTGTCGCTGCTGGGTTTCATGGCATTGGTAGACTTTGGGATGGGGCAGGCGGTGATTCGTTATGTTGCAGACTATGAGGCAAAAGAACAGCGCAATGAGATTCAGCCGCTGCTGGGTATGGCTTACAGTATGTACTTACTGGTTGGTTTGCTGGGGGCAGGACTTTTATATATGGCTGCCCCTTGGTTGGCAGTGGGTTTGTATCGGGAAGACGGTGGGCAACAGTTATTAGCGCAATCAGTATTGCAGATAACGGCTATCCCGTTGCTGTTCAGCTATGTGAATCAGTTTTTCTTAAGCATCTGTAAAGCCTACCACCGTTTTGATTGGCCAGCGTTAATCCATAATGGTGCGCACTTAGGGGGTATTTTGCTGGCAGCCTTATTGGTGGTAAGCGGACAACCTTTGCCGATAGTCTTGTGGGGGTATGCGTTCACTCATGCGTTAGCACTCTTGGCTGGCTATAGAGCGGCACGGGTTATTTTGCCTAAGGATATTCGTTTGGTGCCGACATGGCAGCTTTCGATGCCAGCAGGCGTATGGGGGTTTAGCGCCTATACGTTTTTGGGGAATCTCGTGGGTGTACTGACTTCGCGCGGTGATAAGGTGGCCATTGGCGTATTGTTAGGGACGGAAGCCGTTACTTATTACCAAATCCCGTACACGATTGCTCAGATGGCGAATGGCGTAATGCATTCCCTCACACAAATTACCTTGCCGCGTTTTACCGAGTTATTGGGTAATAAGCAGCACAGTGCCTTAGGGTTGCTGTACCGGCAGGTATTGGATGCCGGATTTATTCTAAGCATGACGATTGCTGTATTGTTGGTGACAACAGGTGAAGTATTTCTGGCTTGGTGGATTTCCCCTGAAATGGCGGAAAAAGCCTATCCGGTATTGGTGGTGATGGCAGGGTATTTTTTCTTGCAATCCAATACGCTGGTGAGTTATTGGGTGCTGCAAGGCGCAGGCATGGCGCGTCTAACCGCTGGAGTTGCCGTGTTGGATGCCACTGTCTATGCCGTCGCGTTGTATTACCTGAGTAACCATTATGGTTATATCGGTGCGGCTGTTGCGTTGTTTTTCTTGCTTTTGGGGACGTTTTTACAATATTACTGGGTAGTGGAGCGGGTAGGCTGTAGTTATCAGGCGCATCTGTTGCGGTTGTTGGGATTTGGTGTCATTACCGTGGGGGCAAGTTATGCAATAATGGCTGCTGGGGCTTGGTTGGCATTGCCGCCCTTGGTTTATCTTGCCGTGAATGTCGCGTTGATCGGCGTATTGGTATTGGGTGGAGGTGGTTTAGGCTGGTATGGGTATTACCGTTCTCACTTGGCTACCTCAAAGTAGTGCGAGTAAGTACAGTGGCATAACAAGGGGGCTGACACAATGGGTTGTAACATGATGATGAGGGTGTTCCAGTGTCTCCAGAAATTGCCGGTAACTCCGCTCAAAGTTAATGAGGCTTGGGTAGTGTTCAGCAATATGTTGCGCATACTGCATCCGTTGAGCCACTAAGGTGGCAATTGCTGTACCGAACTGCTCAGGCGGAACTGCCAACCCTAGTCGGTGGTTATGCAGAAACTCGCGTAGCGAGGCAATGTCGTTAGTAATGACGGGCTTGGCAAACGATAGGTATTTATGCAGTTTTCCTGAGGATAAGCCGATTTCGTTGATGTTGGGGTCGGTTGAGTCGTAAAACACCAAGCCTATATCCGTGTGCTTGACGATATAATTCAGATCCGCAAGGCTTTTTTTGCCCATATTGAAATGGATATGTGGGCAATGGGCGTAGCGCTCCATCATGGTTTCCGCAAAACCGTCGCTAGACCAGCCACTAAACAGAAACGTTATCGCTGTTTTGTCAGCAATGGCGCGAAACAGGGTGTCGGATAACGCCCATGATTCAATCGCCCCGATGTAACTTACCAATGTCTGGCTGTGTTGGCGTAGGGTGTCAAACCATGCTAGGGAGGTGCTAATGGGTTCTACCGCCGGGATATAGGCATTGGGGACGTAACTGGTGCTTTTCTCTGCAAGATCCGGGCAGTGCTGTCTTAGCAGGGTGTGGCGGGTGGCATCTTGAATAATCACCTTATCCACCGCCGCGTAGCCGCTGTATAAATAACGGTGCAGTTTGCTTTTCCAACAACGTCCACCCAGTTGGTGTACCGGCACTTCTAGGCTGTGATGCACTAAATGCTGGGTGCGGGTTTTCAAATCTACGCCACACAGCTTGGCTAACTGATAGAGTTTGATGTCACGCGGTTCATACAGAATGATCATCTCAAATTGCCGCCCAACCCGACCTAATTGCCAAGCTTTCTGTAAGGGGTGTGCGCTAAAACGGTGGTTTTCTTGTAATAAATGCTCAAAACCGTGGGTGTTGACTGCTGTTATCAGGTGATTTTCCCAGCCGTTTTGGTGCAGCACGTGCAGCGCATTGTAAACACTGGGGTAAGTGTCTAGCCCACGTTCTTGGAGGACAGCGCCACTCTCACCGGATAACACATGCAAGGCTTTCATATGCCGCTCCCCGTTGAGGGATTGGCAAGAAACTGTTTGAGCATGGCGGCACTGCGTTCCATTTGTGCGTCGTTGAGCGCCAAACCGCTGGGGATGTAAAAACCACGTCGGGCAAGGCGTTCCGCCACCGGGTAACGGGCATTCTCGAACAGTCCCATGTTCCGCAGTACCGGTTGTTCGTGCATTGGCCAGAAGAATGGGCGTGTGCCGATGCCCAGTTTGCCCAAGGCACTCATGGCAGTTTTGGCATCAAAGGGTAAGTCATCATCCAACACCACGCCGTATACCCAGTAGATATTATCAGCGTAAGGCGTGTTTGCCAGTGGTAGCCGAATGCCCGCAACCCCTTCCAGCAGATGGGTGTAATAGCGCCCCATCTGGCGTTTGCGTTGCACGAATGCGTCCAGCCGTTCCAATTGCGCCACCCCCAATGCCGCTTGCAGATTGGTCATGCGGAAATTCCAGCCGAGTTCATCGTGCAGGAAGCGTTGTTCCGGTTTGAAACAGAGGTTACGCAGGGAACGGCATTTTTCTGCCAGTTGTGGGTCATCGGTGGCAATCATGCCGCCTTCGCCGGTGGTGATGTGTTTGTTGGGGTAAAAACTGAAGGTGCTAATGTCGCCGAAACTGCCGCAGGGTTTGCCTTGGTAGGTTTGCCCGTGCATTTGCGCGGCGTCCTCAATGACTTTGAGGTGATAACGTTCTGCCAAGGCTAACAGAGGCTGCATGTTCACGGGTAAGCCGAAAATATGCACTGCCATAATCGCTTTCGTGCGCGGGGTAATCAGGCTTTCGATTTGGTCAACGTCCATATTCCAAGTAACCGGATCAGAATCAACCAATACCGGCATTGCCCCCGCCCGCACAACGGCGGCTGCACAGGAAATAATGGTAAAGGTGGGCATAATCACTTCATCGCCCGCACCAATACCCAGCGCCACGATGGCGGCATCCAACGCTACCGAACCGTTAGCCACCGCGATACCGTATTGACGCCCCATTTTGGCAGCAAACTGTTCCTCAAATTGTTTGACGAAAGGACCTTCTGAAGAAATCCAACCGGTATCAATACACTGGTTTAGGTAGGCTTTTTCGTTGCCATTGAGGAGCGGCTCATTAACAGGAATAAAGTCGTGCATCGGCTTAACCTTTTTGGTATACGCAACAGACGCCCCACGTGTCTTCGCTGGGCGCAGTATCATTGAGCAAATCACCGGCATATAGGCGGCTGAACCCGGCATTGGCAGCGAACAGGTCAAGTTCCGGCAGCGAGAAATAACGCATGGGGTGGTTTTCGTTCAGACAGGTGAAGTGCGCATTACTCAAGTCTTGCACGAATACCGTGTAGTTCACATCCACGCGGTTTTCATTGGGGTGCATGACCGGTTCGGCAATGCGTGTTACTGCAATGTGCGCATCCTGCATCCGTTTGACGCGTGTGTCTGGGCGCAGATTGAGGACGGCGGGGGCATACCAAACATCGAACACAAACAAGCCGTTGGGGTTAAGGTGTTCGGCAGCACGCGCAAACACGGCTTGCACATCGGCATTGCTGGTCATGTAACTGACCACATGGAATAAGGACATGACCGCATCGAAGCGTTGCGTCAGTTGCACATGGCGGATGTCGGCTTCCACATAGTGAATGCGCTCAGATACTGGTGCTTTGGCAAGCATGGTAGCGCTACGTTCTACGCCGGTAATCGCGTAGCCATGCTCACTGAGTAATTGGGCATGTTTGCCGGTGCCACAACCAAATTCCAGCAACGTATGACCCTGTGGCGCGAAGCGTCGTAACAGTTTCGTTACGCTGTCAGCTTCCGCAGCGTAATCTTTATCGTGGTAGAGCAGGTCGTAATAGCGGCTGTAGGCATCAAACGGTTGTAAGGTGGTCATCCGGTTTCCCGTAGTTCAGGTGGGCAGGCAGGTTAGGTGTAAAGCGGGTTTTGTCACCATCACCGGCAAACGGCCCTTGCTTGATTTCGATGATTTCGCTGGGTTCTAACATGGTGAAACCGTGCCCGCCATAGGCTAACAAAATCACATCACCGGCATCCAGCACCCGACTAGCAAGGTAGTGTTGGGCATCGTCGTAAAAATCCTATACGCATCAACTTTAGATCAAGAAAGCGGTCTCCTCTTCAGGTAAGCTA
>CAYQTB010000127.1:0-6320 GCA_964420315.1 uncultured Thiothrix sp. | reverse complement strand
TAGGGTAATCAGACGTTCACCCAAGGCTTGCGCGGCTTCGGCTTCGCGCTTGAAGTGGCTGCGGCTGATGTAATCGTCTTCTTCATCGTCATTGGCGTAATCAATCATGGGCTTATCCTTTCAACATGCCGAGACCAGCGCTTAGGGATGGGTACTGTAACCGGATGTTTAATTCAGTCAATAGTTTATCGTTACGAATCCGCCGCGATTCTTGTAAATACGACAACATGCCTGCGCTCATGGCGGCTTGGGCTTCGCTCATGCTGATTTGCGGTGGGCGCGGCAATCCGGCGTAATCAGCCACTTGGTTGAAATAATCGGTCATGGTGGACGGGTGTCCGTCGGTGGCGTTGTAAATTGCGCCAGAAGGGGCGGCTTCCATCGCGCGTTTACATGCCATTGCCAAATCGTCGGCGTGGATGCGGTTTGTCCAGGGCGCTTCGGCTTCGGTCAGCACAGGTTCGCCGCGTTTGAGGCGTTCCAACGGCAAGCGGTCGGGGGCGTAAATGCCGGGGACGCGCAAAATGACGATTTCCCCGCCGAAGCGTGCTGCCCATTCTTGCACGGTGTTTTCCGCATCAGCACGGCGTTTGGCACGGGCAGCAACGGGTTTGAGTGGCTCGGTTTCGTCAATCCAACGCCCGTTACAATCACCGTACACACCCGTGGTGCTGATTAACACTACCCGTTTGGGGGCGGCATCGACCCCTTTGAGGAAACGGCGTATCCGGTCGTCAGTTTCGCCCGTCGGTTGCGGGGGCATGAACCAATACACCAAGGCTTCATCCAGCGCGAAAATCGGGAAGAAACTGCCACGATCTACGTCCCCTTGGCGCATGGCAATGCCTTGTGCCAAGCCCTTGCGCAAGGATTCCTCGCTACGTACCCAGCCTATAGCCTTAGTACCGGCGTTTTGGTATAACCGTGCAACGCGGCGACCAATGTCGCCACAGCCCATAATCCACACATTTTGGTTAGCGATACTCATGAATAATTCCCGACTCGATGCTGGCAGTATAAACGAAATCAAGCCCGGAAAAATGAAACGTGTTGATGCAGGCAACGGTAGACGCATTCTGATCTGTCATGTCGATGGCGAATTTTACGCGGTAGATGATAGGTGTACTCACGAAGATGCGTCCTTGTACCTCGGTTGCTTGCACGGTGATCGGGTGCAATGTTCCTTGCATGGCGCGGAATTCAGTGTCAAAACGGGTGCGCCAATGGCTGAACCCGCTGAGATTCCGTTGAAAACCTATGCGGTTAGCGTTGAAGACGGGCGCATTTGGGTCACGGTGTAAGCCATTATGCGTCATTTTTTGCGGTATTTCGTCTGGCTGTTTTTGTTATTGCTGATCCTGTATTTGGGGTGGGAGGCTTATCAGCGTTTTATTAAACCGCAGCCATTGGTGATCCCACCGCCCGTTACCATTATTCCACCACCGGTGATTACGCCCCCCGTGCCGCCTCCGGTGCTGGAGCCAAAACCACCGGCGCATGTCAGGTCTTTGCTGAATTCAGTGTACCAACAGGTGAAAGTCACCCGTTCTTATGATCCCGCTTATGTGAACTTGAAATACCCAGGCGGTGATGTGCCGGAATCCACTGGTGTGTGTGCGGATGTGATAGTACGGGCATTTCGTGCCCAAGGTGTTGATCTGCAACGTGAGTTGCATGAGGACATGCGCAGGGCGTTTCACGAATACCCGCGTAAGTGGGGGTTGAAGCGCCCCGATACTAATATCGACCATCGCCGCGTCTATAACTTGATGCGTTTTTTCGAGCGCAAGGGTACTTCTTTGCCGATTACCCAAAACCCCGCCAATTACCAACCTGGCGATGTGGTGGCGTGGGATTTAGGCAAAGGGCAGGCGCACATCGGTATTGTGACCCATTATGTCACGCCGGAAGGGCGACCCTTGGTTGGGCATAATGTCGCCTATGGCACGAATATCGAAGATGCCCTGTTCTACTGGCCGGTCATCGGGCATTACCGCTACTTCAACTCAACGCCATCGAGTGGATGATTGTTTAATGCACGGGTAGGCGTGCACGCAGCGCTTCACGGTCATACCACCATTGACCTTCCACAATGGCATCAATCACTTGCCCTAAACGTGGCAGAAACACTTTGGGGTTAAGTAAATCCAAGCGATTGAGCCACAGGTTCATGGCTTCCTGCGAGTTGACGTTGCTGTGGCGTTCGGCAACTTTGCCAAGCATCGCGCTGGTCAGAAACATCATGCTGTCACGTTTTTCACCTTCTAGGCGTAAATCAGCAATGTAGTGCGCCACGGTAGCGGCAACCGCAGCGCCGTCCGCTTGGGGTGGGGTGGCATCAATCAGGTGATTGAGCATGATAATCGTCACTTCGGGGTCGATGGGGTAAGTGACCGCCAGCCACAAACCATTACCCAAGGCGGGGACAGACGCCGGTAAATCGCAGCGGTACAGCACATCACAACAGCGCACGGCATCTTCCCAATATTCACGGTCACGGTAAATCTCGAAGGACTCGCGGGTCATGCCCCATGCGGCTTCACGCATTCCTGGCTCTTCCAGTTCCAGCATGATTTCCGCAATTTCGTATTGTACATTTGCGCGTTCTAACGGATTGCTGGCTGGGGTCAGTTGCATCAGTTGTGCCTGACGTTGCGCAAGTTCCTGTTTCAGCAATTGACGGGAATCATTGCTGGCGGTGAATTCAACTGGGGTACTATCGCTCATGGGGAATGCCTAATTATTCAAAATGGTGCAAGCATAATAGCCTAATGGCTGCCATACAATAATTCATTGAAATATTAAGGTACGGTTAAACAACGGTTGGTTAGGCTATTTATTATTCAATAACAGATAATATGATGTACTTGGCAGGGAACGGCTAAAGGTATTTACAATGATTTACGAATTCAATAAATTGATGCGATCAGTCGTCAATAATTTGGTCAATGCGTCAGCGATTATGTTGCTGGTTTTATTTTATGCGTTAAGCGTATTGCAGTTGCCTGTGCCTGAAGTGGTGAATATGCTGGGCGTATTAGTGGTATTTGCATTTGGTATTAATATTATTTTATCTTGCAATAAACACAGCACAATTATTCATTAGTTGTTTCAATTTGTTAGGGTTGAACCATGAGTAACGTTTGTCCGTTTTCGTCTTGATCGTTTTGCAGTTTAAGCTCAAATTTATACGGTTCTTGTACAGGCGTATCCGCTTTAATCGACATAAACACTTCTTCGCTACCAATGCTTTGGGTTAATACTCCACCTGAGATTCCGTCTGCGGTATTGCCATGCGTATCGTATAACCACAATTGATAAAAATGACCGGCTTTGGGGAGGGGTAAATCACGAATGCGTAATACTCCTTGTTGTTGTGTGCTATTCCAGACCAAATCCCCTTGAACATCTTTGACGATAGGGTTCAGTGTGCGTAGCCAGCTACCGCTAATACTGGTGGAATCTGCTAATAATTGTTCACGTAATTCTGCCATGCCACCGGCGGAAGTATCTGCGTGTACATCCCGAAAGTGGGGCAGCGCTAACAATACTCCTGTCAATAATGACAAAAGAATCAGGGAGATAATGAGCCAGTTTTTATGAGAAGTGCCACTCCGTGACATATCCACTTCCTTTTTGCCTATTTTTATATCGGGACTGCAACAAATTGCCATAATAATACCCCTGATTATAACGAATAATACGACACCTGTTGGTGCAGTGCGCTAAAATGATTCACCTAATCTTTGACAATGACCACCAACCGAGTTCCTCCCATGCCAGCACAAACTTTTATTCCCGGCAAAGATGCCGCACTGGAAGCATCCATTGCCGTGATGCAAAACAAGCTACAGCGCCTTGGCTTTAACATCGAAGAAGCTTCGTGGCTGAACCCGATTGCTAATGTGTGGTCTGTCCACATCCGCGATCGGGATTGCCCGATGCTGTTCACCAATGGCAAAGGCGCATCGCAGAAAGCCGCGCTGGCGAGTGCCTTGGGGGAATATTTTGAGCGCCTTAGCACCAATTATTTCTGGGCGGATTTTTACTTGGGTAACACCATTGCCCGCAGTAACTTCGTGCATCATCCCAAGGAGCAATGGTTTGCCTTGGATGGCACGGGTAGCTTGCCCACAGGTTTGCTGGATGAAGATACGCTAAGCTTCTACGATCCAGAAAACAGTTTGGATGCCGCCCAATTAGTCGATATTAATTCCGGCAACGAAGAGCGCGGCATTTGTGCCTTGCCCTATGTACGCCAGCGTGATGAGGCAACTGTGTGGTTTCCGGTGAATATTATCGGTAATTTGTACGTCAGCAACGGCATGTCCGCAGGCAATACCCGCACGGAGGCACGCACGCAAGCCTTATCCGAAATTTTCGAGCGCCACATTAAGTTCCGCATTATTGCGGAAGGAATCTGTCTGCCCGATGTACCGGAGGAGATTATTGCGCGTTATCCGCATATTCAGGCGGGGATTATGGAATTACGCGCCGCTGGTTTTGGGATTTTGGTGAAAGATGCCTCATTAGGCGGGCAATACCCGGTGATGTGCGTGACGTTGCTGAACCCGGACGATCAGGGGGTGTATGCCAGTTTTGGGGCGCATCCGCGTTTTGAAGTGGCGCTGGAACGTTCCCTCACGGAATTGTTGCAGGGCAGGGCATTGGATCGCTTGGCAGGTTTTTCTGAGCCGAGTTTTGAGCTGGATGACGTGGCTTCCCCGCAAAATTTGGAAACGCATTTCATTGATTCTAGCGGATCGATGCACTGGGATTTCTTATGGAATGAACCCGATTATGAGTTTGTCGACTGGAATTTCAGTGGTACGACCGAGGAGGAGTGCCAGCATCTGATGGAGCGCATCCATGCGGATGATTTCGACATCTACATTATGGATTTCGAGCATTTAGGCGTGTATGCCTGCCGTATTATTGTGCCGGAAATGTCGGAAATTTATCAGGTTGAGGATTTGGAGTGGGATAACAACAACACCGGCAATGCGGTACGTGAGGCGATTCTGCATTTGCCGGATTTGGCAGATGAGGAATGTACCGAGCTATTCGATACCATTGAAGAGCTGGGTTTGGATGATCATCAACCGGTGGCAGCACTGATTGGCTTAGCGCCGGATGCGGGTTCGCTGTGGGCGGATTTGCGGGTAGGCGAGTTGAAAACCTTGCTGGCATTGGTGGTGGATGATGAGGACGCGATTCGGGAAGGTTGCCAGTGGATTCGCCATTTCGAGCAAATCAATGAGGAGCGCCGCCGCGTGTACCGCTGCATCGAAGCCTTGCTGGACATGGATGATGTGGCGGGTTATATGCCAAACGTGGGTTTATTGTACGGTGAAACCGCGCTGCAACAGGCGCAAGCCTTGCTGGATGGCAGTATGCGCTTCTGGGGCATTAGCGCTCCCACGTTGGAATTGCACGGTTGCGACACGCACCAGCGTTTGTTGACGGCATACCGCAAGGTTTACCCGACGTTAGCCGCGCTGTAAGGGCGGGCTGGGCGCTGGAAATCTGCTGTCAGTTGCGACTATAATTCAGTATAAGTTGATAAAAAAGAGGTTATAATGCAAGTTTCTATTCGTGAGTTGAAGACACATTTGTCGCATTATTTGCAGCAAACCCGTGGTGGCGAGACAATCGACATCACCAGTCATCGGCGTATTGTTGCCCGCTTACAGGGTGTCGCTGGCGCCGAAAACCCCGGTATTCAGGCGTTATTAGCGCAGGGAGCTACTTGGTCAGGGCGTAAACCTGTGGGGGCAAATTTGGTGGTGAGCCACACCGAACACAACATGTCTGACCTCGTTTTGGATATGCGCGGATGATTCTGTTTTGTGATACGTCAGCGTTGATCAAGCTGTATATTGTTGAGGCGGAAAGCTTGGCAGTGAGGGAGCTTTCCGCGCAGGCGGAAGCCGTTGCGATAAGCCGCATTGCGTGGGCAGAAGCTTTTGCGGCATTAGCGCGGCGTAGCAGGGAGGTTCCCGCCGATATGCCAAGCATGGAACAGGCAAAGTTAGCCATTAAAGCTGATTGGCCTGATTTCTTGGTAACGGATGTTAGCCAAACGGTTGTGGAATTGGCAGGTGAATTTGCCGATACGTTTGCTTTGCGCGGTTATGACAGTGTGCAACTGGCGACGGCTAGGCATGTTCAACAAGTGACGCAATTACCTGTTCAGTTTGCCTGCTTCGATTTGCGCTTGAACCGAGCAGCGAAATTATTGGGAATGGCTACACCTTTGTTGAAAATTAACTAGTTTTTGGCGCTTTATTAGTGGGATTTTATTTCTATGTGACTACATT
>CAYQTB010000126.1:0-6435 GCA_964420315.1 uncultured Thiothrix sp. | reverse complement strand
GGTAGAACATTATTTTCTGGACATCAATAACCCCGTGTAATTGACATCCTCCCCTCCCTCAAGGAAAGGGGGGATGTCAATGGTTCTAGCGCCGTTTTGCCAAGGTGGTCGGCGATGCGCCCAGTGTCAAGCCGCGCACGATTCCATCAGCTTGATTTTCCATGTGACTTTTTAGCAACATTTGATACATTTACGACACTAACCCGCGTGTCATTTGTGTTACCCTTGTGCTTCCTAGGAACCAAAACACTGGTCACGCAATGAAAAAAAATCTGCTTATCATCGCTTTATTGGGCTTTATGCTAAGTGGCTGTAGCCTCTTGCTGCACATTGAAGAACAGCAAACGATTGCCATTTATGATCGTGCCAATCCAGCGGTAGTATGCATTCACGCTGAGGAACAAGAGCCGGATGCGTTTGGGGGAATTGCCACGGGTACAGGCTTTCTTTGGGATACGAAGGGACATATTGTCACCACTCAACATTTGGTTTCTGGTTATGAAACCCTGACCGTCAGCTTTGAAGACCAAGGCAAACGGCAAGCTGATGTGGTGAATTCGGACAACGAATACGATTTAGCCGTCTTAAAACTGCGTGACACCACTAACCTACCCGCCCCCGCACACACCCAGAGTAGTAAGAACTTAAAAGTCGGGCAATCGGTTTACAGCATCAGCAACGCCTACGACTTGGGTCGCAGCTTCACTTCTGGCATTATTTCTGCTTTGGGACGTAATTTCGGCGACCCGCAAACCGGCGGCATCAGCGATTTAATCCAAACCGATGCGGCCATTAACCCCGGCAGTTCCGGCGCACCCTTGCTAGACAGCAGCGGGCGGGTTATTGGGGTGAGTGTTGCCATTTACAGCCTATCGGGGGGTTCAGATGGGGTTGGTTTTGCCGTGCCGATGGATGTGGTTCGCCAAATTGTGCCGCGTTTGATCAATACCCCTAAAACCCTGTAACGGCATTAGCCATTATTTTTGAAGCTTTTTGCACGAACCAGAAAATCCTGCTAAATTGAAAACTGCCACCACAACAGTAGATCGTTAACCGTATGCGCAAGCACCTTGTCACATTCCTCGTCTTGCTGATGACCGCCTTGCCCGTCTGGTCAGTGGCGATGGTGTGCCATCACGTGCCAACCCAACCGCCAATGGCAACGGTGATCGACGCACCAGGCACGGGGCATCATTGCCACCTTGGAGTGCAAAAACAGCAACCCCAACAAGCAGAGCAAATCTGCGCTGATGCTTGCTATTGCGATCAGCTCCAACAGGCACAATTTATTTTAAGTTTACCGGTATTGCCTGCTGAGCTACCAACGCACCGTTTCATTCCCCCCATGCTCTCCCTACAGGCATTGCCAGAACCCACTGACATACCCTACCGCCCCCCCATCGCCTGAACTGTAGGTCGGACTTGAATCCGACACCCTCTCCCAACGTTGTTTTTGTCGGGCTAAAGCCCGATCCACAGTTCAGGATAAAAACCATGAAAAAACAGATTGTTGCCGTATTAACCGGCTACTTACTTGTGGGTATGATAAGCCTCCCCTTACCCGTGTTGGCTCACGGTGGCGAAGACCACAGCCACGACGAGGAATCCCCTCCCCCCATCCTCGCTCCCGCCAACAGCGGGATACGCTGGGAATTGAATTCACCCGACGTGGAATTACTCGGCATTATCAGCGCAGGCAAACTGACGCTGCATGTCGACAGGTTCGCTACTAACGAACCGATCCCCAATGCCAAAGTGAACCTAGAAAGTAAGGGCAAGAAACTCACCCTGCAAACCGATGCCAACGGCATTGCCCAGACGGATGCAGACTGGCTTAGCACGCCGGGGCACTACAACATCACCGCCACCATCCTCGCTAAAGGCATGAATGACTTATTGATCGGCACGGTAAAAATCACGGCTGATGTCACCAACGATGCAGTCGAGAACAACGCCTCCCCTTGGTGGAAATTCTGGGGAAATCTCTTGCAAGACACCTTACTTCCGCAAGCTGCCTTTGCCCACGGCGGTGAAGACCACAGCCACGAGGCGGAGGAAACCACCACAGCCCTTGCCTTGCCCGCCGCGCACGACAAGCCCACTCGCCTGATCGATGGTAGCCTGCTCATCCCCAAAGCAGCCCAGCATGTGCTAAGCATTCGCACCACCATCGGCAAACCGCGAAGCGTTGCCCACAGCATCACCCTTAACGGAATCGTGGTCAGTGACCCGAATGCCAGTGCCCTCATTCAACCCACCGTGGGTGGGCGTGTGCTTGCCCCGCCGCAAGGTTTTCCCACCTTGGGCAATCGCGTGGAAAAGGGGCAAACCCTCGCCATCCTCGAACCTGCTGCCAGCAATACCGACAAGGGCGACCAGCAAGACAAGATCGCGGAAGTCGGTTCTGAACTGGCACTCGCCGAAAAAAACGCCGCACGGCTCAGCAGCATTGCCGGGGTTATCCCGCAAATGGAAGTCGATGCTGCCCGCAACACCGCTGCTACCCTCAAAGCTCGCCTTAAAGCCTTGCAGGGCAGCCTCGCGCAACAGCCACAAACCCTAACCGCGCCACTCTCCGGCATTATCAGCAGTGCCAACGTCACGCTGGGGCAACAAGCCAATCCAGGCGATACCCTGTTTAACATCATCGACCCCGCTCGTTTACAAGTCGAAGCACTCGCCTACGATGCAGGCTTAGCGGGGCAAATCACCGGCGCAACCGCCACCCTCAACGCACAAACCCTGCAACTGGATTTCATCGGCAGCAGCCAACAACTCCGCAATCAAGCCCTCCCATTACGTTTTAAGGTGGAAGAGAAAGGAGAAATTGCCCTCGCCGTCGGTCAACCCCTAAAGCTCGCCGTGCAAACCCGCACCACCATCCAAGGTACACCCCTGCCCGCCAGCAGCGTGGTCAACAACAACCAACAACAGCCAACCGTGTGGGTTAAAACCGCCGCCGAACGCTTCACCCCTTATGTGGTCAAAGCGCAAACGCTGGATACGGACACCGTAGTGATTACCGAAGGTTTGCCCAACAGCAGCATCCGAGTGGTAACGAACGGCGCGGCGTTGCTGTCGCAAGTGCGCTAGGGGGCTACCATGTTTAATGCCATTATTGATGTCAGCCTGAAACAACGGCTATTCGTGCTCATGGGGGCGGTACTGTTGCTGCTCTACGGGCTGTTTACCCTGCGGCAATTACCCGTCGATGTATTCCCCGACCTCAACAAGCCAACCGTCACCCTAATGACCGAAGCCCACGGCATGGCCCCGGAAGAAGTCGAACAACTGGTCACATTCCCGCTGGAAACCGCGATGAATGGGCTGGAAGGTGTGACGCGGGTGCGTTCGGTTTCCGGTGTGGGGCTGTCGATTGTGTACGTGGAATTTGACTGGGGGACAGACATTTACCGCAACCGCCAGCAAGTGTCGGAACGGTTGGGGGCAGTCAGCAGCCAGTTGCCTGCCGAGATTGTGCCGCAAATGTCGCCAATCAGTTCGATCATGGGGGAAATTCTGTTGGTGGCGATGACGGCGGAAGCTGGCAAGGCAACACCGATGGAGGTGCGGGATTTGGCGGAGTGGGTGGTGCGCCCGCGCTTGCTGGGGATTCCGGGGGTATCACAAGTGATTCCGATGGGTGGCGAAGTGCGCCAGTACCGTATAACGCCGGATGTGGCGAATATGGAACGCCTGCGAATCAGCCTCGACCAGTTGCAAACCGCGTTGCACGGCTTTGCCAGCAATACCAGTGGCGGCTTTCTGGAAGCGCAATCACAGGAATACCTGATCCGCAATATCGGGCGCACCACCAAACTGGAAGACATGCAACAACTGGTGGTTGCCCATCGCGACAACGTACCCATCCTCTTGCAGCAAGTCGCAAAGGTGGATTTTGCAGCGGGTGTTAAACGCGGTGAAGCTAGCTTCATGGGCAAACCGGCGGTCATCCTGTCGGTGCAAAAGCAGCCCAGTGTCGATACGGTCAAACTGACTCGCGAGGTGGAAGCGGCGCTGACAGAACTCAACCGCAATATGCCAGCGGGCATCAAGGCGGATAACCTGCTGTTCAAGCAAGCTAATTTCATTGAAGCCGCCGTCAACAATGTGAAGGAAGCCTTGCGTGACGGGGCAATCATGGTGGTGATCGTGCTGTTTTTATTCCTGCTGAATGTGCGCACCACCGTGATTTCCTTGACTGCCATCCCGCTGTCATTGCTGGCTGCGGCACTGGTGTTCCATGCGTTTGGCTTGTCGGTCAACACCATGACACTGGGCGGTTTGGCGATTGCCTTGGGTGAACTGGTGGATGATGCGGTGGTGGATGTGGAAAACGTGCTGCGCCGCCTGCGCCAGAATGCCTTGCGACCACAACCGTTACCCGCCTTGCAGGTGATCGCTGCGGCATCGAAAGAAGTACGTTCCGGGGTGGTGTATGCCACGCTGATTGTGGTGCTGGTGTTCGTGCCGCTGTTCTTTCTGGCGGGAATTGAGGGGCGGTTGTTTACCCCGCTGGGCATTGCCTACATTGTGTCGATACTGGCGAGTCTGGGAGTGGCGGTGACGGTCACACCGGTGCTGTGTTATTACTTGTTGAGAAAAGAGAAGCCGACGGGAGAGTCAGGCGACTCCCCGCTAGTTCGCTTTCTCAAACGTGTCGATACACGCGTGCTGCACTGGTCATTTCGTCACGTCAGGCTATTGCTAAGCGGCGCGTTGATCGTGGTGCTGATCGCTATTGCCAGCATTCCGTTTTTTCCGCGTGCGTTCTTGCCCGCGTTCAATGAGGGTACGTTGACGATCAGCATGATATTGCAACCGGGGATTTCGCTGACGGAATCCAGCCGCATTGGTACGCTGGCAGAAAACCTGTTGCTGCAAGTGCCGGAGGTGAAACAGGTTGGGCGGCGCACCGGACGCGCCGAATTGGATGAACACGCGGAAGGGGTGCATTCCAGCGAAATTGACGTGGATTTAGCACCTTCGGAACGTGGGCGTGATGCGGTATTGGCGGACATCCGCAGCCGATTGGCGGTGATCCCGGCTTCCATCAACATCGGGCAACCGATTTCGCACCGTCTGGATCACATGCTCTCTGGGGTCAGGGCGCAAATTGCCTTGAAAGTGTTTGGCGATGACACCGACACCTTGCGCAGTCTGGCAACGGCACTGCAAACCCGCTTGGCGGCGATTCCCGGTGTGGTCGATTTGCAGCTCGAAAAGCAAGTGCGCATCCCGCAGTTGCAGGTGCGGGTGGATTACAGCAAAGTGCAGCAATACGGCGTTACCCCTGCCAGCATCAATCAGGCACTCGAAACCCTTGCCAATGGCGCAACCGTTGCCCAAGTGCTGGACAATAACCGCCGCGCTGATGTCGTGATTCGCCTGCAAGACGCTGACCGCACCGCGCACGGCTTACGCAACTTATTGGTGGAAACCCCTTCCGGTTACATCCCCTTGCAGCAAATTGCCAGCATCGAAGACAGCAGCGGCCCCAACCAAATCGTGCGCGAAAACAGCCGCCGCCGCATGGTGCTGTCCGCCAATGCCGCCGCTGGCGCGGACATGGCAGCGGTGGTGCAAGCGATTCGGGCAGAATTGGCAACGTTTCCGCTGCCCGAAGGCTATTTCACCCGCTTGGAAGGGCAGTTTCAGGCGCAAGAGGAAGCCAGCCGCCTGATCGGATTGTTGGCATTGGTGTCACTGACGCTGATTTTTCTGGTGTTGTACAGCCGTTACCAATCCAGCGTGTTGACGCTCATTATCATGGGTAATATCCCGCTGGCACTGGTGGGCGGTGTGGTGGCATTGTGGCTGGCGGGGCAGACGCTGTCTGTCGCGAGTCTGGTCGGTTTTATCACACTGGCGGGGATTTCGACCCGCAACGGCATCCTCAAAATCAGCCATTACATTAATCTGGTGCGGCATGAAGGCGAAACTTTCGGCATCCCGATGATCGTGCGCGGCAGTCTGGAGCGACTGACCCCGGTGTTGATGACTGCGCTGGTAGCAGCGTTGGCCTTGTTGCCGCTGATTTTAGCCAGTGGTGATCCCGGCAAGGAAATCCTGCACCCGGTCGCACTGGTGATTTTCGGCGGGCTGGTCAGCTCCACCCTGCTGGATACCCTGCTCACTCCCGTGCTGTTTTACCGCTGGGGCGAGCGACCATTACACCATTTGTTATCCACTCAAGGAGATTTTCATGAAACTGTTTAAAACCACCCTGTTTGCTGCCTCGCTGTTGGTCGCTGGCTACGCGCTGGCACACACCGATGAATATCTCGATAGCCAGCCAACGCCGCATGGCGGACAAATCCGCATGACCGATGCCTACCACCTCGAACTGGTGGTCAAAGACAAGGAACTCACGGTTTATGTCTCAACAGTGATGACTTCCCCCCTAAAAACCCAGCAAAGCGTTAGGAGACAGCC
>CAYQTB010000125.1:0-6664 GCA_964420315.1 uncultured Thiothrix sp. | reverse complement strand
CATTGCGCTCGGATTTGTTTGGCGATGTCTTCGACGTGCTAGAATGACCGCTTACTTTGAAGATGGCAGCCAAAAAGAGGTTGCCTGTGTGAATACCACTGAGAAAGCCTCCTGATCCGGCAGGCGACCGCCACGCGGTCACACAACTCAGCACACTTGTAGAGACGCAAGATTTTGCGTCTCTACACCAATAGCCTTTTACAGTATTTCACGCCATTCCCCACTTGCTAGATCATCCAAAGTCCACTGACCAATCCGATAACGAATCAAACGCAAGGTAGGGAAACCAATCGCCGCAGTCATACGCCGTACTTGCCGATTACGCCCCTCACTAATGGTAATTTCCAGCCAAGAATCAGGAATGCTTTGGCGCACCCGAATCGGTGGCACACGCGCCCACAAACCGGGAGGCTCAGCCATCACGCGCACGTCTGCTGGGCGGGTCATGCCATCTTTCAAACGAATACCTTGGCGTAACGGCTGCAAATCGGTATCGGTTGGCGCACCTTCGACTTGCACCCAATAGGTTTTGCTGGTTTTGTGTTTAGGATCGGCAACGCGGTGTTGCAAACTGCCATCATCCGTTAACAGCAGCAAGCCTTCGCTATCGCGGTCGAGACGCCCGGCGGTATAAACATCCTGCACGGGAATGTAGTCGGCGAGTGTAGCCCTGCCTTGCTGATCGGTAAATTGGCAGAGTACGTCAAACGGTTTGTTGAATAAAATAATGCGGGGCATAACAACACTGGCAAATCCATAACACCAGTATCATAGCAACATTATGCCCCACCCGCCCCTTTGCCCTTCCTTATCCCTTGTGATGCAAGGCTTGCATAACCTGCTTGTTGCGAATTTCTAGCCTGACTTTGCCATCACCTAAATCGTTGAGTGTCACTTCGTCGCTCTCACGTTGCCACAACACCCCCGTGGCTTTTGCCTCATCGGGCTTACCAAACAGATTCAGAATTTTCTTGCCGTGAGCATCGTATAACGCCTTGTAATCACCGGTCGTATTCAGTTGTAATTCCAAACTGCATAATTGGTCTTCCACAAAAACGGCTTTGAAAAAACTGAGGTTTTCATCCCATAACTGACCGACACTGCCATTGGCTGGCACAGCACTGCATTCTTCCAAACGGTAAGCTTTGCGCTTGTCACCCAAGCCCGTTTTACCGGATTTGCATTGCATCGGTTTATCCAGTAACGCTTGCAATTGCTTGACTGCTTCTGGACGTTTTTCACCCAGCTTCACAGTATCCAAGCCATAACGGTCAATCGACGTGTCATCGGGTGCGGATAGCATATCTTGTTCCAGCCGATCACATCCCGCCACGGCGAACAGGAGCAACGCTGATAGACAGTAATGAATTATTTTCACAGTAGCCCTCACTGCTGTGGAGGAAAAATACCTCCCCGTCTGGTGGCGAGGAGGAAGATTGTCGGAGGAGTCCACGACTTGATACCGGCGTATCAATGCCTGCATCACCGATTATGACCGTTGATTATTTAAAATGTTCAACGTAACTAAAATATTCAGGAAATTGGCTAACAATCGTGGTGACAAAAACGGTTGTGGCGGCACTAAGACCGCCACATACCATCGAGAGTTACGTATCCGCGCTTAATCAGCAATCATTCGTATTAATAATGATTTTTTATGATGACTGGACATAGTGAACGGCTAAAAGGACGAAGAGGACAAATCCTCCCCGTCCCTTCTTGACGATTGTTAATTACAAATCAGACGCACATGACCTGCCAACTCAGGACCAGCAGAGGGAGCCATGCCCTCATCGGACACATTGTTGAATGCACTGCCAGCCGGGATAACCGCAGAATAGTTCACCTGCCGTGCATCCGAAGAGTTAAAGTAGAAAGCATCGGTCACAGCATCTGGGAAAAATGCGGGAACGGGGGCGTAGCTGCGTGTTACCGTTGACCGCTTCGCATTACCATCAGGCTGCGGAAACGCTTCAGCAGGGAGAGCCAAGTAAATCAATTCCGCATGTGTCGGCAAACGGCAGGCACGTGCAGGACCACAAGGGCGATTAGTCGTTGGCGTATTCACCGCAGCCACATAGGCATCAGGGGAGCATGTTGTCAAAGTACCACCACAAGCACCAGCGGCACCGGCTTTAGCATACGTCCAGTCTTTATCACGCAAACCGGAATCATCACTCTTAACTTCCCAATAATTCACACCACCATTAATGGTTTCACGCACACACGACCAAGATGTAGCAGAATCGTCAAGCAACTCACCATCACTGCCAATTTTACAGAAACGTGAGTCAGCGCATCTGGCCGTTGGCGGCGTCGGCGCGACTGGTGTCACTGGCGCAGGGGTAACAACAGGAGTAGGTGTAGTAGGTGTAGTAGGTGTAGTAGCACTAACCCCACTGCTCGCGCTGCCCGCATCACAATCACCATCACAATCACACGCACTCAATAGAGATGCACACAAAATCACCGCCAACACAAGACCGCTTTTTTTAATTACTGGGATTTCTTTGGGAGCAAAAACTTCTGGCATAACTATTATCCTAATATATCTTAAACAAAGAAATTTCAGCCATCATCACTCAGGCTAAAAAAGGTTATAGCACAGCCCAGAAAAATCGCTGGTTCATTTTCACTGCAACAAACCCTTACAGATAAAAATGAAACAAAAACAAGCAGATAAAAATTGATCAAAAAGAAATCACACGCATATGATTATATTTTTTATTTAAAATAGTAAATTAATTATACAATTTAAAGTTGTTATTCTTCGCCCAATACCTTCCGAAAACCCACTGTATCGGCAGTTTCAAACCCTTGGTCAGTTCGCCAAATAAAATACGCATTAATACCATGCGTATCAGCAAAAATTTTCCCCCGTTTCTCACCTAAAGCCATTAGCAAGGTCGCATAAGCGTCTGCTAACGTTGCATCCGCCGCCACGACAGATACCGATGCAAGGTTATGCGTCACCGGAACGCCTGTTACAGGATTCATGGTATGCGAGTAACGCTTCCCCCCTGCGACAAAAAAGTTGCGGTAATCTCCCGACGTTGCCAGACCAGTCTCTTGCAAATTCACACCCTTCTGAATGACTCGCCCCTCTTCCTCCGGCTTCTCAATCGCAATACGCCAAGCATCACCACGGGGACTCAAGCCACGGGTACGTACTTCTCCCGCGATTTCCACCATGTAATCACGCACACCCAGCGATTCAAGGTAGCGCCCTGCCTGATCAGCCGCGAAACCGTCTGCCACCGAAGAAAGATTTACCAGCACATCCGCTTGGGATTTACGTAAAGCCGGTGGTTCAAGGCGCACTTGCAATTTCTGGTAGCCCACTTTAGCCCGCGCGGCATCAATAGCCGCCTGCTCAGGTACAACGGTCGAACCATCATGCGAATTAAATCCCCATAACTTGATTAACGGTCCGACCGTTACATCGTATACGCCATTGCTTTGCTGGCTGATTTGCAGGGTAAGATCAACCAGTTGTGCCAATTCTGGCGCAACCGCAAACCAGTCAGTCCCCTGATACCGGTTAAATTGCGCCAATACTGAGGTCTCATCCCACGTCGCCAACCATTGGTTAGTTTGTGCGAAGGTTTGATTCAAGCCTGCGAGTAACTCGGCTTTGGTCAGCGCGGCAGGAGGATTCGTGAGGGTGACGTGCCATAGCGCTGTACCCTGCATTCCTTCCAAATACCACGCGAAATTACGCTGCTCACAGGAGGTAAGCAATAACACTATGCCTAGACAACATGCTCTAAGCAGACTTAGGTTTATGCTGCTCACCGGAAGGGCTGGTAAAACGATCATTCAAATGCTGTACAAAACGATCAGTCGCATGGCGGATAGTATCTAGCCGCCGCCGCGTCCTGCCGCCCCAACCTGCGGGTGACGATTGAAAAATACTGCGCCAAAATACAGTACTTTTCAGGAAAGCGGCTGACAGATTGCCATAAGATTCACTCTTACTGAGCGTTGCTGCAATCCGCTTTGCTAGGCGCTTGCGAATCCAGTAATGCAATCCCAACGCTAACAGAGCGATAACAGCCGCCACCCCGGCAGTTGCCCAAAAGTTGCCCGCAAACGCTGCCAGCCAAGGCGGATTGAATAACAACCCTTCCCAATAACCAAACTCAATACTCATCGCCAACAAAGCCACCGCTAACAAGCCAAATACCAACGCATCTGCTGCCAGCACTTGTTTTCGCCAACGTTGTAATGCCTCACGAATACGCGGTATAGCTTGCTGTTCAATCTCGTTAGCTTGCGATTCCATCGCCCCGACAATCCGGTAAACACGCTCAATATTCACCCCATTCACCCGCGTCATAATACGCTGGTAATCTGCGTCGCGCTTAGCCACATAACGCGCCCAGACATTCTCATCGGCTACGGGTACAGCGAGTTTATCGTTAAATAAAATATGGAAACTACCAGCAGAAAGCCCTTGTTGCACCAAAGCTTTTTGCCAAGCTGATACGATGTCTTCAAGGTTATCTTCGCGTGCCGAGGTATCAATCTGATTAAGAATAAACAGAAATTTGCTGCTATCGTTGCGGCGCATCGCACCTTTAACCAGATGTTCTAAGGTATCCTGCATTGCCCCCGGTTCAGGATGACGCGCATCAAAAAACACCATCACCAAATCGGAAAGTTCAATAATGTGGTCAGTGATCCGCAAAGTGGCTTTACGCTGTTCATCGGCATCAAACCCTGGTGAATCAATCAAAATTTTGCCACGAAGCTTTTCACTGGGCGCAACTTTCATCTGAAGATAACTATCAATCTTAGCCCCCTCACCCTTGGAGACATGTTCAATATCTTCACTGATTTGATAAAAAGGAAAGCGTGGGTCGCCATCCAGCGCCAAACCGGGCAAGGTGCGCACCTGATTATCCGGGCTAAAGGTAATCACGGTGAAACGGTCATCCACCGCCTGATTGCCCGTGCGTTGTAAATCCATATCCAGAAACGTATTGATAAAACTGGATTTACCTGCCGAGAATGTTCCTAAAATAGAAATCATCGGCCACCATGAAATCTGCGTCGCGTAAGACTCACCACCATGCAATAAGCCAAGCTTCTGGGCAACAGCATCCAGTTCACGATACTGGTTAACTGCCTCAACTAACACCGGATTTTCACGTTTCAGGTGTTCCTGCAACCGCCTCAGGCGTTGCTCCATGCGCTTGGCTGGTGTCATATCTATCCTTTACTATTTAGGGAAGCGAACTTATCATCTTCCGTTATCAGTGAGCTGTGTCCATCTTTTGCTGTTGTGGAATCAATCGCTGGGGGTTGGCTAGTCGGGGTTTCCACCACTGGCTGCGGAGCGACTGGCGCAGGTCGCACAACTTGCTGCTGGATCGCTACACCTTGCGCAACCGTACCGGCTGGTGAAGGATAATAATTATAGTACGGCGTAGCAACTGCGGGAGGCGGAACCACATAAGGGGAGGTCGTATCACTGCCAAATGGACTGAATTTGTTAAACATTTTCATCGGTCCAGAAATATTTTTGTTCATGCTCCACATATCGCGCTGCATATTATAAGTGGAAACGGCCATATTTTGAGTAGAGGCATTCATCTGTTGGATGTTGCCCGCCATATCTTGAGTGCTGCTATTCATGCCAACAATGTTGCTGGTCATTTGACTGGTTGAGTTTACTAGGCTACCCATTTGGGAATTCATGGATGCAATCGAATCCGTCATTTTTGTCATATTGGTATCAACTGACGTGTGCATATCCGCAATAGTTGAAGTAAGACGATGGACGTCCGTGGTCAAGGATTGAACCAAATAAAAACCGTAGGCAGAAAGAATAATGAAAGCCACCATTGCCGGGTAGACAATCATCTGCAAGGTACGAGTTACATTAACCTGCCGCTCCTCAAAATCCTGCAACTCATCCTCGACATCGTGCAACTCATTTTCAATGTCGTTAATCCCTGCGGATTTTTCATTCGTTTTCATACCTAACTCCTGATTTCGAGGCGCGACTGTCTCCCTAGACAATACCCCTGCTACTGTGAATGCGTATCACGCACTATCCGATGCGTTTTTCATAAATGCTATCTCACCGACATCCTTTGCTGTTTCAGCTTATTCTTTTACATGCAATGCAACAGTAGTGGCAGGTCAAGATATTGCAACTTGATCCTGCGCAACTACTGACACAATCCTACCCTATTTTATTTTTTTAGGGCAGCATCAATTTGCTTAGCAAGCTCAGGGTTTACCATATCCACGTACAACTTCATGTTTAATGCTTCAGTGACACGCCCCTGTGCCGCAAGCCTAGGCGCGACTTCAGCGAACAAAGTAGCGGCCTGCTGTGCGTTGCCCTGCTTCCAGTACACGTTCGCCAATTCACCTTTATATTCTAAAGAATCAGGCGCTTGCTTGAGCAAATCATTGTATAAACCTGCTGCTCTATCCAATTCATTTGCCCAGTACGCTTCACGTGCCGCACGCAACAAATCCGCTGGCGTACCAACTACAACAGGTGCGGCCGCTTGCGTTTGCTGCTCCGTAACTACCGCTGGTACGGCAGCCTGAACGGGTTGTTGTGCCGCAACTACCGCTGGTGCAGCAGCCTGAACGGGTTGTTGTTCCACAACTACCGCTGGTGCGGCAGCCTGAACGGGTTGTT
>CAYQTB010000124.1:0-6695 GCA_964420315.1 uncultured Thiothrix sp. | reverse complement strand
ATGCCTTCAATGGCGTTGTAGTCATAAGACAGCCCCAAGGCAAGCACGAGGTAGTCGTATTCCACGATGCCGTTGTCTTCGGTATGGATTTTGCGTGCTTCGGGGTCGATTTCCTTGGCTTTGGTGTGCAGCCATTCAATAGAACGCGCTGTGTCGCTGCTGATAAACTGGGAAATGTCCCCCAGTTGCACGTAACTGGCGGGTTTGATGCCAGCACCGACCAGCGTGAATCCCGGCCAGTACCAGTGGTCTTTACGGGGGTCAATCACGGTGATTTTTGCACCGTCCAATGCGTTGTTGAATTGGTTGGCAAGGGTAATACCCGCAGAGCCGCCACCGAGAATCACAATGCGGGCGTTGGTTTTCACCTTTTCCGGGCTATAGGCATGAGCCAAGCCGGGAATGGTTGCGGCGCAACCGGCGGCTAATGCCGCTTGTAAAAAGCGGCGGCGTGAAAGTGTGAGTGTTTCCAATGTGAAATGTCCTTGTGTTGCTGTTCAATGGTTACCATTCAATTTGCCTGAGCGGTACTAATGCAAGGTCAGCGCTTCTCCGTCAGGAGACGGGGTGCTTGCCGAGAACAAGTGCTGGTATTGCGTCACCAGGTTGCGCACGTGCTGCGGGTGCTGTTGGCTTTGCACCTTTTGCTTTGCCATCTTGAAGAAATGGGGGGCTTCTTCGGGCAAGTGCTGGATCAGAAAGCCATAAGCCCGTTTCATCACCTCGATATTGTTGGTGCGGGTGGCAATAATGCCATGGTTGAGGTTGAGCAAACGCCAAGGGCGCATGGTGTCGCGTTTGTCCAGGTCGGCCTTGATGAACTCGTCCGCCCCGACCAGCAGGTAGACACTGGCTTCGTACAGAGCCTCCAAATCTTGTTGGCGGCTGCTTTGGTTGGCAAACGTGGCGACGGCATTCACCAACAGCCCCATTTCCTGCAAAGAGCCACCGTGTTGCACAATCCATACCCCTGTCGATAACGCCAGCCGTTTGATGGGCTGGTCACTGGCTGGATTGTTGCCCAGGGTGAAGAACAGTTTGTCCAGCAGGTCGAGCATGAGCGTACCTTCGCGAGTCAACTCATGCGGTTTCAGCACCATGCCGTGTTCGGCAAGGCGGGTCATCGCCACGAAATCACGCATGATGGCATCTGTCATCTGGTGTATCTGGCAACTGCCGATTGGTGGCAGCAGGCTGCGTATCTGCGCACACGCGGCTTCAAATTCCCAGGAGTCTTCGATCAGGTTCATCCGTTTGTCCCGTTGCTGCCTTCCCGCACATCGTCCAGTTCGGTTTCGGTAGCCTTGTCCGGGCTGCGATGACCTTTCTCATTGCGGTGGCGGATTTCGTTCAGGTTTTCGCCGCTGAGCGTGTACGCTTGCGCAAAGCCTGCGACGTAGCCGCCGGATTGCGGTTGCAGGCGGAACAGGTGAAAGTCGGCGAGTTTGCGCATCATCGTCATGAATTTGCCAAAACGTGCCACGAACAAATCCAGCACCTGCTCAAAGTGTTGCGTGTCACGCGGGATGTCTTCTGCTTCGCAGCGTAGCGTGACGCGGCGGCGGGCAAAGACATGCTTGGCTGCGGTTTCATTCTCGATAAACAAGACGCTGCACCGCCCCGTGCTGGTGAGGTTTTCGGTATGCGTCGCCAGTTCACTCACGTACACGTAATAGTTGCCGAGGTGTTCGATGTAGGGCGCGTAACTGGCATCCGGTTCGCCGTGGGCGTTGCAGGTTGCCATCAGCAGGGTTTCAAATTCGTGGTGGAAGTTACGGAATTCTGCCATTACGTCGTTCAGGTCGCGGGGTTGAATTGTCATGATCGTGTGCTCAGGTTGGGTTCAAGCCGTCTTGGCGGCAAAATCTTGTAACAGTTGTTGCCAGTGCAGCGTGTGCGGCAAATTGGCGGAGGGTTTGGCGGATAGCATCAACACTAACTCACCATTGCAGTCGTAACTTTCCAGTGAAGACACCATGCCTGACTGAGTAGGTTTGTGGACAACCCACGTACTGTGTTGGTCGCTGTCATTCAGATGCAGGCGAAACCACGCATCTTGTGAGCGATTGCATACCGCATCCGGGCGGGTCAAATCGGGAATACCAATGTGCGTTTGGGTAATGCCGGGGTTATGCAGGGATAACCACACCTCCAGTTGTTGGGCGCGTGCTTGTTCCAGCGCTTGGCGGATAGCATCGGTTCGTGCAGGCTGCACATATTCACGCGGCAAGAGTTGGATAGCTTGCCAGCGCGTCAGTTGGTGTTTCTGAAGGATCACCGGAATGGCATGGCAACTTTGCAAATGCCGCCAATGTGCCACCAGTGAGCAAACATCCGTTGACGCTGAAGTACGCCGTTTGTGAGGGAGACTCGGTGGCAATAAAAACGTTTCTGATGTTTGATCAACCGCATACAACGGTAACAGCCATTCTGACCCCAACTCTTTGCAAGAGAGTGTCGGGTAAATGCTGTGCAGCAATTTGCCGTGAATGTCGAAAAAATGAAAGCTGACGCAGGCTTTGTCCGGCTCACACAGGTCGTGCAGGGCAAATGCACAATGCCAGTGACTGAGGTCGAGTTCCAGACTACCATCCTGATCCACAATACTGGCGGTGTTGCCCGAAAGGGCTATTTTGTAAAGGCGCAGCAATTTCTCATGGCTGGTCTTGCCGTGTCGAGTGATGAATAAGGTTCCACCCAAACGGCTCAGACGTATCAGCAATTGTTTCCAATCGTTGTGCAGGCGTTTGGCTTGTTGCCCGACTAACCCCGCCATAATGGTGGCTTCGTTGTGACTGGATGCCGCTTGATTGCTCGCATCATTGGCGGCGGTAACCACCGGGTTGAAGCGCATGAGTGGGTGGCGTGCTGCCAAATGGGTTAGGGGTTTCATGGCGGTATCCTTTAGAAATCCCACGTCAAACCAACTTTGACATGGCGGGCAGGTTCGGTATGGCGTGCTTGTCCACCACCGGTGGAAGGCAGGCTGCGGGCGGTTTCCCATTCCCAGTATTTTTTGTCAGTGAGGTTGAACACACCCGCATCCACCCGCACGTTTTTGCCGAGTTTGCGGTAGGCAGTCAGGTCGGCGACAGCATAGCCTGCGGGTATGAAAGGTGCCGTTCTGGCAACATCACTGGCTTTCTTGCCTTGCGCGGCACGCACGGTGAGTTCCGTTCCCCATTGGGACGCAGCATCGTAACCGACCCCCAATGTGCCGTGTAAGGGTGAAACGCTGTCTACCGGCTGGCGCGACCCATTGAGTGCTTGCGTGCCTTTGGCATAGGCGATTGCCCCACGCAGCGTCACGTTGCTGGTTAAATCCACGCTGCCTTTGGCTTCAACGCCTTTGATTTTGACATTTTGCAGGTTCTGGTTTTGACCGACAGTAGCAAACGTCGGCAGTTCGCTGCCGATGGTGACGTTGCTGATAAAATCTTCGTAGGCATTGTTAAACGCGACGATTTCCACATCGCCCCGTTCGCCCTTGAAACGGTAGCCCAGTTCAATACCTTCACTGCTTTCTGGTTTCAGGTTGGGGTTGGGAATTTGTTTGTAACGGGCAGAAGGATTTGCCACGTGGCTGTACATTTGCGGAACATCAGGGGTCTTGAAACCTTGGGCAAATTGCCCAAACACTTGGTGCTTGTCATTAAGGTCGTAGGTAGCACCTAGTTTGTAGGATGTTTTGCGCCGTTTGTTGCCGGTGGGTGTCGGGTAGGTACTGCTGGCGGCAAGGTAGGCGGCATCCACTTTGGGCGCGAGTTCGTAGTCGTCATGGCGTAATCCGGGGGTAACACGCCAGCCTGTTTTCCCGATGGTGATTTGGTCTTGCAGGTATAAGCTGGAAATTTTGCTATCCACTTCGGGAACAATTCTGCCATCGACCCCCCGGCTGATGCGTGATTGGTCGAAGTTGGTGTCCTCACGGCTCAGACCGTAGCTGACTTGGTGTTGGTTGGCACCTTGGTTCAGTTTCTTGGTGAAATCCGCATTCAGTGCCAAGGTGCCTTCGTTGTATGTGTAATCGGTTTTGCTGGAAGTAAAATCCCACAATTGGCGGGTTTTTGCTTGCTGGCTATCCAGTTTGAGTGTCATGTCATCAAACAGGCGGTTTTCACGCTCCAAGGTGTATTCAGCGCCAAGGTGCTGGCGTTCCTTGCTGTCGGTGTAGCTGTTGGTGCCGGTGGTGGAGCCGCTGAGGTCTTTGTTGTCGGTACGGGATTTGACGTGTGAGCCTGTCAATTTCACGGTTTGCCCGTTGCCAACCTCCACCTTGACTTTCCCTAGTACGCTGTCGTCTTTATTGTCGGTGGGGTTGGGGAGTTCGCGGTTTGCGCCAAAGCCACCGACTTCCCCGTTGTTTTTGGTTTCGTTGGATTCGCTATGGGTATAGATTAACATGCCTTCCAGCTTGTCTTTACGCCCGGCAACGCTCAGGGTATTGGCAGTGCCTTTGTTGCCGCTGTCATAGCGGCTGGCAAGGCTGCCACCAACGCCATTGCCTTCCTTGCGCAAGACATCTTTGGGGTCTTTGGTCACGAACGCGACCACACCACCTAGCGCGTCACTGCCGTGCAGGGAAGAGGCGGGGCCTGGAACAATTTCCACTTGTTTGATGGTGTTGGCATCCACAAAGTGCCGACTGGATTTCATGCCGCCGGAATCGACATGCTTGGGCTGTTTCACGCCGTCCACCGTGATCAGCACCCGGTTGCCCTCCATGCCACGGATGTTGATATTGCCATCCTTTCTAGGGTTTGCTCCGGCTACCGTGACTCCTGGGGTGTACTGGAACAGGTCATCCACGGATTGTATCTGCTTGCTTTGGATGTCTTGTGCATTAATCACGGTCGTGGTGCGGTCAGCTTCTCGCTGTTTTTGTGCGGATTTGGAGGCAGTGACCACCACGGTATCCAGTGAAAACACATCCTCGGCACTTGCGGTAGTGGTAATGGTCGCAAGGGTTAACAGTGAACAGGATAAGACTAACGATTTTGACGTTGCGGATGGCATACAAATTTTCCTTAAATTTCAACAAGGTTAATTGGCTACCAACGCAAGCGTGGATGGCTAGGCTTTATTTAGGCACTTGCTGCTTAGGGAGGTGCTAAGCCCCCCGTTAAGCAGGTCAAGACGGGGCGTACCTGCCGGGTTTTGTTGACCAATTCCTGATTCAATGCACGGAGTTTTTGTTGTTTGTGGCGGATGAAACCCTGTACGATTTTTAGGTCTTTTTGCAGTTCCGCAAGGTCAGCCGCGAGTTGATCACGTTCTTGTTGCAAGCCGCTAATGCGTGGATTGCGGCTGTAGGGTTGTTTGAAGCACATAGCGGTAACGTCTTTTTCCATCGTGTTTAAAAAAGAACGCTGGCTGGGCTGGTGTAGAGCTGGCTTGCGCAGATAAACTAGGGGTAGTCAGAGATTTAATGATAATTGTTAGCATTTGTGTTGGCAAGTGTTAATGTGTGTTTAGATGAAATTAATTCTTATTAATGTTATGCACACAACCTCATTTCAAGCAAATCATGTGCCGGGGTGCGTTTGCGTTGCAGCATAAGTCTTGTTTGCGTGAGTATTTATATGCGATCGCCCTGTAAACATAGCGCCTCGCCCGCACCTGCGCCATAATTCCCGCTTGATTCCAAGCCGAACCCCTACCAACCCATGAATAAAGCAGTCATCCTTCTCAGTGGCGGACTCGATTCCACTACTGTCCTCGCCATTGCCAAAGCGCAAGGCTATGAACCCTACGCACTCTCATTCCGCTACGGGCAACGCCACAGCGTCGAACTTGCTTCCGCACAGCGCGTTGCTGCTGTGATGCAGGTCAAGGAACACGTCATTGCTGACATCAACCTGCGTGTTTTTGGTGGTTCGGCGTTGACGGCTGATATTGCGGTTCCCAAGGGACGCGACACCGCCGAAATGGAAACTGACATCCCGATCACCTACGTTCCTGCCCGCAATACCATTTTCCTCTCGTTTGCGCTCGGCTGGGCGGAAGTACTGCACGCCAAGCACATCTTCGTGGGAGTCAACGCACTCGACTATTCCGGCTACCCCGATTGCCGCCCGGAATTCATCAGCGCGTTTGAAACGTTAGCAAACCTTGCCACCAAAAGCGGGGTTGAGGGCAATAAACTCACCGTCCACGCCCCGTTAATCCAGATGAGCAAAGCCGACATTATCATCAAGGGCATGGAACTTGGCGTAGACTATAGCCTGACCAGCAGTTGCTACGATCCCAGTGATGACGGCAAACCCTGCGGGCAATGCGATTCCTGCCTGCTCCGCGCCAAAGGCTTTCTTGAGGCGGGCGTGGCTGACCCGTTATTTTTGTAACACCCGTCGCCTCTCACATCAAGCCGCGCCCTTGCAGTGCCACGATCCCTGCATTCGTGGTCAGCAAGGAACCCAAGGTCGTCAACGCCACCGTATTCGCCGCGAGTGTGGTATTGCCGCCCATCTACCCAAATCCATGTCGCGAAAGCCCCACCACCAGCCGCCCAGCGTAAACAAAAACGGAATCACCCCCTTTTAAAACGGTGATTTTGACCAGATTGCGCGGCAAGCCCCGTCCTTCAGGGCGGGAGGATAGCGCGGGAGGCGAAGCCTCCCTATGATCGGCGTGTGTTTAGTGACTCAACAGTCGTAAGTTCTCCCCTCTCCCCCAAGCAGCATGAAATCCCTTAA
>CAYQTB010000123.1:0-6701 GCA_964420315.1 uncultured Thiothrix sp. | reverse complement strand
CCGCGCTATCCTCCCCGCCCTGAAGGGCGAGGTTTGCCGCGCAACCTGATCAAGACCCCTTTTTCCATTTAACCTTGAGAGCAAGGGCTTCATGATGAAAAAAACGTTATTACTGACCGTATTACTGAGCAGCGTGCTCTTGCAGGGCTGCGCCGTACAAGTTGCTAGCAGCGCTGTTGGTCTTGCCGCTGGCACCGCCATTGGGGTGGCAAAAGTGCCGTTTCAGGTGGGTGGCGCTGTTGCCGATGTCGTCACCGGCAAGTAGATACACCTACCTCACCCCTTGATCAGTTGCAGGAATTCCTGGCGCGTGCGGCTATTCTCGCGGAACTCCCCTAACATCATCGACGTTACCGTGGAGGATTGCTGCTTTTGCACGCCACGCATCATCATGCAAAAATGCTGAGCCTCCAGCACCACACCAACGCCTGCCGCGCCGGTCACTTGCTGAATCGCGTCGGCAATCTGCTTGGTCATGTTTTCCTGAATCTGTAAACGTCTGGCGAACATATCGGTAATGCGGGCAATCTTCGATAGCCCCAGCACCTTGCCCTTGGGCAAGTACGCAATATGCGCCTTGCCAACAAAGGGCAGCATGTGGTGTTCGCACAAGGAATAAAATTCGATGTCTTTCACCACCACCATTTCATCGTTACCAGAATCGAAAACCGCGCCATTCACGATGGTTTCCAGTGATTGCTGATAGCCTTGGGTCAAAAAACCGAAGGCTTTAGCGGCGCGTTCCGGGGTTTTTTGCAACCCGTCACGGGTAATGTCTTCGCCGATGCTGGTAATCAGCTCAGCGTAGAGTTGGCTGGCGTCTGTCATTGTTATTGACCTGCTGGGTAGTTAAGTATGGCAATAACGTTAAGCTGATTACCGCCCGATAACAAGTAAGGCGGGAAACAGAGTGGTTAGCCCGCCATAGCAATCAGGCATTGTGCTCGCGGGCAACTGCCCGATGCCCAATATCCGTGCGGTAATACACGTCACCCCAGCTAATGGTCTGCACCAACTGGTAAGCATTCGCCTGCGCTTCGGTAACATTATTACCCAAACCAACTGCGCACAATACGCGTCCACCGTTGGTAACAACTTGCCCGTCCTGTTCAGACGTTCCTGCATGGAACACTTTACCGTCGAGCTTGGCGGCAGCATCCAAACCACCGATTATGTCACCTTTGCGATACGCATCCGGGTAGCCACCCGCCGCCAGCACCACGCCCAATGACGCACGGCTATCCCACTCTGCGGTGACTTTATCCAAACGCGCATCCAACGCTGCTTCCAGCAAGCCCACGAAATCGGACTGCAAGCGCACCATAATCGGCTGGGTTTCGGGATCACCAAAACGGCAATTGAACTCCAGCACTTTCGGCACACCTTGCGCATTAATCATCACACCCGCGTACAAAAAGCCGGTGTAGGGAATGCCATCCGCCGCCATGCCGCGCACGGTGGGGTAAATCACGTCCTGCATAATGCGTTCGTGCATTGCCGGTGTCACCACAGGCGCGGGGGAATACGCACCCATGCCGCCCGTATTCGGGCCTTTATCGCCGTTATCGCGGGCTTTGTGGTCTTGCGAACTTGCCATTGCCAGCACGTGTTCGCCATCCACCATCACGATGAAACTGGCTTCTTCACCCAGCAAAAACTCCTCAATGACCACACGACTGCCCGCTGCACCAAAGGCATTGCCTGCCAGCATATCCTGCACCGCTGCAATCGCCTCGTCCTCGGTTTGCGCCAGAATCACGCCCTTGCCCGCCGCCAAACCGTCGGCTTTCACCACAATCGGCGCACCCATTTGGCGGATGTAAGCAATCGCCGGTTCAATCTCGGTGAAATTCGCGTATGCGGCGGTAGCAATGTGATGCCGTGCCAAAAAATCCTTGGCAAAGGCTTTCGACGATTCCAATTGCGCCGCTTGCTGGGTGGGACCAAAACAACGCAAACCCGCCGCCCTAAATTTATCCACAATGCCTTTGGATAGTGGCGCTTCGGGACCAACCACGGTCAGTTCAACTGCGTGTTGCTGCGCGTATGCCAACAACGCATCCACGTCTTCCGCTGCAATCGGCACATTGCGCATATTCGGCTCCAACGCCGTGCCTGCATTACCGGGAGCAACCAGCACCTCACTTACCCGCCCGGATTGTGCAATCTTCCATGCCAGCGCGTGTTCACGCCCGCCGCCGCCTACTACCAGCACTCTCATGTGTGACTCCCGTTGCATCCTGAAAAACGCACCATTAAAGCGGGATTAGGTAGCCGTTTCAAGCGTTCATGCGTTTAATTGTCAGTCATCTACGCAATCGACAACACGTTAACTTGGCATCACCGCAAGGCACTATGGTGCAACAAGGTGAAACTTACTGGCTACAGATTGCCCCGCACACGGCACCACACCCCGCCTGTTACCTGAATGCACGCCACCTAATGCCACTGGCATGAACACTCTGGTATCCTCACGGTTTTCTAAAGCCACAAGCCATCACCATGCGTAAAACCGTTCAAGCCAACAGCCGCATTCGCTGGCGTTACCAGTTATTCCTCGCCGATGGGCATAAAGTGGAAGCCAGCGAAGACCCAGCGGGTGACCTGTTGCAACTGGGAAAAGGTGATATTCACCCCAATCTGGAAAGCGCCCTGCTCGGTTTACCCCAAGGTGAACCCATTCGTCTGATTATCATGGCGGATCAAGCCTTCGGTTATCCCGACCCCACTGCTATCCAAACCTTGGCACGCGATGCATTCCCCGCCGACTGGTCAGTAAACGTCGGGCAAATCATCAGCTTTGCACTTCCCTCAGGGCAAGAAATACCCGGCAAGGTGCTGGAGATTAGCACCGACAATCTGGTCGTGGATTTCAATCATCCGCTGGCTGGGCATAACCTCACCGTTGAACTGGAAATTCTCGACATTTTGGAAGCCAAGCCATGAAACATTCCAACGCCACCTACATCGCCCAGACTCGTTGCTGGTTAGAAAACGTCGTCCTCAAACACAATCTGTGCCCATTTGCACACAAGCCGTTCAAAGGCGGGCAAATCCGCTTTGTCGTCACCGATTCCGCCCGCCCCGAATTTTTACTGGAAGACTTGCAACACGAACTGGAACAACTCCGCGCCACACCGGTGAGTGAAGTCGAAACCACCCTGTTGATTCACCCCGGCACCCTGGAGGATTTCCTCGATTACAACGACTTCCTCGATCTGGTCGATGCACTGCTGGAAGACGGCGGCTTTGAAGGCGAATTCCAAGTCGCCAGCTTCCACCCCGACTACCAATTTGACGGCACACGCCCGAATGACGCAGAAAACTTCACCAACCGTTCACCCTGGCCGATGCTACACTTAATCCGCGAAGACAGCTTGGCGCAAGCGGTTGACAGTTATCCTGATGTCGGTGCGATTCCAGAGCGCAATATCGCCACCATGAACGCGCTGGGAACAGCGCACCACCGTCAGGTGTTGGAAACCTGTTTGCAAACGAA
The DNA here is from genome assembly GCA_964420315.1 of uncultured Thiothrix sp. GTDB lineage: Bacteria > Pseudomonadota > Gammaproteobacteria > Thiotrichales > Thiotrichaceae > Thiothrix. The sequence goes on along the minus strand of CAYQTB010000123.1, from coordinate 3,202 downwards.
AAAAGGGTCTGAATGAAAAGCCACATCCACCGTATCCGCGAAGAATTACCGCTGGTTCTCCTGTTTCTTGCCACCGTATGGGGCGTATTTCTGTTGGATCGCATCCTGCCTCTGGAACGCTTAGGACTGATTCCGCGTGATTTCGGCGGCTTGATCGGCATTGTGACCATGCCGTTTCTGCATTCCAACTTCACGCATTTGCTGAATAACACCGTGCCGTTGGCGGTATTGCTGACCTTGCTGGCGGGTTCGCGCACCGATTCACGCGTGGCGGTGATGCTGGTGGCAGTTCTAGGCGGTATTTTGCTGTGGTTGTTTGGGCGCGGGCATTCGCTGCACATCGGTGCCAGTGGGTTGGTGTTTGGATTGGCGGTATTTTTAATCGTATCCGGCGCACTGGAACGGCGCATTGTGCCACTGCTGGTCAGCGTCTTCGTGGCATTCACTTACGGCACAACTTTACTCACGGGCATTTTCCCTTGGCAATCCGGTGTATCGTGGGACGGGCATTTGCTCGGCGGGATCGCAGGCGGCTTGGTGGCGTGGCTATTGGTACGCAGAACCCCAGCCGCCTAAGTGCTCACACCGGAAAGCCCGAATCACCAATGGTGCGTAGGGCTTTCAGCACATCCAAGCGCGTAATCACGCCCACCACACGGCTGTCATCCACCACCGGGTAACGGCGGTAATGGTCATCCATGAACATTTCATGAACATTTTTGCCACATTAAGACGGCTTCGTGTTGTGCTTGTGCCATTTTTGTTTGCGTTTCTCACAGGGATTAGAACAAGAACCGTCGCTTTCTTCTATACTTGAAATACCCGCTAAACCACCGCAATGGCCTTTCAAGCTACGCTGATTCAAAAGCCAACCCAACGCCAACCCAAAAATAAGCAACGTTAATAGAAAATTTTCACGATTATTTACCGATAATCTTAGTAATTCCGAATATTTTCATGCTGCACTGCAAAAACATTTCACGTTCACGAATTTTACGCTACTATTGTGCTGGGTTAGGCAACTAACCCATTTCCTCCTAGCGGTTCGGGGTGGCATTTCCACCCCGCTCTTTGCGATAATAATCAAATACTTATAATGCGCACATTGAGCATCACAATGCCATCTTCTTCAGGGTAACTTGCCATGAAATAAGCACGCAATACTGGCTCTTCGAGAGGCTTGCCGCGCAATCTGATCAAGTCACCACATCCGCCGCTTCGCGCCCAGTAAAGTGCGCAATTCTGGCAACTTGTTGCACGATAGCGAGCAGATCCGCCAGTGCATCTTGCACCTCCTGATCGTGCTTACTGACATCCGCTTCGTATTTTTCAAGGTAAACACGCAAAGTTGCGCCCTGCGTGCCTGTCCCCGATAAGCGGAAGATAATGCGCGAACCGTCGGTAAACAGGATGCGGACACCTTGGTTTTTGCTCACTGAACCATCCACCGGATCGGTGTAGGTAAAATTATCTGCCGTGCTCACCGTCAATGCACCGAAGGATTTACCAGCCAAACCCGGCAACTGCGCTTGCAACGCATCGACCAAGGCATTAGCATCTTTCAGATCAATGGCTTCGTAATCGTGACGTGAATAGTAATTGCGCCCGTATTCCGCCCAATGCTGACGCACGATGTTTTCCACCGAATCTTGTTTTTCCGCCAACAGGTTCAGCCAGAACAACACTGCCCACAACCCGTCTTTTTCGCGCACATGATCAGAACCTGTACCAAAGCTTTCTTCACCGCACAGCGTGATCTTGCCAGCATCCAACAAATTGCCGAAAAATTTCCAACCGGTTGGGGTTTCAAAGCACGGTATCCCCAGTTTCGCCGCCACGCGATCCGGCGCTTGGCTGGTGGGCATGGAACGCGCGATACCTGCAATACCGTCTTTGTAACCCGGAATCAAACGCGCATTCGCCGCCAAAATCGCGAGGCTATCGCTGGGAGTGACGAAAAAACGCTTGCCCAAAATCATATTGCGGTCGCCATCACCGTCGGAGGCCGCCCCAAAATCAATATCGGAATTCCGCGCATACAGCAGTGCCATCAACTCATGGGCGTGCGCCTGATTCGGGTCAGGATGCCCGCCACCAAAGTCTGCCAGCGGTTCGCCTCGAATCACCGTATTGACCGGTGCACCCAAACGCTCTTCCAATATCCGATGAGCATAAGGGCCTGTCACCGCGTGCATCGCATCGAAGCGCATGTTGAAATGGTCAGACCTTAACAAGGCGGCAATCTTGTCAAAGTCGAAAAGGGTTTCCATCAGTGCCAGATAGTCACTGACCGAATCCACCACCGCCACCTGCATTCCCGCAAGCTGGTACGTCCCCAACTTATCAAGCGGAATCGGGTTGAACGGCACAATGTGGTATTCGTGGATTTGCTTAGCAGCGGCAAACATCGCTTCAGTCATGCTTTCAGGAGCAGGCCCACCGTTTGCGCCATTGAACTTAATGCCAAAATCACCGTCGGGACCACCTGCGTTATGGCTGGCGGAGAGAATAACCCCCCCCAATGCTTGGTATTGGCGAATCAGGTTCGACGCTGCCGGAGTGGAAAGAATACCGCCCTGCCCCAATATAATGCGCTCAAATCCGGCTGCCGCTGCCATGCCTAGGATAATCTGGATAGCTTCGCGGTTAAAGTAACGCCCGTCACCGCCGAGAACCAAGGTACTCCCTTGTACATTTTCCAAGGTATTGAAAATGGCTTGTACAAAGGTCTGCAAATAATCGGGCTTCTTGAATTGCTTGACGCTTTTTCGTAAACCGGATGTCCCCGGTTTTTGGTCATCGAAAGGCAGAGTTTTAATGGTTTGGATAGTCATGGGAGTACGCTTGCCAGTAGGTTTTTGTTAGGATTCAAGACTTCATCTGCACAGCATCGCAGCCGCACAAATCATGTAAGCATTATGGATTTATGTTAGTCAAAGAACAACCCGCCACTTTCGCGCCACGCCCAAAATCTTTTGCAGCGCTGATGGAAATGTACGAAATAAATTATATTCAGTTGCGTCTATTGTGCGGCGACATACGTACCTTACCACAGGTAACCGTCTCACGGCTGGCAAACGGCATTCCGGTATCGCTCACGATTCTTGACCACACGACGCATACCAGCACGTTGATGTTGACTTATTTGTTTGATCAGGTTGCGCGGCAAACCTCGCCCTTCAGGGCGGGGAGGATAGCGCGG
>CAYQTB010000122.1:0-6885 GCA_964420315.1 uncultured Thiothrix sp. | reverse complement strand
CCGCCAGCGCAGTTGCGCCGAGCAACCCCAAAAATTCACGTCGGTTCAAACTCATGGGGATACCTCCATAAAATAACGTGCCATGTCGCGGATTTGTTGCTCGCTCAAACCATTAGCCACCGTACCCATCAAGGTCGATTGGCGTGTGCCATCGCGGAAATCCAGCATGGTTTTAACAAATTCCTGCTCCGGCATTCCTGCCAGCGGCATAAAAATTTCATTTTCCAATACGCCATTCGTGCCGTGACATCCCGCACAAGTATGGGCGAGAATTTCGCCCGCTTTAGCGGCAGGAGCAGGCGCAACCGGCTTGCTTTCCGTGCTACTGGTCGGTCGCAAATTCGCCATTTCTTCTTGGATCAATTCGCGGATCATCTCGCGCAATTCGTCTTTGGAAACGCTCTCCGCTTTTTTCTCGTCTGCCTGTACCGTGCCAATAAAAGACACCAGCAACAGCGGCAATAGGATTGTTTTCAGTTTCATCATTGCCCCCTTAACGCAGCCACACCCACAACCCCAGCACGAAGAAGTGGATAATCCACAACGTGATGAGGAGGATGGAAAGATTACCCAAGCTCGTCACCGCAGGCGAAGGCGTATACACCCCGTCGGTTTGCCCCGCTTGCCAGGCCACGGTGAGAAAATAGCCCAACACCAAGCCACCAATAATCACAAATGTGCCAAAGAACAGTAGCGTACTGTACCAGTCCATGTTTACCGGATAATCGAGCGCGTTGTAGCCAAAATCACCAAACAAGATATTCCAGCGCAACACTTCCCGCGCAATTGCCACCACAATCACCGTGATAGCTGCCAGCCCAAACAGACCGTAACCAAACAGCGGTGCATTCACGCGATTGCCGATGAGTTTTGGCATGACAGCGGTGAGGGAGATAAGCACCGCTGCCAGCAAAACCCAAGGTGAGAAACCGAAAGCGGCTTGACTGTCTGGCAGGGTTGCCATCCAGCCAATGCCGAAGGCCAGTGCTACCAAGCCACCGGCGAGACTCAAGACCGTTGCCAGCCCTTTCAACCATTGCAGATAACCGTTATCCACATCGGTGCGGTGGCTAATATAATGGCGGTACGTAAACAACCAGCCACTAATCACCAGCACCGACAAGGAGATGAAAAAGCCAAAACGCCACCCGTTGTAATCGTGCAACTTACGCCCTGACGCATCAATTTCACCATTCGGCGCATACCACTGCATCCACTGATCCGGCGACAACATTTGCACCGTCAACACGTGCATAATGAAACCCGACACCAACAGCAACGCCAAGGATACGATCATCGTGGTAGGGCACACGGTTTTGCGTGCTGCCAGATGGTGGTTTTTGCTGTAAAACACGTACATCAGCAAATAACCCACCAGCAAAATCCCGATAAACCCGATCACCCACGACGCGGATAACACATTCGAGGTGTACCAAAACGGGTCATAAATCACTTGCACAAACAGCAACGGCGCAATGCCCAATACCACCGCGACGGATACTGCAATTTTTGCCACCGTCAACATGGCTTGCGCCAATTGGCGCGGATAAGTCGCCTTCGAGAACGCGCCCCAAATCACCAAACCAGATGCGCCCAACATCACCTGCACCGCGAGGATGTGCAACGCAAACGTCAACACCCCCAACACCAAAAATAACAGCGGATGCGATGGCACACCTGCCACGTCCCGCAATGCGTATAAAGTTTCAGCATTCATGGTTTATTTCTCCCCTGCTTGTGCCAATGGCTTGCGGGTAGCGGCATAGTTTTCTGCTACGGTGTCATCGTTTAACGCGCCAATGTACACCGCCAAGGCTTCCGCTTCCGCATCGTTGAGTGGAATTTTCGGCATGTACAGCGTATTACCCGTTGCCAATGCGCCCAGCAAATAATCCTTGATGTCACCCACATCGGTATTGCCCCCGAAATACGTTGCCAGCGGACGAATCCCGGTATCGGTCAAGGAATGGCAGTTGGAACACGCCGTCATTGCCAGCGCATGACCCACAGCCCGCGCATTATCCGGCGTGACGGTGCGCAGGTTTTCCGGCAGAAATACATGGCTTTGCAGAAAGCCTTTTTCCTCCAGCAACGGAATTTCCGACTTGATGCCCAAACCCGGTACATCGCGTGCAATCACTTGGTTGGAATACACGTATTGCCCCGCCACGAACGGTTTGCGAATCGACTCACGCGCGACTTCCTCAGACCACAAACCGAACACCAAAATCGTCACGGTCATCACGCCTGCCACCGCTGGCACGATCACACGCGGCATCACCAAAGTGAACAGGAAATAACCCAAAATACCCGACAACACGATCATTAAGGCAGGCTGGAAATACTCCGGCAAACGGTTTTCCATCACGATATGCGCTTGTTCCGGCAAGGTGTTGATGTACCATTGGAACAGCAACGAACCTGTCAATGTCGAGATAATCCCCAACACCGCCAAACGCCGCAACATAGCTTTCTTGAATGCAAAATCCTTGATCGAGGAAGCGACAATGCCCCCCACTACCGCCGTCATGGTGAACATGAACGCGGTACGCATCGCCAATTGCGCAAAGGTATTTGAACCGTAGAAACCGTTCAGATAGCCGCCTTCGGTGAACCACACTTCTTTACCGGGCTGCATCATGAACGACAAAATCCCAATAATAATCAGCATGGTGGTGTAAGAAGCCAAGCCGAAAATCACCGTCATGCGTAAGTGGGTTTTCTGATCAACTTTACCGACCATGTACACCACCATGTACACCCCAACCACTTCGATCACGAAAAACACCCACTCGGTTGCCCACTTCCACACAAAGCTGTGGATCAATGCCGAAATCCCGCGCGGGCTGGCAACCGTGGTGGAAAACCAGATACCAGGGTCGGTAATGGAGCCAATCACATAAGAAAATACCAGCAAAAACAGACCGTACTTTTTAATGTAATCGAGCAATTCGGGGCGATTTTCCCGATACGCCACCACCGCAAGGTAGGTAAACACTAATGCTGCCCCGACTGAGGTGTGTGATGCCAATACGTGAATGGTCGAAATGATAGCGACCACCCAACCGCTGCCCACCATCGGCTCTAACCAGGTGGGATATAATCCGAGCATTTCCATGGAAATCTCCTTGTTATTTACCTAGCAACAACCCGATGGTTATTGCACCCTAAAGCAGGCTGTGGAGATTCCGCCTTTTCCGCGTGATGCGCTTTGAGATTTTTAAAAAATTGAAAAAATCAATGCAAAAACCGTGAAAATTTACGTTTATTGACAAAAATCAACAAAACAATCATCGACTTAATCCAACTGCTTTGCAGTTTCTCAATGCAGCAAAGATTTTAACCGAGTAGTTTTCTCGGTCATCATCACTGAATTGTTATTAGGAGCATTGCAACATGGCGCACACAGACATTAATCAAGGGCGACGTCGCCTGTTGGTTGCCGCTACATCCGTGGTCGGGGCAGCAGGCGTGGCAGCCGTTGCCGTGCCATTTTTATCCTCATGGCAACCCAGTGCGCGGGCATTGGCAGCGGGTGCTCCGGTTGAAGTCGCGATTAGCAAGGGTGAGCCGGGGCAATTATTGCGCGTTATCTGGCAAGGCAAGCCGGTGTGGGTAGTCAATCGTACCCCCGAAATGTTGGCAAACTTGCCCAAAAACGATAGCAGCTTGCGTGACCCTGCTTCAGACATTGCGGCACAACAACCAGCTTACGCACAAAACCCGCACCGTTCACGCAAACCGGAATACTTGGTGTTAATTGGGATTTGCACCCACTTGGGCTGTTCACCGACTTATCGCCCCGAAGTTGCACCGGAAGATTTGGGTGCAGATTGGAAAGGCGGCTGGTATTGCCCGTGCCACGGTTCGCGTTTCGATATGGCAGGGCGGGTGTATAAAAACGTACCGGCAGCCACCAATTTGGTCGTACCGCCGTATTACTTCAAAGATGACAACACGTTACTGATCGGTGAAGACGGCGGCGTTGCCTAACTAATTCCAGCGAGGTATTTTTTATGAAAGTGGGTTCTTTAAAAATTGGCGTCAGTAGCCAGAATTTCCGCACCATTACCGGACATGCCGGGAAAGGGCGGCGTTTTATGGTGTACGAAACCCATGATGGCAACGACATACAGGCACTGGAGCGGCTGGATTTGCCCAAGGAAATGGCCTTGCACGAATGGAATGGTCAGGGCGAACACCCTCTGTTTGAGCTGGACTATTTAATCACCGGCGGCTGCGGCGAAGGTTTCGTGCGTAAAATGAACAGCCGGGGTGTGATGGTGCGGGCAACGGCGGAAACTGACCCTGTGACGGCGGTAAAAGCGTTGCTGTCGAATACACTGCCACCCGCAGCGCCGCATGAACACGATCATGAGCATCATCATGATCACGACCACCCCTAATTCATAATTCAGGACTTGTTTACATGGATGTATTAACCCGCCCAGCAGCCCTTGCCTGCCTCGCTTTAACCAGCATCGTCCCCGCCCACGCGCTAGAATTGCGCTACGGCAACGGTGATTTCGACATGGGTGCTGCTGCCAAGCCCTTTGTCAGCATGGATACCTCGCTAGAAGTGGATACTTGGACGCTGGCAGAGCCGCATCGCAATATCAACGGTTCACCGCTGTATTACCAATTCCGCGCCGATTATTTCGACTCGGATACGGTAAACCAAATGACCGACCTTGCCAGCGTGCCGCTGACCAGCAGCCTGCCCGTGATTGGCAGCAGCGTCACGGATTTGATTGCGGACAATACCGCGATTCCCGTCCCCGCCGATTACCGCATCCACGGCGTAAACCTTGATGTGGGCGTGGGTTACGATGTGCTGAAAACGGTGCGGGGGCATGTGGGTGTCGGTGTGAATACGGGGGTCAGCACCCCATTCATGAAAGTGCGCAATGCCCTACCCGCTGCCAACATAGCCTTAGATATGCTGGATACCTTTGATACCGACGTTACCACCTACAAAGCGGGTGTAGCGGTGCAAGGCAGCTATCAGGCAACCCCTTGGCTGGAAGTGGCGGGCAATGCCTCCCTCAACCACCAAACGGGCGAAATGGATAACGACTGGGTTGGCTCCGGCATCGACATGGACGGCACCTACCGCACACTGGAAGTCGCAGCCAAAATCAAACCCGCCAAACTGCTGAATCAGCCGCAACTGAAAAATGCCTTCGTCAGCATCGGGCATAGCCGCAGCGACTGGGATTACGACAGTGCCGCCATCAACACCCCCATCGGCAGCGCCAGCGTACCCGGTATGTTTGATGCGGATTTTGCGCATGACAGTACGTGGATCGGGGCGGGCTACGACTTTTGACACTGGCATTGCTAATCATTGCAGGGATTATTGTCGGTGCAATCGCGCTGTTCATGCTCGGCATCCACTGGGGCTTTCGTGCGCCGCGCCAAATCGAAAACGGTACACCGCAAGACTTGGGATTCGCGTTTGAGCAAATGTGGATTCCCAGCGTTGCCAACAAACGCTTATTCGGCTGGTTTTTACCCGCTGGCACTGCCACACAAACGCTAGTCATCTTGCACGGCTGGGGCAGCAATGCGGAACTGATGTTGCCCATCGCCGCGCCATTTCAGCGAGCCGGGTTGAATGTGCTGCTCTTCGATGCCCGCAATCACGGGCAAAGTGACACCCACAGCTTTTCCTCCCTACCACGTTTTGCTGAAGATTTGGAAAGTGCGCTCGCTTGGTTGCACACGAATCATCCGACGGCTTGCGAGAAATTGGTGTTACTGGGGCATTCGGTCGGCGCGGGTGCGGTATTGCTGGCAACGTCACGGCGTACCGACATTGCGGCGGTGATCAGCGTGTCAGCCTTTGCGCACCCTGAATGGGTGATGCGCCGTTACCTGCAAACGGTGCACTTACCCAACATTTTGATTCGCATCATCAACCGTTATGTGCAATGGGTGATCGGGTATCGCTTTGTGGCGATTGCGCCCCTGAATAGCGTCTGCCAGATTGCTTGCCCCATTCTATTGGTGCACGGGGTCGACGATCAGGTCGTGCCACTCGCCGATGCACATGCCATTGTCAGCCATTGCCCGCAAGCGAAGCTGACGCTGCTAGAGATTCCCGATGCGGGTCATGCTTCTGTTGATAAAATCGAGGAACACGCGCCCGCATTGCTGGCTTTTTTACGGGAAGCGGGTTTCAGGCTATCGTAGCGACTGTTTTATCCTCTGGAGTCCCGCTGATGTTACAAGCCAAGCAACCTGCCCCCGCGTTCAGTTCCCCTAAAATGCTGGTGGAAGCGTTGTATCAGGTTGACCCGAATGGGCACGCGCAAGCGATGTTGAATGTGGTCAAACAGCAATAACCCAGTACTTTAGTTTGCTATTTTTCAATGCCAAACCAGCCGCCAACCGCTAGAATCGCCCCACTTTTAGCTGTTCACTCTTTAGAAGGAATCCCCATGAAACAAATGATGTTGCAAGAAAAATACCCTGTGTTCACGATGGAAGTCGGCAAAAATGAAATTGCCCACCGCACCGTCGATGGCATTGTTGACTATTTCTTAGCAAAAATCGCCGAACACCCGGTGGCACAATTCATCGCGGTTTTCGACCACTACGCGCATACCAAAGCCCTGCCACAAGGCGAAATTGCCCCCGACATTATCGCCGCTAAAAATGTGGTGTTCTGCTTCGGTACGCATTTACCTAACCCGCAAGTGCTGGCAGTACGCCCCCGCGCTATCGGCATTGCTGAAAAAGCGGATTCTTTCGTGATCAGCTTTATGGAAGCACCCATGCCGCTCGCCAATAACGCGATGGAAGCTTGGGCAAAAGCATTGGTCATCAACGACTAAAGGATTGGCATGATGCAACACACTCCTGCACCACACGAGCGCTTAG
>CAYQTB010000121.1:0-6933 GCA_964420315.1 uncultured Thiothrix sp. | reverse complement strand
GGGTGATTTCATTAAAAACTGGCGCACATTGGGGGGAAAATAATCATGAGTACTGCACCCGCTACCCGCATATTACTGACCCTTGCCGGGCATTCCCCAGCGATTATCACCGAAGTACTGTATGCACTGACGCAAACCCGCAAAACACCGTGGTTGCCTCATGAAATTCACGTGATTACCACACAAAGTGGCAAACAAAAATTGATGGAAGGGTTGCTGGGGGAACAAGGTGCGCTGCAAGCCTTGTGCCGTGATTACGGTTTGCCGACTTACCCACCTGATGCGGTAAAAATCCACGTCATCAGCCGTGAGGGGAAACCGTTGGACGATATTAAAACCGATACGGATAATAGCGCCGCTGCTGACTTCATCACGGCTACCGTGCGTGAATTAACGGCTAACCGTGACACCAGTTTGCACGTATCCATTGCAGGTGGGCGCAAGACCATGACTTATTACTTGGGTTACGCCATGTCGCTGTTCGGACGAATGCAGGATAGCCTTTCTCATGTATTGGTGGATGAGGAGCAAATCAAAAAATACCCCAATTTTTATTATCCGCTACCGGGTTCGGGTATTCCTGTGATGCTGGCGGACATTCCGTTTGTACGTCTGCGGGAGGGATTGGGCTTTGCCAAGGCACTCAGTGAAGGCAAGCATACCTTCAATCAAGCGATTAATCTGGTGCAGCGACAGTTTACCGATGTCGGTATCCAGTTGCAGGGTAAGCAGTTGTATGCCAGCGACATCCCCGTGGAACACGCCAAATTCAAGGAAACCGCTCTTGCGGTGTACGTGTGGTTGTTGTTACGCCATCAAGCCGGGCGTGAACCTATCCGCTACCGCAGCAAGGATGATTCCGGCAACCTGGAGTACAGCAGTGAACTGCTGGCGGTTTACCGTCAATTGCATGGTGAGAAAGGCATCAACAAGATGGAAACAGCTATCGAAACCACAGGGTTGACGCAAAGCTACCTAAGCTCCCACATCACGCATTGCAACAAGGCACTGGAATATTCACTCAATAAGGCGGCAATACATTACCGGATCGACAGCCATGGGGATGGCGGGTACGTGGAGTATTACCTGCCTGCTGCACTGACAGCAGCCAGCATTCAGTTGACGCATCTGCGTTTACCAGCGGATAAACGGTAAGTTCGCAAATTTGTGATCCCTTAAAGGCGTTCGCCATTCCTGCACAATACTCTCCATCGAAACACACTGATGGAGAGCACACCATGACAACTTGGAACCCCCACTTCCCACGCATTCCGACCAACCCCTCGGACAACCGCCACAATCCGCTGCGCCTGCCCTGCGACAACAACCCAACCTGGTGGGACATCATCCTGCGCTGACCCACCGCAGCGCCCGACGGGTGGCAGGTTTGCAACCTTGCCATCCCGAAAGCGAACTGCAAAACACCGTAAGCTACACACACTGCAAACAAACACTGAAACACAATACGAGGAATGCATATGTTACCACCTTGCACACCTGACCCCACCTGCGCACTGATCAAGGCAATCATCAAGATCCTCACCAAAAACTGACGCCACAACCCTGACTGATGGCAGGTTCACAGCCTTGCCATCCCGAAGGCAAACAGCAAGACAGCGTAAGCTACGCACTGATGACAAACCAAGGAGAAAACCATGCCCATTTCATTACTCGTTAGCATCGCCATCGCCGTCACCACCGTGATCCTCGATCACAACTGCGACTGCGACGACGACTGACCGCCCCCCAAACCTCCCGCCCTGAACGGGGGAGGACTTTACCTACAACCAATCAATGGAGATAACCACATGCCAGTATTTGTCGTTCCTGTCCTGCTCGCCGTGCTGACCACCATCGCCAACCACAACTGCAAATGCCGCAAATGACGGCATCACACAGGCGGCTTGATGGCTGCCTTTTAAAACATTCAATCAATAGGAGAAACCGCATGATCCCAGTCATCATTGTGGCGGCGGCAGTGGCTGCCTTCGTCGCCAAAACCACCACCGACAACAACAACCGCTGAAAAGCCTGAAGGCTCAGCACCCGACGGGTGGCAGGTTCGTAACCTTGCCATCCCGAAGGCGGGTAACAAGACAGGGTAAGCTACACACTGTAAACAAACAAAGGAGAAATACTCATGGTTCCAGCACCACTTGCTGCTTGCCTCTGCACCAACCCAGTCACTGCCACCATCCTCGCCGTCGGCATCGTCACTGCCATGATCATCAAAGCCAACAAGGACTGACCCGCACCAACAACGGCAGCCCTACGGGGCTGCCCAACCCTTGCGTACCATTCAACTCATTCTAAAACAACAATCAACGAGGTATTCCCGCATGGCATTCAAAATCCGCTTCTTGTTGACCAACCGCTGCACCGCAACGTGTGATTACTGCCACAACGAAGGGCAAGGCAAACACGGTGCATCACAATTGCGCGTGAGCCAGATTGCGGACGTGCTGGATACCCTGCAAGCAGGCGGATACGTGCTGAGCAGCATCCAACAAGCACAGCAATTCCCCGCGCTGCAACTGCGTGTTAACCACCCGCTGCGTGATGTGCCGGAAACGGTGGCATTCGTCCAGCGCACCCGTGAACTCGGCGTGGATTGCAAGGTGATCGAAATGTTCGGTCAGGACACTTGCGCAGTGAACCTGCGTACCGTGCATTGGGAAAACCTCGGTTACACCCGCCAAGCCTGCGGTGACTGGCTGCACACCAACGGCAAGCACCGCGTCTTCCACAAACGCTGCGGGGCGGAACACAACACGGCAGATAACACGCTGTTCATCGGTGCGGATGGGGTACGTCGTTCCCTTGACGGTGCGGTGATTGGTGCTGCCGATAACTTCAATCTGGAGATGCTCAACCCATGAAACGCAACGCCGCCGTCATCGCCTACGACATCGTGGAAGATTCGCGCCGCCGTCAAGTCCATCGTTGCCTGAAAGCATGGGGATTGGCTGCCCAATATTCGCTGTTCGAGTGCCAACTGAGTACGCGGGAAGCGGAAGAGCTGTTCCTGCAACTCACTGCCTTGATTGATCTGCAAACCGATAGCCTGATGCTGGCGTGGATGGATACGCAGCGTGCGCCGCGCATGGTCACGGCGGTAAAACACACTAACAACTTTCAAGCCCCACTGTGGTACGAGGGTTAAACCATGAAGCAATGGCATCTGCTGGCGTATGACGTGCGTGATGAAAAACGCTTGCGCAAAGTGCATTACTACCTGCGTAAACGTGCCGTACCGTTGCAAAAGTCGGTGTTTTTGCTGCATTGCACGGCGGCTGATCTTGCCCAGACGTTGCAGGGCATTCGTGAGCGGGCGCATTTGCGTGAGGATGATATTCGGTTGTACCCCGTTCATTCCCCTGCAAGTTTGTGGTCGGCGGGGCAGCAGGGCAATGCAGTGCAGGACTTGTACGCGGGCAAAACCCCTGCTGTACCGGAACAAAACCTAGTTGAACGTTTTTTGAAAACGCTGTTTGGATAAGTGGTTGAGATAATAAGGGGAACACCATGTTGTTAGTGATTGATCGCAAGGAAACCACGGTGCGTTATGCCAGCGGTACGCTGCGCCTTGAGCGCCCAGATGAACCCGCGAAAACCGTGCCTATCCAGATGCTGGAACAGGTGGTGGTGTATGGCAACCCGTTGATTGAGGCGAGTGTGTGGCGTGGGCTGGCGGATGCGGGTATTCCCACGACGTTGATTGATGTGCGCGGTAAGCAGAGCAGTGCTGTTCTGGGGGCGGGTTTAGCGACGCAATTGCCAACACGGCGGATGCAGCACCGTTGCGCGGATGATGCGAGTAAGCAACTAGCAGTCGCTCGGTATGTGGTGCAGCAAAAATTGCTCAGTTACGCCTTGCCGTTGCAACGCTTACAAACCTTATACGGGGTGGAAACGGCGCGGGCGCAGGCATTCAGCACACAAGTGGCGCAAACCTTGGAAAAACTGCCCGCCGCCAACAGCATTAACAGCTTGAGTGGCTTGGAAGGTCAAGTGGCGGCAGCATGGTTTGCTTTATTGAGCGAGGCGCTGGGTGAACGCTGGGGATTCAAGGGGCGTAATCGTCAGCCGCCGCGTGACCCGGTGAATGCACTGTTGTCATTGGGGTACACGTTGATGTTGGGCGAAGTGCGCCATGCGGTGATGCAGATGGGTTTTGATACGGCATTGGGGTTTTTACATCAGGATTATCCGGGGCGCGAGTCGTTGCCGCTGGATGTGTTGGAAACCTTCCGGGCAAGTGTGGATGCGCTGGTGTTGGCGTGGTTGCAGCATACTCCGTTGGATAAGAGCAGCTTTTATTACCGTGAAAGCGAGGGTTGCCGGTTGAGCAAGGCGAGCCGCCCGCTGTTTTATACGGCATGGGCGCAGTTGCGCCAACAGTGCCCGCGCCCGTTTGCACCTGCGGATGAGGGCGCGGAATGGGGTTGTGCGAGCTTGACGGAAATCATTAACGGGCAGGTGATGCGCCTGCGTGAGGTGTTAAAAAGGGTGGATAACAAGGGGGACATGGCATGAGTATTTTGGAAACAGCGATGCAGCCGGAAAACTTGGATAAGGCGTGGAATCTGTTGAAAAACGAGCACACACCTTGGTCGGTGACGGTGGATCGTGACCAGTTGCAGCGCAATTTGATGCGCCATTTGTTGCAGTGCCGTGAGGCGGTGTTGGCGGGGCGTTACCAGCCAGAGCCGTTGCGCCAGTTCACGATGGCAAAACCGGATGGCAAGCAGCGCATTATTTCAGCACAATACTTGCAGGATAAGCTGGTGCAACGTGCCTTGCTGATTGTGTTGGAGCCGATGGCAGAGGCGATGTTCCACCATGATAGCTACGCTTATCGGCGCGGGCGCAGTGTGCAAATGGCGCTGGATAAGGCGCGGGAACGCATCCGCATTGGGCAGCATTGGCTGGTGGATGCAGACATTAGCAAGTTTTTCGATAACATTCCGCTGAACTTGTTGCAGAAGAAGTTGAAAGCTTTCGTGAAAGACGGTGATGCGCTCACCATTATTGACAAGTGGTTAAAACAGGGTGCGCATTCGAGTAGTTTGTTTGGCACGTCACGGGGGATTTCGCAAGGGTCGATCTTGTCGCCGTTGTTTTGCAATGTGTACATGACTGAGTTCGATCAGGCGTTGGTGGATGCGCATATTCCCTTTGTACGCTTTGCGGATGACTTTTTGCTGTTTGCCAATGATGAGGAGAAGGCGCATAAAGCACTGGCGTTTGCGGGTAAAAAGCTCAATGCACTGGGGTTGGAGCTGCACCCGACCAAAACCCGCGTGGTGCGCAGCAGCCGCAAGGTGATCTTTTTGGGCGAGCCGCTGCCGCAGGTGTGATGTCTTGTATTGGACTAGGGGTAGCACTATCATCAAGATGTCACGTAAACGAGAGAACTGTCATGTTGGCACGTAAAACGGTGGATGATCAGGCGGGTTACATCACCGAGCAGGCATACTTAGAAGGTGAAAAAATAGCCGATGAAAAGCACGAATATGTGAATGGCAAGGTGTATGCGATGGCGGGTACAAGCAAACGTCATAATCGTATTACGGTGAACATTGTGCGGGCGCTCCCACTGCAACGGCAAGATGGAACACCGTGCAGTGTGTATAATTCTGATGTCAAAGTTCGTGCTGAAAAAGTAAATTCGTATTATTACCCCGATGTCATCGTTGACTGTATGCAAGATGATACCGATGACTACTATTTGGAAACGCCGTGCTTGATCGTGGAAGTGACTTCTAAATCCACCGAGTGGAAGGATTACGCGGAAAAACTGATTGCTTACCAAAAGTTGGCGTCGTTACAGGTCTATTTGATCGTGGCGCAAGATCAGCCGCTGGTAACGCAGTATTACCGTGACGCAGAAGGCGGGTGGCGAGTGGCACGGTTTGACCAGCTCGATCAAGCACTCACATTGCCTTGCCCTGAAATGGCGTTATCCCTGGTGGACATTTACGGGGGTGTGACTTTTGCGCCATCCGCGCCGGAAGATAGCTGAAAAGAGTAGCACACGCCATAAACCTGCTGTATAATAAAGTCCAATGCACACGCTGAGGCGTTTGCCGCTGTTTGACAAACTGCTGCCTTAAATTTGCTGAATATTCAGTCTAATTGAATCCAAACGCCGTGAGCCAAAATGCTAACTCTGAAGTACCGATTTGATGTCAAAATTCATACACCGCAAGCTGTTGAAACTAAAGTGTTTCCGACGAACGGCGGGGTTTGAATACCGCCCTGTTTGAAAAGGGATTAAGACGCTGGCACCTTGGGAAGTGTTTAACCTTATTACGTTTGAATACCGCCCTGTTTGAAAAGGGATTAAGACCGTAGATGGAAACATGTTACTGTCTAGCTTACCTGTTTGAATACCGCCCTGTTTGAAAAGGGATTAAGACACCTGACATCAATCTGGATTGGGAAATTACTAGCGGTTTGAATACCGCCCTGTTTGAAAAGGGATTAAGACGCCATGACGATTAAAGAATCGCCACTTGACAGATTGTTTGAATACCGCCCTGTTTGAAAAGGGATTAAGACGAATTCAGGTTTTCACAGATTGCAGTGTGGTTTAAGGTTTGAATACCGCCCTGTTTGAAAAGGGATTAAGACATGTACCACGTTGTATGTGGCTTAGTCCTTACGTTTGAATACCGCCCTGTTTGAAAAGGGATTAAGACTTCTCCAACTGGTCCTACATCCGGGGCGGGGACAGTTTGAATACCGCCCTGTTTGAAAAGGGATTAAGACTCTGCGGACACCCTTAAGTACAAGTTCGGTGCTGTTTGAATACCGCCCTGTTTGAAAAGGGATTAAGACAAGGTGTCTGGCACCTTTGCACTATCAGCTGCATAGTTTGAATACCGCCCTGTTTGAAAAGGGATTAAGACCCCTTATGTAAGGGTGTAC
>CAYQTB010000120.1:5377-6980 GCA_964420315.1 uncultured Thiothrix sp. | reverse complement strand
GCCAAAGCCGCTGATATGACAGGTTTTCATAGCTCTTGCTGCGCCTGAATCGACAGGTTGTTGAGTTCCTGCGCTTTCAACAAATCAATCAGCTTGACGAAATGCTCAAACACAGCGGCTTTATCAATGCGCAACACAATCAAGGTGTCTGGCGTGGCCTGCACTTTCAACTGTTCCGCCATTTGCTCCAGCGTGACTTTTTCCTCGCCAAGGAAAAACTCGTTCTGCTCGTTAATAGCGATTTCCAACGGTTCTTGATCTTTGGACGGCTCGCTGACCTGTTCGGCTTTGGGCAAGTTGACCGGAATCAGCCCTTGCGACACAAAGCTCGCCGTGGTCAGCACAATGGCCAGCAACACCAGCATAATGTCGATGAAGGGGATCATATTGATCTGGTCAAAGCGTTTCATGCGTGACCGTCCTGCAAGGCAGTCCAACGCGATACCAGCACATCCACTTTGCGCATCAGGCCGTTGTAAAACAGGATGGCGGGAATCGCGACCAGCAACCCAGCAGCCGTGGCTTTCAGTGCCATCGCCAACCCCAGCATGATGCTGTTCACATCCAGCTTGCTCGCCTGCCCCATTTCGTGGAAGGTGATCAGAATCCCCACGACCGTGCCTAACAACCCCACATACGGCGCATTCGCGCCAACGCTGGAAATGGTGGTGAGGTTGCGGGTCAGCGCGACTTTCAGCAGTTCAATGTGCTTGAAGTCCGCCAGCTTAATGCGCCAGAAATAAATATAACGCTCGACCGCGAACGCCAGCATAATAAAGCTCATGAAGCCCAATGTGCCCAGCACCATGTGATCCAGATACAGTTTGAGAAATTCCATTGTGTTAGTAAAACCTCGTAAAGTTAAACGCAGGGTTTTACTGAACCTTGGCTACCGTGGCTGTTGGGGCGGATGGCTAGTGGTGTCAAGTAAATCTGCGCAAGATGGTAATTGTTACTATTTACATTTTCAAGTGCTAATCTCAGTTAATACCGTGCGCTGCTGAATGTCGGTCAAAGTACGGCAACCTGTCAATGCCATCGCCACTTCCAATTCTTCCCACAACACGCGCAATACATGCGCCACGCCCAACGCCCCCGCCGTTGCCAAACCGTAAATCAGCGGGCGACCGATCAACACCGCCGTTGCCCCCAATGCCAGCGCCTTGACAATATCCGTCCCGCGCCGGATGCCGCCGTCCAACAGCAAAGGCATTTGCCCCTGCACCGCTTGGGCAATCGCTGGCAACAGGTGCAGCGTGGCGGGAACGGTATCCAAGGTGCGCCCACCGTGATTTGACACGATCACACCGTCCACCCCCAGCGACAACGCCAGTTGAGCATCCGCTGGGTGTGTAATACCTTTCAACAGCAACGGCAAATCCGTCAGTTGACGCAAGCGTTCAATGTCGCGCCAAGTCGGGGCATGAGCCATCAAACCGTCAAACACCTGACTTTGCCCTTGTGCCAAGGCGATGTTTGGCGGTTGCATTCCCTGCAAATTCACCGCACCAATCCCCGCAGGCAGATGGAAACCAGCGCGTTGTTCGCGGTTGCGCACCCCAGCAAGCGACGCATCCACCGTGACCACCAATGCCTGATAACC
>CAYQTB010000120.1:0-5277 GCA_964420315.1 uncultured Thiothrix sp. | reverse complement strand
CATCAAACGCCAAGCGGTTGTTGCGGAAAGTGATTTCATCCGCTGCCCCGCTGTGCGCATACGCCCACGCATTGTCATCCAGCCGTTCGCGGGCAAAGGCTTCGTAATCGCTAACCGCAGCAATCTCTGGTGGAATTTGGGTCAAATACGGTGGCTGTGGCATGTTTTGTGGCTCAAATAGAAATTATTTGCATTTTTACCACAACAGGCGTTGACAATGAAAGAAGAACGATTATCATCTTCAACCTAACAAATTACGCATTACATAGCCACGAACCCGATAGCCACAGATGCGTTGAACCTGCTTTACCTTTGAAATTTTAGGAGCTTGCTGTGAGCTATCAAAAAAAACCCGTGTTGATCCGGGGTGCGGTCAGCCGCGCTGAACAACCCAATATCGCCCTTGCTTCTGCTGCATTTGTCGTAATGGCTGCGGTTTCCCAGCCCGCTTTTGCTGTTGACACGGCGAAAAAAGCCAATGCTGGCGATGTTACCCACCTCGAAGGCGTTACCGCCCAAGGGCAGAAAGCTGAACCCGGCAGCAACCCTTACGCCAACCCCCAAGCCCCCTACAAAGCCGAGCGCAGTGCCAGCACCAAATTAACGTCACCCTTGAAAGACACGCCCAAGACCATCACCGTGGTCGGCAAAGAACAAATGCAGGACGCTGGCGTTTCCGCCCTCAAAGAGCTGATGCGTACCCAACCGGGCGTGACCTTAGGCGTTGGGGAAGGCGGTGATGGCGCATTAGGCGACCGCTTCTCGATCCGTGGGTTTGAAGTGCGTGGCGATATGTTCACGGACGGTATCCGCGACATCGGGCAACTCAACCGCGAATTATTTGCCACCGAACAGGTAGAAATCACCAAAGGTGCAAACTCCACGACTGCCGGACGCGGCACCACGGGCGGCACAGTCAATATCATCAGCAAAAAACCACAGGATGGAGATTTCACCAAAGCCACCGTTACCGCAGGCGATGAGAACCGTGCCACCGTTGACCTCAACCGTACCGGCAAGAGCGGGCTGAAGTTGCGCACCAATGCCATGGTGCAGAACGGTGATGTGCCAGGGCGTAATCACGTCGATGACAAACGTCACGGCTTAGCCGTCGCCGCAGAAATGCCCGTCGGTGACAAAACCACGCTGGTGGCCGACTACTACCACTTGCGCACCGACGGAATGCCTGACCGTGGCATCCCATGGGACTATAGCACCAATGCCCCAGCAGCCGTTGACCGCAACAACTTCTACGGGTTCACCAACCGTGACTTCCAGAAAACTCAGGCGGACGTGCTGACCGTCGGTGCTGATGTGCAAATCAACCCCGATATGTCGGTATCACACCGCACCCGCGTCGGCGAAACGGGCAATGATTACGTCGGCGCCCGCTTACAGGGCATCAGCACTGCCGTCGGTAACGCCTGTAACCCGGTGAATGCGGGAAATGCTGCCACTTGTGCCGCACCGATTGGCACTGGGTCGGTCATCCGCAGCGACATCCGTTCTGCGGACTTCAACAACAAGGTATTGACCAGCAATACGCAACTCAACCGTGAGTTCCATGTGGGCAATACCGAACACCATATAGCGGCAGGCCTTGAATTCGGCAAAGAAGAAGTTACCAACCAACCTTACAGTTATACCAATGGCAGCGGCAACAACGTCGCCCCAGGGACAAGCACCTTCCTGAATGTGCGCAACCCCAATAACAATCTGGCAGTACCCGTACCCACAGGGCGTGATGTCAAAAACAAGGTGGACATTGACACCAACGCACTCTACGTCATGGATACCGTCAAAATCGGCGACCAGTGGGAGGTATCCGGTGGTTTGCGTTACGACAGCATCGAGATTGACCGTCGCATCAATGTCAACGCCCCTAACGTTAACGATGCCAAGAAAAAGACCAACAAGCTCAATGGCAGTGCCGGGGTCGTGTACAAGCTGAATGAGCAAGGGCGCGTGTACGCCTCGGTGGGTACATCCAGCAATGTGCCAGGCGAAGTGACTGATGCCGTGGGTAGTGTGTTGTTCAGTGGGCTTACTCCTGCCATGGCTGCCTTTAAACCCGAAGAAAACCGCACGGTTGAACTGGGGACAAAATGGGATGTTGCAGGCGGTGCGGTTGGCCTGACGGCTGCGGTGTTCCAGACCGAAAAGAAACACAAGATCGAAGTGAATGCGGCTAACGCCCCCAGCCAAACGGGTACACTGGAAGTACAAGGGATCGAACTTGGTGCCAGCGGCAATCTCACCCCAAAACTGAGCGTATCCGGCGGCGTGACACTGATGGACGGCGAGGTAAAGCAATCGGCAGTCGCCAGCAATGTCGGCAGAAAACTAGCCAACACCCCGGAGCAAACCGCCGCAGTACAAGTGAAATATCAGGCAACGCCCCAATTGGCGGTAGGCGGTACGGTGGTGCATAAGGGCAAATTCAGCCCCGGTGCATTTGCGGCACAAACCATGCCTGCGGGTACGCCACACGCTGGCAAGTTGATTGAAGTCCCCGAATCCAACCAGCTTGACCTGATGGCTGAATACAAAGTCAATAAAAAGCTGGGGCTGCAACTGAACGTCAAAAACGCACTGGATGAAACCAATTACGAGGGTATTTACCATACCCAGCCGCACTTCGTCACGGTAAGCCCGGGACGTTCCACTGCCGTCAGTCTCAGCTACGACTTTTAATCTGACAGTTTGAGTCCTAGTGGCCCGCCCCGCTTTCATGAGTCGCGGGGTTGGGTTTTCAAAGGTCATCTAATTTAGGAGCATAGGTAATGCTACTGTGTATACCCAATGTCCTCACCAAACAACAAGTTGCCCAATGTCGCGCCCAACTGGATGCTGCTGAATGGGTTGATGGCAAAATAACGGCAGGTCAACAAGCCGCTACCGCCAAACACAACCTGCAACTGGAACAAACGTCACCGCTGGCACAACAGCTCGGTGATGCCATTCTCGACGCACTCGCCAATAATGCGCAATTTATCTCCGCTGCCCTGCCACTGAAAATCTTCCCCCCCATGTTCAACCGTTACCAAGGCGGTGGCAATTTCGGTATCCATGTGGATAACGCCATCCGCTACGTACCCAAAAGCATTGTCAGGGTGCGCACCGATGTGTCCGCGACGTTGTTTTTTGCCGAACCGGAAGAATACGACGGCGGCGAATTGGTAATCGAAGACAATTTCGGCGCACAGGAAGTCAAACTCGCAGCGGGCGACATGGTGCTGTACCCTTCCACCAGTTTGCATCAAGTCCGCCCGGTCACACGCGGCGCACGTATCGCCTCATTCCTGTGGATGCAAAGCATGGTGCGGGATGACGGGCAACGTACCCTGCTCTACGACCTCGACCAGAGCATCCAGGAACTGACGCTGGAACTCGGCGTGGGGCATCCACAAACCATCAAACTCGCCGGGATTTACCACAATTTGGTTCGCCGCTGGGCGGATACGTAAGGATGATTGATTATGTTGAAAAAATTGACTGCTACCGTACTGCTGTTGTGCAGCACTCACATTCTCGCCAATGAAGTGAACGTGTATTCCGCCCGTGAAGAACAGCTGATCAAACCGCTGCTGGATGCGTTCAGCAAAGACAAGGGCATCAAGGTCAACTTGGTTACTGGCGACGACGACCCGCTGCTGGAACGCTTGAAACGCGAAGGTGCAAACTCCCCTGCTGACGTGCTGATTACCGCCGATGCCGGGCGTTTGCACCGTGCGGCGGAGGCTGGCATCTTGCAGCCAATCCAATCTACCACGCTCAACCAGGCAATTCCGGCGAACTTGCGTGACCCAGCCAACCGCTGGTTCGGGCTGACGTACCGCGCACGGGTCATTTTCTATAATCCGGCCAAGGTGCAAGCCAACGAACTGTCCACCTACGAAGATTTGGCTGACCCTAAATGGAAAGGGCGTGTATGTGTGCGCTCTTCCAGCAACATTTACAACCAGTCCTTGCTGGCGTCGATGATTGCCGCCAACGGGGAAGCTGCCGCCGGACAATGGGCGCAAGGTTTGGTGGCCAATTTTGCCCGCCCACCCAGCGGCGGCGACCGTGACCAAATCAAGGCAGTGGCGGCGGGTCAATGTGACGTGGCGATTGCCAACACTTATTACTACGCACAAATGCTCTACGGGGGTGATGCCGCGCAAAAGACTGCTGCCAGCAAGGTGAAAGTATTTTTCCCCAACCAGCGTGACCGTGGCACACACATCAATATCAGCGGCGCGGGCGTGACCCAATCCGCCAAAAACAAGGAAAACGCTGTCAAATTGCTGGAATACATGGTCTTGGATGACGCGCAACGCTGGTATGCCAACACCAACGGCGAATACCCCGCCAAACCTAGCATCAAAGCCAGCCCAGAGTTGCAAGGCTGGGGCGCGTTCAAAAGCGATGCACAGCACCTGTCAAACCTTGGCAAACACAACGCGCAGGCGGTGATGCTCATGGACAAGGCAGGCTGGAAATAGCCTCACTCCCTGATTTACTGCAACAATTGAGGCGGCAAGTAATAACCATTTGCCGCCATTGCATCCAACAGCATGGCGGCATCACTGGTCAAAAATTAGAAGACTACAAAGGCAAATAGCTGGTACTGTTCTCACACTCGGCGGACTTCACCCCGGTTTGTACCGCCGAATTCATGGCATACAGAAGGTTATAAACTCTCATGAACAATGAAACATTGCTCGTCACACTGTCACTGTTAATCGTGTTTGCTTACCACGCTTACCTAGGCTGGCGGTTGTATTGTTGTCCGTTACGTACCGACATGGGGATTAACCGTCACATCAATGCGTTGTGGGTCAGGCAAATGATGCAACATAAACCCGATGTACTAACCGTACAAAGTCTACGCAACTTAGTCATGTCTGCCAGTTTACTGGCAACATGCTCACTGCTATTAGTGGGTGCTATTTTAGGGTTAATGTTGGACATTCAACGCTTAGAATCGTTTAGCTACACCTTAGATTTGCTAGGCGATCCCACCGATAAGCGTTTATTGACTTGGCGATTATTACTGCTCGCAGCTACTTTTTTCTTTGCATTTTTCAACTTTATTCTCACGCTACGTTATTACAACCATGCCGATTTTATGCTCAATGTTGAATGCCTTGCGGATAACGAAGCCAATGTCAACCACGCTTTAATGCTCATGCAACGCGGAGGTCGGCATTACATGTTTGGAATGCGTGCTTTTTACTTGACTCAACAGTCGTAAGTTCTCCCCTCTCCCCCAAGCAGCATGAAATCCCTTAA
>CAYQTB010000119.1:0-6996 GCA_964420315.1 uncultured Thiothrix sp. | reverse complement strand
TAAGGGATTTCATGCTGCTTGGGGGAGAGGGGAGAACTTACGACTGTTGAGATGCTTAATGAGCCATCGCACCCATCCGCTGATACCAGCAGTTGCAGTTTGCCGCGCCGTTGCTCCAAGGGAAAATGTTCCTGCGCATACCCCGGTTGAATCCCCGTAAATTTAGGCAACAACCAAATTTGCAGCAAATGCACCGCTTCGGTTTCCGAATGGTTAAATTCCGAATGCAAAATCCCACGCCCCGCACTCATGCGCTGCACGTCGCCGGGGCGGATGGTGCTGCCATTGCCCAGACTATCCTTGTGCGACAACGCCCCTGCCATCACGTAAGTGACGATTTCCATATCACGATGCCCGTGCATCGGGAAGCCGCCTTTCGCCGCTACCCAATCCTCATTGATTACCCGCAGGGTTGAAAACCCCATGCGCTGTGGGTCGTAATACTCGCCAAACGAAAAGCTGTGATGGCTATCTAGCCACTCATTGTTGAATGCACCACGTGAATCCGCGCGGATAATGTCCATCTGAAGCCTCCTGTGACTGCTGTTTACTTGAGTGAAAGTATAGGGTTTGATATTTTGTTGAGGAAGGTATTAAATATGAATTCACTATTAACTAAAAGTTGAAATGAGCCGACTCGAATCCATGCAACAATTCGTGGCAGTGGTGGATGCAGGCAGTATCACCGAAGCCGCTGACAAACTGGGCTTAACCGTAGCTGCGGTCAGCAAACGCCTGAAATTGCTGGAAACCGACCTAGGAACACGCTTACTGACCCGTAATACGCGCCAACTTGCCGTCACTGAAGCTGGGCAGTATTACTACCAGCATTGCTGCGCCATCCTTGATGAAATCGGGCGAGTCGAGCAACATTTGCAAGCCTTGCAAGGCAAACTCAGCGGAACCTTACGCATCAACATGCCGATGACCTACGGCAAAGTGCGCCTGAGCAAACTGTTGCTGCGTTTTTTGCAGTATCACCCCGACATCCAGCTTACCACGCATCTGGATGATGCTTACGTGGATGTTGCCAGTGGTGAATACGATGTCGTTATTCGTATTGGCTCGCTGGATGATTCCGGTTTGGTTGCCCGCAAACTGGAAAATGCCTATTTGCAGGCAGTGGCGTCCCCAGCTTATCTCGCTCAATACGGTACGCCACAAACCCCGCAGGAGCTGGTTGAACACCGTGGCTTGATTTACACCAATGTCAGTCAGCGCCGAGGTTGGACATTTTTCGATAGCCAAGGCAAGCCGATCACGGTGCAAGTACGTGGACAATTCTTTGCCAATAACGGTGAGGTGCTGAAACAAGCGGCAATCGCCGGAGTCGGGGTGGCATATTTGCCTGATTTTGAGGTGAATGATGCGTTGTTGAGCGGGGAATTGGTGCGGCTGTTACCCGATTACGCCGCACCCGCCGTCAGTGTCTATGCCCTGTACCCCACGCGCCAGTTCCTGCCGGAAAAGACGCGGGCGTTGGTGGAATTTCTCATCCACGAATTGCAGGTCGGGTAAGTTATGCTGGGCGGCGTTTCTGCCAGAAGTAATACACCGTAATCACTACCGCGACAAACGCCAAGGTTGCCAGCGTAATGCTGGTCAGATTTTCTTTGAGCAATGCCTGATTGTCACCAATGAAATAGCCCAAGAATGCCAAAATCATCACCCACAAGCCCGCACCCAGACCGGTGTAAAACGCAAACATCGGGATATTCATCCGCGCCAACCCGGCGGGTAAGGAAATGTACTGGCGTACTGCCGGAATCAAGCGTCCGGTAAAGGTGGAAACATGACCGTGTTTGGCAAAAAACCGTTCCATGCGTTCCAAGCTTTCTTCCTTGAACATCACGTATTTGCCGTAACGCACCAGAAACGATCGCCCAAATTTTATCGCCAGCCAGTAATTGAACAATGCCCCGCCAAGGCTGCCAACAAGCCCAGCGGCAATCGCCAGCCAAATATCCATCTTTCCTTGTTGAGCCAGATAGCCCGCCGGAATCATTGCCACTTCGCTGGGGAAGGGAAAGAAGCTGGATTCGAGAAACATCATCACAAAAATGCCGGTATACCCCCAGCCGTGGACAGTTTCCACTATCCAGTTAATCACATCGTGTAGCATGGTTAGTCTCTTAGTTAATTACAAATGGTCGGAAGCGTAATCTGCCAGCCGTGAACGTTCCCCGCGTTGCAGGGTGACGTGCCCGCCGTGTTCCCAGCCCTTAAAGCGATCGACCACATAGGTTAGACCAGATGAAGTTTCCGTCAAGTAAGGCGTATCAATCTGGGCAATATTGCCCAGGCACACCACCTTAGTTCCAGGGCCTGCACGGGTGATCAGGGTTTTCATCTGTTTGGGGGTGAGATTTTGCGCTTCGTCGATAATGATATACCGATTCAGGAAGGTTCGACCACGCATAAAATTCAGTGATTTGATCTTGATTTTGCTCATCAGGAATTCATCGGTGGCGCTGCGACCCCATTTACTGCCGCCACTGGGTTGGGTGAGGACTTCGAGGTTATCCATGAGTGCACCCATCCACGGTGTCATTTTTTCTTCTTCCGTACCGGGTAAAAAGCCAATGTCTTCACCGACGGGTACGGTGACACGGGTCATAATGATTTCTTTGTAGAATTGTTCATCCAGCAATTGCGCCAAACCAGCGGCAAGCGTCAGCAAGGTTTTACCTGTCCCCGCAGCACCTAACAGGGTGACGAAATCAATATCGGGATCCATCAGCAAATTCAACGCGAAATTTTGCTCGCGGTTGCGAGCTGTAATCCCCCAAACAGCGTGGCGTGGTTCGGTAAAGTCGCGGATAGTTTCAATAATGACGTGATCAAAGGTTTTTTTACGCACAATCGCTTGAAACGGTTGATCACCCGGTAAGGCTAAGAAATGTCCCGGTAGCCATTCTTGGGTAAGCGGGCCGAACAATTTGTAGAACGTGTGCCCATGCTCTTTCCAAGATTCCATTTCCTTGTTGTGTGCCTCCCAGAAGTCAGCAGGCAATTCGTGGAAACCCGTGGGCAGCAAATCGGCATCATCTAGCACTTGGTCGTTGAAATAATCCTCGGCTTTTAAGCCTACAATCGTGGCTTTAATACGCAGATTAATGTCTTTAGAAACCAAAATCACATCGCGTTCGGGGTATTTGTCCCGCAAACTCAGTGCAACCGTGAGAATGGTATTGTCGGGTGAGTCCCCCGGCAACCCTGTTGGAACGGGATAATCCAGCGCTGCGGTTTGAAATAGCAATCTGCCATTAGGCGCTTTGCCATTGCTGAACATCGGGTTGCTGGACAGTGGCACGCCGGAATGAATGGCATCGGTTCCGGCGGCAGAAATCAAGTCATCCATGAAGCGGCTGACTTGACGCACATTACGCGCCACTTCTGACACGCCTTTTTTGCTGTGATCCAGCTCTTCCAATACCACCATTGGCAGGAAAATATCGTGTTCTTGGAAGCGGAATAGGGCGGTGGGGTCGTGCATCAGCACGTTAGTATCAAGGATAAATAAGCGGTTTACGTGGGTGTGGGGGGCGTGTGCTGGACTCATGATACTCCTGAAGGTCATATTGTAAGCATTATCTTGGGTACTTAATTAAGCCAACGTTTGTGCCGCTGCTAACACTGCCGCAACGTGTGCTTTCACCGACACTTTGCGCCATTCGTGCCGCAACACACCCTGCTTATCTATCAGAAACGTGCTGCGTTCAATACCGAGTACCTGTTTGCCATACATATTTTTCAATTTGATGACATCGAACAGTTTGCAAGCGATTTCATCCACGTCCGCCAACAGTTCAAAAGGAAAAGCGTGTTTCGCTTTGAAATTTTCGTGTGACTTTAGGCTATCGCGCGAAATGCCAAACACCACCGTGTCGGCAGCTTGAAATTGCGCATACGCATCGCGAAAATCTTGACCTTCAGCAGTGCAACCGGGCGTGCTGTCTTTAGGGTAAAAATAGAGGACAACGTTAGCTTTTTCCTGAAAATCGGATAGGCGGAAGGTCTGGCCAGAAGTGGCGGCTAAGGTGAAGTCAAGCACAGGTGTGCCGAGGATTGGGGTTGTCATGGCGTTCTCCTTTCGTGTAACACTTGTGTTTCATTACCTGCCTCAGTAGTATGCTGTCAAATTATTTTTTGGAGACTTGCATGTTTCGCGGCAGTATGGTGGCACTCATAACCCCGATGACAGCTAACGGGGATGTGGATGAGGCGGCGTTGGAAGCTTTAGTGACCTTCCATCTGGAAAACGGCACCGACGCTATTGTGGCAGTCGGCACAACCGGCGAGTCGGCAACCTTGAATTACAAGGAACACCGGCATGTCATGAAACGTGTGATTGATTTGGTGGCGGGTAAAATTCCGGTTATCGCAGGCACTGGCTCGAATAGCACCGCTGAAGCGATTGAAATGACTGAAATCGCCATGCAAGATGGCGCTGATGCTTGTTTGCTGGTGACACCCTATTACAACAAGCCAACGCAAGAAGGTTTGTATCAGCATCACAAACTGATTGCCGAGCGCGTGGCAATTCCACAGATTCTTTACAATGTACCGGGGCGCACATCGTGTGACATGTTGCCTGAAACGGTTGAACGTTTGGCTGCGATCCCCAATATCGTTGGCATTAAAGAAGCGACCGGCAATCTGGAACGTGCCTCTGAAATTTTACAACGTTGTGGCGACCGCATCGACTTGTACAGCGGCGATGATGCAACGGCAATGGAGTTAATTCTGATGGGTGGCAAAGGTGATATTTCTGTCACTGCCAACGTTGCGCCCAAGGCAATGCATGAGATGTGTGCGGCTGCCTTGGCAGGTGATCGGGAAACGGCAAGCCTTATCAATGCTACACTAGCGGCATTGCATACCGATTTATTTCTTGAACCCAACCCAATGCCTGTTAAATGGGCGTTAGCAAAAATGGGTTTTGGGGATGAACGCGGCATACGTTTACCGCTTGTCCCTTGTTCTGATGCTATTAAGCCCCAAGTGCTGGCAGCCATGCGTCAAGCCGGTATTGAGTGTTAGTTTTCTAAACGGAATAGACAATGAGTTCTATGAATATGCTTCCTCTGTCACGTCCAGTGATGCTTATCGGTTCAGTACTGATGCTGTCTGCCTGTTCTGGCTTGAACATTGATGCAGTCAGTGATCGGGTGGATTACAAAAACAATAAAAGCGTTAATGCGCTGGAAGTGCCTCCCGACCTGAATGCGCCTGACTATGACCCGACTTACGCTACCATTCCCGGTGGGGCAGTGAGCGCTGCGGCTTTGGCGCGTGGTGACGCACAGCAGGGTGGTGCAGTAGTGTTGCCGACCAATGCCGCTATTCAGCTTATGCGTGAAGGCAATGTGCGCTGGTTGCAAGTCAATGCCTCCGCAGAAGCAGTTTGGCCGAAATTGCACGAGTTTTGGCGAGCGATGGGTGTGGGTATTAAGCGCGATGAGCCGCGTGTGGGCATCATGGAGACCGATTGGGCAGAAAACAAAGCTGAAATTCCGCTGGATTTCATTCGCAAAACCATCGGTAAGGCGTTTGAGGGCATGTATGACGCAGGCAGTCGTGATCGCTTCAAAATTCGTCTGGAACGCACTGCTGCACAAGCGACCAATATCTACCTTAGCCATGAACGTGCTGAAGAATCCGTTAGCGGTACTGGGGTAAAATGGCAGTACGCACCGGCAAGACCTGAGTTAGAGGCGGAGATGCTCAATCGCTTGATGGTTTTCCTGCAAGGTGGTGATGCCACGGCTAACGCCCAGCCTTTAGCTGAATCGAAGTTGACCGCTGTGCAAGTCGCAATGACACAACTAGAAGGCGGTCAGCCTGCCCTTGTGATTGGTGGTGCGGCTAATGATGTGTGGATTCGTACTGGCGTGATGTTGGGACGTATCGGTATGAGTATTGAGGGGCAGCAACGCGCTAACGGCACTTATCTTGCCACTTACGACGGCAATAACACGGATAGTCAGCAGGGCTTTTTCAGTCGGTTGCTGAAATCCGATAAGGACATGTTGAAAGTTGGCAGTAAATATCAGGTGCAAATCTCAGATGCAGGCAATCGTAGCTTGATTACGGTTGGCGATGCTGACGGTAGCCCTTTGAAACCAGCAGTGGCTACACAATTGCTGGAGCGTCTCAAGTCTGAATTTGAGCGTTAATGCTGCGGTTTGCTTCCCTCGGCAGCGGTAGCAAAGGCAACGGGACACTCATTGAGTCCGGCAAAACCCGTATTTTGCTGGATTGCGGTTTTACTTTGGGCGAAACCGAGCGGCGTTTGCACCGTCTCGGTTGCCCGCCGCAATCGCTCACAGCAATTCTTGTTACCCATGAACACGGTGATCATGCTGCTGGCGTGGGGCGGCTTTCGCGTCGTTATAATATCCCCGTGTGGCTCACGGTGGGTACATACCATGCCATGCGGGATGTTAAATTCGCCCAAACGCATTACGTTAATGTTCATCAGGTGCTGGAAATCCAAGACTTACAAATTACCCCATTTCCGGTGCCACACGATGCCCGTGAGCCGTGCCAGTTTGTGTTTGGCAATGGCAATCACAAGTTGGGAGTCCTGACGGATGTCGGCAGTCACACGCCGTTAATCCTACAAATGCTCCAACGTTTGGATGCGCTTATGTTGGAATGCAATTACGACGCTGTTATGTTGGCGAACGGTGCTTACCCACCGTCGCTCAAAGCACGAGTCGCTGGGCGTTACGGTCATTTGGATAATAAACAGTCTACCCATTTGTTGGAACAACTGGATCTTAGCCAGTTGCAGCATCTTGTCGGAATGCACTTAAGCGAGAATAACAACTTGCCGGATTATGCCTACCAAGCATTGTGTGCCGGAGCAGGATGCGAGCAAGGTTGGATTCAACTTGCAAATCAAGCGGATGGGGTGGGTTGGTTGGATATTCGCTAAAAACTTTTAAAAAAGTTTCACAAAAGTTCTTGACGCTCCCGGAGTGCTCTGTA
>CAYQTB010000118.1:0-7079 GCA_964420315.1 uncultured Thiothrix sp. | reverse complement strand
TACCGCCGCATCATACCAGTCAGACTTGCCCCTGTTGTGGTCACGTCTCAAAAGATAACCGCCAGACCCAAGCCCGGTTTGCGTGTGTGGAATGTGGCTACGAAAACCACGCCGATGTCGTCGGCGCGATCAACGTTTTAGAGCGGGGACACCGCTTGTTAGCTTGTGGAGATGGGGTATTACGCCCCTCGATGAAGCAAGAACCCACCGAAGGGGTGAAGCCTTGCCGCTTAGCTCCCGTAGGAATCCCCTTCCTTTAGGGAGGGGAGGATGTCAAGCTGGAGTGTTGTATGGTCTTGAAATGGTTTTCCTACCAAGTAGCACTACGCTGAAGGCACAAAAACAGCAACGTTCACTCCGCTAGAAATAAATTGCATGTCAGATATTGTTTTTTACTACCATAGCCGTTTGCCCTGTCCTGCATTCGCGATACTGAAGACCGCTATCGAAGAACACGGTGAACATGAACTCACCTCCACCTTTGATGAGTTTAGGGTTGAC
Organism: uncultured Thiothrix sp.; assembly: GCA_964420315.1. Lineage (GTDB taxonomy): Bacteria > Pseudomonadota > Gammaproteobacteria > Thiotrichales > Thiotrichaceae > Thiothrix. Next base: position 6,578 of record CAYQTB010000118.1, on the reverse strand, counting down.
CAGTATGTGCTGGCGGATTCCGCTACATCACGGATTGTCGCGATCGACTTTGACAATACCATTACTGCCGACCCCGACTTTTACTTGTCACTGATACAGGTTTACCGTGACAGTGGCTGGGAGCCGATCGTATGTACCTTGCGCGATGCTATGGATGATAATTTGCTGGAAATTCGCGATAGACTTCAAGGTGACGGGATGCGGATTTACACCACTGATGGTAGAAAAAAACGAGCCTTCATGCTTCATCAGGGCATTAGCGTCGGGCTTTGGATTGATGATTATTTTCCGGGAATCGTTCAGTTCGGCTCGCCGCTGCTCCTCAGAAATGGCATTGAATACTAAAATGAGTACTAGCAATGGAACCACAACTCGACTCGAGCAAAGCAATACTGGACTGTTTTCTTAACGGTAAATTCAAACGCATGGATTGCCCCCAGTGTGAAAACACCTTCCTCACTAAAGTCTACGAAATGAAGTGCTTTGATGCAGGCAAAAAACTCAGCATCCAATGTGCCGAGTGCAAGCGCAACTTCACCGCTGATACCGACAGCGAATCATGGCGCAATTACGTTATCCTCGAAAAACAGTCGCTGGGACTGGAATATTTCATGGATGCCATCCAGCAATCCGGGCTACAAAACGTCCCGTTCGTGCGCCGTGTCGGGGTACTGGATGACGATGGCAAGCCACTTGACCCCACCTGCATCCACCTGTGCAGCTTTGAAGAGCCGGACTATCGCATCATTTACGTGATGGAACGGCTGGAACATTTGAACGAAGCCGATTCCGCTTTTTTCACCGAACACGTCCACAACATCGACTGGATGGAACAGGAAGACCGCCCCAAAGTATGGAATTACGTTGCCGAGCGCTACGGAGCCGCTTTGGCGGAGGACATGCGCAAGCTGTGCCTGTATTACCGCGAACACCAGAAATACCTCAACTGGGATCTGCATGGCGACAACCTGATGCGCAGTATCGCGGATGGCAGGATTGTGGTAATGGATCCGTTTGCGCCGAAAATGGGCGATTACATGGAAGCATGAAAGCGGACTAACCAACAACCTCTATTTGTACGTTAGCCGTACCATTCAAGATCAACCCCAGCTGTTCTGCTGCGGCTTGGGAGACATCCACAATACGACCCGGTTTAAATGGACCACGGTCATTGACGCGAACAATCACGGCTTGCCCGTTTTCCAGATTGGTTACGCGAATAGCTGTACCAAAAGGTAGATTGGGGTGTGCGGCAGTCATGGCATACATATCGTAGGTTTCACCACTAGCCGTTGGGCGACCATGATATTGGATTCCGTAATAGGAGGCTCTACCGATGTCTTGCAGACGGTTAGCTTGTTGCAGTACTGGCTGATAATGGGGTTGATACGCTGCCTCCTGATAGGCAACCTCCCTGACATTATCAACAGCTTGCTGATAAACGGCAGACGGTTTCTCATGGATGTCGTAGTGCTGGACGTTGTTCACTCGATAAACAAGATAATCGGCTGCGGCAACGCTGCCAAACAGTTGGGAGGAAAGCAGGATGCACCCAACGAAACATTTTAAGCTAATGATTATTTTGATGTTTTTCATGGTTTTCGCTCCGTCTGCATGTGTATTATTTGATGCATCCATGTTCACATAAACCTATTTAATAGAAACGCACCCCCTAGACAGACGCAAAAACAAGGGGAATGACCGCAACTAACGGTTACTAATAGAGGATAAGCGGTAGAAAAAAAGCCGAAAATGACTGACGAACGGCACTGTCCGCCATTCAACTAAGTATGGGCATTCCTGATAAATGCTGATATATTTGTCACATAGATAATGCAATTGGCGGTCGAACGGGGTTGCTGTCAGTGGCTTCAATGTGGCAGAACTGTATAAATAGCTAATAACAATGGAATTTAGATAATGGTCAGCGATACTTTTTTCAGTGGGTGGGTAGGGCTAGGGCAGCCGCTCTTATTAATTTGTGGGATGGCTAGCGGGTTAGCGCTGGCTGCTGAAGGTACTTATAACTGCATTCCCATGCAGGGAAGAGCCAGTTCAGTAGATTCGCTGTCTCCCAATGCTCTACCACCTGCGCCTTCTATCAACATGCCAAACGCTGCCGACAATTTTTACATCGTACAAAAGGGGGGTACCCTGTATGCGATTATGCGTAAATCTGGCGTTCCTATTGAAAACTTGGTTGTTCTCAACCAACTGTCATCCGTTAATAACTTGAAAGCAGGTCAATCATTGAGACTGTCTGACTTAACACAGCCGCTGAAACAGTCTGAAGTCATTTCTGCTCAACCGTTGACGTTGCCTCATGAGATAACGCCAAGAGCCAATGCTGACGCTTCGAGTACACTCGTCGATCGGTATGTGGTGAGGGTTGGCGACACGCTTTATGCTATTTCCCGCAAAACGGGTGTTAGCATTGAGCGTCTTGTTTCCCTTAATCAGTTAGAATCGCCCAATAACCTGAATGCAGGGCGGCAATTGAGATTGCGTTAAGATTTGACGATTGGAGCGGGTGATGGGAATCGAACCCACGTATGCAGCTTGGGAAGCTACCGTTCTACCATTGAACTACACCCGCTTATTGAGATAGTGTCAGCAGGTCGCTATTGTAGTGCGTTTTGGTCGAGACAACAATCATGATGACGACATTTGCTGACAAAGTGCTGGCGTGGTTCGATCAAAACGGGCGTAAAGGCTTGCCTTGGCAGCAAAACCCGACCCCTTACCGCGTTTGGGTGTCGGAAATTATGTTGCAACAAACCCAAGTCACCACCGTCATTTCCTATTACGAACGTTTTATGCAACGCTTCCCCGATTTGCAATCCCTCGCCGCTGCGCCACAGGACAATGTGCTACAACTGTGGGAAGGCTTAGGCTATTACAGCCGCGCCCGCAACCTACACAAAACCGCACAACAAGTCCGCGATGCCTACGCAGGCGAATTCCCTACCGATAGACTCACGCTGGAAACCCTACCCGGCATTGGGCGTTCCACCGCCGCCGCGATTCTTTCACTCAGTCAGGGGCAACGCGAAGCCATTTTGGATGGCAACATCAAGCGCGTACTAGCACGTTACCACGCCGTAACAGGCTGGGTGAACGAATCGCGTGTGCAGAAACAACTCTGGGCATACGCCGAACAACACTTGCCCACTGAGCGCAACGCTGATTACACCCAAGCGATGATGGACATGGGCGCAACCCTCTGTACCCGCAGCAAACCGCTGTGCCTGCGCTGCCCTTTGCAAGACGATTGCCAAGCTTTCAAGCAAGGCACACCAACAGCCTATCCGGGCAAACGCCCCCCACAAGACTTACCCGAAAAAACTGCACTGGCGTTGTTATTACGCAATACGGCGGGCGAATTGCTGCTGCAACAACGCCCACCGACCGGCGTTTGGGGCGGGCTGTGGAGCTTCCCAGAATTTGCTGATGGAACTGCGCTGCATGACTGGCTGGCACAGCATTTCGCCCTAACACAAGCCATTGCGACTCGATTACCCACGTTAACCCACACCTTTTCGCATTATCGCCTGCATTTACAGCCCTTACAGGTCGATTTAGACGCGCCACCCGCACGGATAATGGAAGGCAACGGCTGGCTCTGGTATAAAGCAAACACCGAATACACGGGCGGGCTGTCAGCCGCTGTCCGCCAATTTTTTCAGACCCTTGACTGAATCACTGAGGAAAACACATGACACGCATGGTGAACTGCATCCATTTAGGTCGCGAAGCCGAAGGCTTAGACCGCCCCACTTACCCCGGCGCATTGGGCGTGAAGATTTACGAAAATGTTTCCAAAGAAGCGTGGGGCAAATGGTTGAAACAACAAACCATGTTCATTAACGAATACCGCCTCAGCACCATCAACCCCAAAGACCGCAAATTCTTGCAAGAAGAAATGGAAAAGTTCTTCTTTGGCGAGGGTGCCAGCAAGATTGATAACTTCAAACCGGTGTAAAACCCGTAGGGGCGGTTTACGAACCGCCCTGAACCAACATCATTGCTGCAGTGGTTTCCAGATCATGCCCTCCATCTGCCAATTCGCCAATACGTCTTTGGGTGGCACGGAACCATCCGGTCCATGCCAAGTGCCACCAAACAAATACAACACATTCCCGGTTTTTGGCGCGTAACATAACACCTTGCCAGATAATTCCTCTACCCCAGCGCGGCATTCCTCGGTTGCACCGTAGGCGTATACCTCGTTGAACCGGCTTCCCAACGGATGCCCTAAGGTATTGCCAATCAAATTGTCATGCACCATCACCGAAAAGATTTTTTCCTGTTTAGCATCGGGGTTAATCGTTAATAGCGGTTTCAAGTCCTGACTGACAGTAATAACGGGGTATTCCAACCCCCCCGTGTAATTCGTGCGCTGTGCAACATTGAACCCCTGAAAAGCCATCGTGATGTTGTGCAGGTTGAATGCTGTGTTGCCATTGATTGGTCCAATTCCATCAATGGAGAGCATTTCGACAGGTTTGACAGCGGGCTGTAACGCCTTGGAGGGGTTTACCTCTTTATCCGCTTGGTCATCGCACGCCGTCACACTCAACAGCACCACCGTTATGCCTAGAATCCATCGCTTTGCAGCCAAATCTTGCATATTCACTCCTTTATCAACAGTCTTCCATAAGAAGCCTAGCCGTGCATTTTTATACCCGTCTACAGCACGTCACTGGCGGGACGGCAAGTGTGGTGCGCCAGTTGTTTCAGGCGGTTCATGTTTTCGATTTTGACGAGTCGGTGCTGTACGGAGATGATATTTTCGTCCTGCAAGCGCGAAAACATGCGGCTGAGGGTTTCAACCGCCATGCCGAGGTAATTGGCTAGGTCGTGACGAGCCATTGGCAGGTTGAATTCATTGCTGGAAAAGCCACGCTCTTTATTGCGTTCCGATAAGCTGGAAAGGAAGGTGGCAAGGCGTTCTTCGGTGCGCATTTGCCCCAATGTCAGCAATAGCATCTGTTCGCGTTCTAGCTCTGAGCCAATTTGGCGCATCATTTGCCCGCGCATAATGGGCAATTTGCCGCATAATTCCTGAAAATTATTCATACTGAGTTCGCAAACCATGGTGTCATCGAGTGCCTGGGCATCGCAGGTGTGGTGGTCACGGGCAAAGGCGTCGAACCCCAATAAGTCACCGGGCAGGTAGAAACCGAGGATTTGTTCTTCGCCATCGGGGGTGGATAACGAGGTTTTGATGGCTCCGGCTTTAACGGCGTAAATGGATTGCTGCTGGTCATCGCGGTGGAACAAGTAGTCTTTTTTCTTGATTTTGATGGTTTTGTTGATGGAGTTTTCCAATAGCTCCAACTCATCACGGTTGAGACCACGGGGTAGGCAGAGTTCACTCAAACTGCAATTATGGCAAGCAACCGCTGATTTTTTGGCGCTGTGTAAAGCAACTGTCTTCATGCGTCATCCTAAGCTGTGATGATGTTCTAAGGATTTTTAGTGGCGGTGCGATGGCCTCTCCTGCCATCTAAGTTCATGTTTTTTGATGTAAATCAAAACAATGCAAGCGTATTCGCCTAGACTTGGGATTGTACACGTTTATTAGCATTAGTGTAGGAGAATAGGTTGCCATGATTGAGCTATTATTTGGAAGCTGGATGGGCGCATTAACCATTGGTGTGATTCTATTCATGTTAGTAATGATGGGGTACTTGGGTTGGCTATTCATCAAAAAGTCGGGTGAATAGGTTGTGGTAACATAAACGCATTCCACTGTGGCACAATGCTGGCTACTATGCACCGATCAGTAGCTAAACGGAAGTATTCAGTGGAAGAGCAACAACTAAACACCAAAGCACCACCCAGTAGGGGGATTTATTTACTGCCCAATTTGTTAACCACCGGCGCAATGTTCGGTGGTTTTTATGCGGTTGTCGCCGCCATGCAGGGTAAGTTTGAGGCTGCCGCTATCGCGGTATTCATCGCCATGATTTTGGATGGTTTGGATGGGCGAGTTGCCCGTATGACCAATACCCAGACGGAATTCGGGGCGCAATATGACAGTCTGGCGGATCTGATCTCCTTCGGGGTCGCGCCGGGTTTGGTGATGTATCAATGGGCTTTGGTGCATTTACAAGCATCGGGCGCTGCGTGGGGGAAAGCAGGGTGGTTAGCTGCTTTCATTTACGTGGCTTGCGCGGCGTTGCGGTTGGCGCGGTTCAATACGCAAATCGGTAAAGTCGACAAGCGTTTCTTTGTGGGCTTGCCAAGCCCAGCGGCAGCGGCGGTGATGGTGGGGATGGTGTGGGTGTTCCATGACCTTGAGGTAATGGGGCGCAATGTGCAAATTCCGGCATTGTTGCTGACCTTGGCGGTGGGGCTACTGATGGTGAGCAATATCAGTTTTTACAGTTTCAAAGATGTGGATATGCGTAACCGTGTGCCGTTTGTCGTGGTGCTGGCGGTGGTGTTGGTGTTGGCATTGATCATGTTGGCTCCCTCTAAAGTGTTGTTTGGGTTGTTTTTGTTGTATGCGTTGTCAGGGCCGTTGTTTTGGGTGTGGCGGCGGTATCGCAGGTTTCAGCGGCGTAAGAAAG
>CAYQTB010000117.1:0-7110 GCA_964420315.1 uncultured Thiothrix sp. | reverse complement strand
ACAGTGGGATCCGCATCTGCCAACTGGTGATTTGGATTGTAAATTCCATATAAATAATAAAATATTAATAATTTGGTGGGACATATTATGAACAATAGCAATCCACTCGTTAGGCGGTTTTTTCTAAACCGGTATTGTTTGCAACAATATACTCATGGAATAGCTTTGGTGTCGCTTGCTACGTTGGGGGTGGGGGCAAGCACTTCGGCTTATGCTGCGTGCCCTGCCAACAGTACTCCTGTTCAGTTTGCTTGGGAGAACAGTTTTGGAGTGGGAGCTAAGTGGGCTTATGGTGATACAAGCAATGTTTACACACTCAACTATACGAATGGTCAGGGCAATGCAGATTCTGTACAGGTTTCAGTGACGATGCGAGACCCTCATAATATAAATGTTGATCCAGATGTTAGAGATCCGAGTAAGCATCATTATGATCCTTCCGGTGCATGTAGGCCATCGACAGGGGAGGTAGTGGATGCTTGGTCAGGGAATGGCAGTTTTGACGATCCTTGGGATTCGGATTGCAATGGTGATCCACAAAAAATGAGTACGGGTACGGGTAAAGCCTATGGTTATCCGTATTTCACTTGGATTTTACTGTCTTCTAATCATGAACATGAGGCGTATCTGGATTTTAAGTTTTCTAAACCGGCATTTATGGATAACTTTACTGTGGGTGATATCGATGGGGCAGGTTTAAAGTGGACGTATGATAATTTCACTAAGACAGAATCACCGGGGAATTCTTATCAAGATGAGGTGGGGTTCTCTGCTGCTTACGGTGGCAATTCTGTACCTGTGGTTTTATTTAATCAGGGTGGCGGTTTGGTATTCGATGGTAATATTGCACGCTCACGTTATAATATAAATCAAAATTATAATGTCGCACCGGACGATCCATTAGGAACATTGAGTGCTAAAACAACGGAGCCTTTTGATACATTCACGTTAATGTATTCCAATGGCAAAGATGATGCTGATGATGAGCAAGCGCATCCCCAGCTATACAGTTGGTGGTCAGGTATTCATGGCGTAACTAACGGTGCTAGTGATAACCATGCGGTACGTTTCTCCGGTTTCACTTTTTGTGTAGACGAAACGCCGAAGCCGCCTGTGGTTCACAGCATCGGCAACCGTGTCTGGCTTGACAACAATAACAACGGGAAAGCTGATGCAGGTGAGCAACACGCCGGAACAGGTGTCAAGTTGACGTTGAAAGACGATAAGGGTGCAGTGTTGCAAGACACTACCACGGATGTAAACGGTCGTTATTTGTTCCACGGTTTATCCGCCGGTAGCTATCAGGTGTGTGTCACGGCTGATAACTTCACAGCAGGCGGTAAGCTGGAAAAATACCGCTCCAGCACTGGGCAATCCGGCACGGAAGTTTCCAGTGAAGATGGCGCAGACCGTGGCGATGATGATCTTGTGGATGGCAGTTGCTCAACCATTTTAGTGCTGAATGATCAAGAACCCACGGGGGAATTTGGTATTACTGACCAGCCGGATGGTGACGATGGTCAAAGCACGCCAGATGCAAACTCCAACCTGACGCTTGACTTTGGCTTTGTGCCGCCAACTGACCTGAAACTTACCAAAGTCGCTGACAAAACCACGGTTAAGCCCGGTGATACTGTGGTGTATACCCTGACCGTCACCAATGAAAGTGATGTTGCGGCAACAGGTGTGGAAGTCACCGAGCAATTGCCAGCAGGTGTCGAGTATGTCAGCGATGACGGCGCGGGTACTTACGCGAATGCTACCGGCATTTGGACTGTCGGTAATCTTGCAAAAGGTGAATCGAAAATCCTGAAGATTGCTGTAACCGTTCAGTAAATAACAAACAACAATTTTAAACAATAGAGATGGATAACAATGAAAAAATTGACAAATACCAAAGCCTTGCTGATGTCTTTCTGTGCCATTGGCGTATTGATGGCTGCTAACCAGTCTTGGGCAGATTCCACGATTACGAACTGTGCGCAAGTGTCTGCGACCGTTGAAGCAGACACGGACTCTTCACCCGCCAACAAAGCCAATCAAGCAGATTTGTTGGATGCGTTTAGCAAAGGGACATTGGAAGATGATGAGGCGTGCGCACCCTTAACCGTGCAATCCATTTTTGATTTTGGTGATGCACCTACGTCTTACGGTACCGATGGCGCAACGGCTGCCAAGCACGAAATTATTCCGGGTTTGATGTTGGGTGGCACGGTTGATGAAGAAGCCGACGGTCAGCCAACGCCTGCGGCTGATGGTGACGGTGCGGATGAAGACGGTTACAGCGTTCCCGTCCTGACAGACGGTCAGGCAGTAACCTTGAAAGTGACCGCAACCAATACTACCGACAAAGCAGCTACTTTGGGTTGCTGGATCGACTACAACGGTAATGGTACGTTTGATGAGACTGAGTACGGTGGTGCGCCGGTTGCGATCGGTGCAGCGGGTTCGATTATTGATGTGGTCATGCCTGCGGTTCCTGTCGATGCCAGTACCAATGCTAATACCAAAGACGGTACTTATGCCCGCTGCCGTTTGAGCACCGATACTATTGATGGCACAAAAGCCACGGGTGCGTTGGTGGATGGTGAAGTCGAAGATGCCAAGGTGACGTTCGCATCCATTCCTGTCTTTGACTTGGCTCTGATCAAACGTCTGGCAGTTGATCAGGCTGCGAGCGTTAAAGCAGGTGACACCGTGAAGTTCACGATTGAAATCACTAACCAAGGTAACGTTGATGCGAAAGACGTTGCAGTCACTGACTACATTCCAGCAGGTTTGACTTTGGCGGATGCGAACTGGACAGCCGCAGCCGGTGTGGCAACCTTAAATACACCGATTGCCGCACTGGCAGCGGGTGGCAAAACAACCGTAGACATCAGCTTTACAGTAGATGCAGGTGCAACCGCCGGTAAGGTTCAGAACGCTGCTGAAATCAGCGGTGCAACTGATAAAAACGGTCAGCCAGTGACGGATACCGACTCTACGCCGAATACCAACCCGGCGGATGAAAAGGGCATCGTTGATGATGTGATCGATAATACCGGTGGTGATGAAGACGATCACGACATTGCTGAAATCACCATCACCGTTGACCCGAAAGTGGATATTGAACTGATCAAAGCGGTGACTGATGAAGCTGGCGCGGCGGTAACGACAGTACGTCGTGGTGATACGGTTGTCTATGTACTGACGGCAACCAACAAAGGCCCAGACAATGCAACCGGTGTAACCGTTACTGACCCGTTACCTGCCACGTTGACTTATGTCAGTGATGACAGTGCCGGTAATTATGTATCCGCAACCGGTCTGTGGACTGTGGGTGATTTGGCAAATGGCGCGAATAAAGTGCTGAAAATCACTGCCACCGTGAAGTAAAGCGATCACTTGGTAATACGGTGCATGGGGATGATTCCTCGTGCACCAGTAGTGCCATTCGGCGGCTTATTGCTGACGTTTGGCGAATAAGCCGTTATCCTTGGATAATTAATAAAAAACATCCATCAAAACTTAATTGATCAGGGCACTATAGATGAAAATAATAAAGCTCTCCTTGTGCATTTCTATGGTTGGGGCATTTGCGACTTTGCCTGTAGCCTATGCTAATGAGGTTGTCAATAACTGCACACAAGTTGTCGAAAGTGGTGGCAACGATAGCGATGCCACTAACAACGAATCTTGTGCGGCGGTTTCGATTCCGTTCGACTACGGTGACGCACCAGACCCTACTTTCCCGGTACTGCTTGCTAGTGAGGGTGCACGTCACCAGCTTGGCACAGATGTGTATCTGGGCAAGTGTGTGGATGGTGATTCCGGTGCATTGCAGGGGAGCGGTAGTGCCGATGATGCTGATGAAGGTCAGCCTGTTTACGGCGTATGCGCAACCGATGCATTCGGTAAAAAAGATGATGAAGATGGCGTTGCGATTGAAGCGCTGCATGTGGGCGATACCAAGAGCGTGGTACAAGTAACGGCGAGTGCCGCTTGTAAATTAAACGCTTGGGTTGACTGGAACCAAGATGGCAGTTGGGGAGGTGCAGGTGAGCAAGTTTTCATTGATCAGGTGCTCTCGGCTGGCGTCAATGATCTGACGATGGATGTTCCCGCCTTTGCAGCAGAGGGCACAATTTATACCCGCTTCCGTTGTTCCACCGCTGGTGGTGATAACATCGGTGGCGAAGCGGTTGATGGCGAAGTCGAAGACTACGCGCTGACTATTTTGCCAGCCGTTCCAAAAACGCCGGTTTCTGTCGGTGACACCATTTGGGAGGATACCGATAAAGACGGCAAGCAAGATGTAGGTGAAAACCCACTGGCAGGTGCGACGGTCAGCTTGCTGGATAGCACCGGCGCTCCTGCTAAGGATCTGACAGGCACTATCGTTCCTGCAATCACCACTGATGCGACGGGTAAATACTTGTTTGCTAATCTGCCCGAAGGTGATTACAGCGTTAAAGTTACGCCACCCACAGATTACGTGGTCAGCCCGAATGCGGGTGATGTGGATACCGTTACGGCGAATGATGACAGCAACTGCGCGGTGCAAGGCGATGGCAGCATTACCACGGAATTGTTTACTCTGACAGCGGGTGGCGAACCGGTTGATGATGGCGATACGGATGCGAACAGCAACCTGAGCGTTGACTGTGGTTTCTACAAACCGACCGAACCCGTGCATAGCTTGGGTAACAAAGTGTGGATTGACGATGGCGCGGGTACTCCAGCCAATGCCAGTAACGGCACGCTGGATGAAGGCGAAGCAGCCGTTGCCGATGGTGTGGTGATGGAGTTGCGTAATGCAGAGGGTACGCTGCTGACCACTACTACCACCAGCAAAGGTTTCTATTTGTTCAGCGGTCTGGCAGCGGGTGATTACAAAGTGTGCGTTGCCGCCAGCAATTTTGCAACAGGCTCAACGCTGGACGGTTTCAGTGCCAGCACTGGCGGTAATGAAGCCGATGCGAATGCAGGTGTGGATAGCAACGACAATGGCAGTGATGTCATCGCCGAGGGCTTGTGTTCTAGCGTGATCACCTTGGATGGCAATGCGCCAACCGGTGAGTTGGATACCGCCAGCGGTATCGCGGGTGATGATGGCGTTAGTACCCCAGATGAATTGTCTGACCTGACGGTGGACTTTGCGGTGATTCCGCCAGAACCGGCAATCCCTGTTTCTGTGGGTGATACGGTTTGGATTGATGCCAATGAAAACGGCAAGCAAGATGAAGGAGAACTGCCACTGGTTGGCGCAGTCGTGACCTTGCTGGATAAAGATGGCAACCCTGTCAAAGACTTGGATGGCAACAATGTTGACTACATCCAAACGGGCGCAGACGGTAAATACCTGTTCAGTGATTTACCGGAAGGTGAGTACATTGTGCGGGTGAAAGCACCGGATGGCTACGTTGTGACGCAAGGGGGCGCGGCAGTCGACACCGATTCCGCCAATGATGACAGTAACTGTGCGGTAGTAGGTGGTAATATTCAAACACTGCCATTCATGCTGACCGCCGGTGCTGAACCCGTCAAGGATGGCGATACCGATGCGAATAGCGATCTGAGTGTGGACTGCGGTTTCTATCAACCGAAAGAACCGACGCACAGCCTCGGCAACCGCGTGTGGATTGATGCCAATAACAACGGTTTGGCAGATGAAGGCGAAATGCCAGCCAGTGCCGGTATCAGCTTGGATCTGAAAGATGCTAACGGTACAGTCATTAAATCCACCACTACCGATGCAACCGGTCGCTACTTGTTCAGCGGTTTGGCGGCAGGCAGCTATCAAGTGTGCGTTGTCACTGAGAACTTCGCAGCAGGCAACATTCTGGAAGGCTTCACCGCCAGCACAGGTGGAAATGTCGTTGATGCCAACAGCGACATTGACGGTGACGACAACGGCACCGACGACATTGCCAGCGGTTTGTGTTCCAACCTTGTGGTGTTGGATGATAAAGAACCCACGGATGAAAACGGTGTTAATGGTCAACCCGGTGTTGATGGCGTGGGCACTGACGACTACCGTTCCAATCTCACGGTTGATTTCGGTATTGTACCACCGGTCATTGAACCCAAAGTCGTTGCAGTTGGTGATTACCTCTGGATTGATGCCAACGAAAACGGCAAACAAGATGAGGGTGAGCAGCCACTGGCAGGCGCTACTGTCACGTTGCTGGACAAAGACGGCAACCCTGCGAAAGACGTGGATGGCAATGTCATTACCCCCGTGACTACCGGTGCAGATGGTCTTTATGGCTTTACCAAATTACCGGAAGGCGATTACAGCATTCGCGTACAAGCCCCTGAAGGCTATATTCCTACCACCAATGCGGGTGATGTGGATGAGGTTGTTGCCAACGATGACAGCAACTGTGCCGTGATGGGCGATAATGTACAAACCGCACCGTTCACCTTGATGGCAGGTACAGAACCGGCTTCCGGCGTTGATGGTGATGGTGACAATAGCAACCTGACAGTGGATTGCGGTTTCTACAAGCCAACCACAGCGGTGCACAGCATTGGTAATATGGTGTGGGTCGATGATGGTGCGGGCGACAAAGCCAAAGCCGATAATGGTCAGTTTGATGACGGTGAAGCATTGCTCAACGGCATCAAGTTGGAATTGCGTGATGCCACAGGCGCAGTCCTTGAAAGCACCATGACTTCTGGTGGTTACTACTTGTTCAGCGGTCTGGAAGCGGGTGAATACCAAGTCTGTGTATCAGCGAGCAACTTCAGCGGCATGGGCAAACTGGTGGGTTATACCGCTGGTGTGAACGGCAAAGAAGCCGACGCTAACGCGAATGGCGACAGCAACGACAATGGCGGAGAGATGACCGAAAATGGTCTCTGCTCCAACATCATCGTGTTGAATGATCAAGAGCCAACGGGTGAGTTGCCAACTGCCAGCGGCACTGCTGGTGATGATAGCATGGGTACGGACGATAACCGCTCCAACCTCACCGTCGACTTCGCGGTATTGCCACCCGCCGTAGCACCGAAAGCCGTTTCCGTGGGTGACAGAATCTGGATTGACACCAACGAAAATGGTCAGCAAGACGAAGGCGAATCCGGTCTGGAAGGTGCAGTCGTTACCTTGTTGGATAAGGATGG
>CAYQTB010000116.1:0-7139 GCA_964420315.1 uncultured Thiothrix sp. | reverse complement strand
CAGCACCAACGCCAGCACCAACGCCAGCAGCCGAATCGTGGTTTAGTCGCTTACTCCGGCGCTGGTTTGGCTAAGAAACATGCACGACACATCTACCGCATTTTGATGGCGGCAACCTGTTCGCCATCCGTCAACAGCACCCAAGCGCTAAGCTTGGGTAGGGCGGTGATCTCCGATAGCTGCAAATAGCCTTCCACCTGCTCGATACCTTCTTGACGTTTGGTCTCCCAACCCTTTTCCTTGTCACTTTTTTTGGCGTATTTCAACTCAATCAGGTGTTGGTGTTGGACTGCAAATGGGCTACGTTCCAGCAGCAGGATGTCGGGGTATTTATGGTTCATTTCCCGCTCGCTCTGGATGAAGTACACCGATGATTGGTACAGCAACGTGAGAACCAAGGTTTTGACGTGCTTCTCGTTCATCCCTACAGCATCACGATTGGAAAGCAGTGGCAACACCCGCTGCATTTCCGTGACTAAGGGCTGGATGTCATCATGCAATGCCAAAGCTTCCACCGCCAGCAACAAGGCACGGTCGGGGATAGTGATTTGATTACGGCGTTCTAACTCGACTTTGAAATAGTGGAAATACAATTCTTGTATCGCGTGGTTGGGGATGCTGAACACTTCGCCCGAAAACGTTTTCCGCTGTAATGATACGAACCCCATGTAAGCCAGCAGGCTAATAAAATCATCACGGTCAAAACCTTTGTCAAAATCAAACTTGCGGCGTTGCGTCGCGGTCACTTCACCCGTGTTGATAATGTCATCCAACACAGCAAAGTTAGTATCACGGTTGCCGATACTGAACATGCCCATGATTTTACCGTAATCAGAAGCGATGTTTTCATCCAGCATTTGCTCAGGATAGCTGCAATCTTTGACGCGGAAATTTTTCAGTAAATACAGCAGCATATTGGGGTTGTAAACGGTTTCTTGTGTCCGTGCGCAGAAACGGTAGCCGTTATACCAACGGCGCACATCCGCCATCAGTTCGTCGGCATCAAGCTGGCAAGCCTGCACAAGGGATTGCAGCAAACTGGCTACTTCGGGTTGGGTGAAACCGACTATGCTATTGAAATCTTCGTGCAAGGAGATGTTTTCGCCGATATTAAACCCGCTGGTCATGCTGTCGAGCATCAGCGGGGTGACCCCAGTGATGAACAGACGATCCACCGTCCCGGTCATGGTGGCGGTTTTGAGCGTTTCGTAAAAACTGCGTACAAAGCCGCCTTTACCTACCACGCTCTGGAACAACGCAAGGTTTTTTGACAGGATCGTATTGGCGAAGTGGTCGTATTCGTCGATTAGCAGCAATAGCTTGGTTTCATTGACGACGGAAAAAAAACGCCGCATTTTGTCCGCCGGAGCGGGCTGCTCCAGCACTTCATCAATGGCATTTTGACTGTAACCGTAACGCTGCAAAAAGGCTTTTAGCCATGTTGCCAGGGCTGCATTGAAACCGCTGAATACCTGTTCATAGCTATCGGTTTCAATTCCGCTGAATTCCATGAACAGCACGGGGTAACTGCTTTTCAGTGGGGTTGGGTGTTGCCCGATGTGCAACGCGCCAAACAAGGTGGCAAATTCATCGCGGTAACGCACATCGTAATAATGCCACAAGGTAGACAGAAACAAACTTTTCCCGAAACGGCGTGGGCGCAGCAGGATTTGATACTTTCCCGCCTCCTCCAGCGTGGCGATGTAAGCTGTCTTGTCGATGTAGACGTAACCGCCTGTAATCAAGTCTTTGAAATTGCTGATGCCGTAGGGGATTTTCATGGGCAGTCCTGTCTTGCCGTTACATGGGGTAATGATAGCACAGGGGAAAACGCCACCGACTTGCACCTACGGCGATTTAGCTAAAACTGCCGCAGCCCGCCGTTCACGGAAGAATGCCTGCAACAGTGCCGCGCATTCCTCTTGCAACACCCCGCCTTGCACGGCAGCTATCTTGTGGTAATGGCGCGGGTGTTGCAACAGATCGAAAGCACTGCCCGCCGCGCCGGTTTTTGGGTCATACGCGCCAAACACCACACGCTCTACCCGTGCGTGTAGCATCGCGCCAACACACATGAGACAAGGTTCGAGGGTGACGTAAAGCGTGGTGTTGGGCAGGCGATAGTTACCCGCCACTTGACCGGCTAAGCGCAACGCCAGCATTTCGGCGTGGGCGGAAGGGTCATGCAAGGTGATCGGTTGATTCCACCCTTCGGCGAGGATTTCGCCTTCACGCACAATCACTGCACCGACGGGGACTTCACCTTGCTGCCATGCGTTGTGGGCAAGGGTGAGGGCGTGGCGCATCCAGTGTTCATCGGTTTGAAGCATAAATCCCCCCTAGCCCCCCTTTTGCAAAGGGGGGGACTGGGAGACAGTTTTGCACCATGCACCCAACAAACGCCCAACCTCTTCCAGCAAACGGCTGGCGTGTTCAAAACGGCGTGTATCCAGTAGCGTTAGATCGTGGCTAAGACGCAAGTAAAAACGTAGCTGTTTGAGTTTTACGTCAGCTTGTTTAAGGGCGGTGGCTTGTTGCGTTTTGTCGGTTGCCTGATACAGGCATTCCATGAAATCCATTGCGGTGGTTTGCAGGCGATCTGCCACCACAAAGCGCTGTTCACGAGGAAATTTGACGGTTTGGGGGATCAACCAGCGGATGAAATCATAGCTTTTGGCAAATAAGGGGGATTCTTTCACGCTGCCTTACGCCTTCTTACTGTTACCTTGCGCACGGGCACGGGTTTGGCAAACAAACTACGGCGTAATCCCCAGGTATCCGCACGTTTGACATGCGCTACCCAACCGTGAATCCGTTGGTCTAAATCCTCACGGCTTAACTCACCCCGTGCATATTCGCGGTAGTAACGCTGCAAACGCCGTTGGAAATTCACCCCGTTTTTGCGTTTAAGGTGGCGGTGATCGGTGTAAAGACGGAAACCAAGGAATGGGATGCCACTGGTGACGGGATAAACGGTGCTGGATTTTTCATGCAGCGCAAGGCGTAAACCAAACAGGAATTCGCGGATAGCGATTTTCCATTGCCACAATTGCGCTTTGCTATCGGCAAACAACAGAAAATCATCAACGTAGCGCACATAGCCTTTACAGCCCAATTCGCGTTTCACAAACTGGTCGAGTTCGTTGAGGTAGACATTCGCCCAGAATTGGCTGGTGAGGTTGCCGATGGGTAGCCCACGCGGGCGATTGACGGCGGCAAGGTTCATCTCAAAACTAGCAGCAGCGGGACAGCCACGCTTGCCCTTCGCGGCTTTTTGCCACGCTGCATACAGATTGCTGAATTCCAGCAACTGCGGGTACAAATTGTCGAATACTTTTGCCATACCTTTTGCGCGTCGCCGCTACGCGGCGTTTCGTTACCTCGCCCCACCGTTATCTCACTGACCAAACTCAGCAGAAACGGAAGGCTTTAGCATTCAGAAGAGCAGGAATCAGCAACCAGCATACCAGTATCCAGCACCTCAGCATAGCCAGGGAGAACTCAACAAACTAACAACAAACGAAAACCCAGATCGAAGTCTCGATTGAGAGGAAGATTCCTGACACGAATCGCGCACCGCACGACGTCGGACGCATTGAGCCAAGAACCCCCGCGATTTATCCGCAAGGCATGTTCATTCAGGTTATCACGCTGTTTTTCCTGAACAGCCAATTGGTCATACGTAAAGTCTGGTGCGCCACTTTTTTTACCCCACTGACTACTTGTCCACTCCCACACATTACCCGTCATGTCATAAAGCATCACCTCGCGTTCTGCAAATGCCTCACCCATGGGAAACAAACCAACCGCCGATGTTTGATCCAAACCTGTATCCGCATAGTTGCCCAGCCTTGCATCAGCAGCATTTCCCCAAGCATAACGCAACCCCTGTGAACCACGGGCAGCATATTCCCACTCGGCTTCGGTCGGTAGACGTACCGTTTTACCCGCAAACGCCCCGCTCGCATTCAGCCAGTTACAGAAAGCCAATGCCTCGTACCAACTTACCCCCACTACCGGATGATTAGGATTATTCCATTTGCGTTGTTCCCAAAACCACGGCTGGCGGCGGGTCTTCTCCCCTGCTAACCAGTCTTCGTAATTTTTCTTCAGATCAGGATTGTCATCCAGCAACGACAAATCCGCTTTGCTACCTCGTAGCCACTCCAAGGCGGCTTTGGGTTCTTGCCAATAGCGTTCATCCTTATACCCACCCGCTGCCACAAAGCAGGCAAATTGGGCATTAGTGACAGGATAACGGCTAATCTGGAAAGCAGCTACATCCACCAAGTGTTGCGGGGTTGATGCCTTTTCCCATGGCTTTTCCGCTTCCTCAGCAGTAAACCCCATCTGGAACGCACCTTGCGGAATAGACTCCCACACAATATCCGGCAAGCATTGCTGCGCACTGCCACGGATAACCCCCACACCGGGACGCGGGTCGCCAAGTTCGCCCAGCAAACGCCCTGCTTCGGCACGCAACGCAATCGGCAACTGGTATTCCCCCTCCACCAAATGCCGTAAATGGCGCGTCAGGGACTCCCGGAGCTTGGTGTACTGGTTGCTGGTATAACCTTGCAGCGGCTTTTTCTGCTCAATCGTGGCACTGGCAGCAAGGAACAGGAATTGCCATTCCTCTTCCTCGTAGTTGGTATAATCATCAATGGTGTCGGGTACATAGCGCAACAACAACGCCACCGCATCCGGCTTGCTGTTACCCGCCACTTTGGCACTGACCAGCAACAGGAACACTTGCCCCCACCAATCCTTGCCTTCCTCCCGCAGCAAACGGTCGATTTCATCTTGCCAATCATCCATCTCGGTAATATCCAGTGCTGCCAGATAATCCTGAAAAGAACGGTGGTAAAACTCGAAACTTTTCCCCTGCCCCGGCTTGAGAATGCCGCTACGGTAGCGGATGAAATCCAGCAAGTTATTAGCGTTGCAATGGGCTGAAAGAAAATCGGAGAACAAACCCTTGATTTGCACATCCGGGATTTGCAGCGTCTTGTTGCGGGTAGCATCCAGTGCCAGTTTTTGCAGGGCAATCTTGCGGGTAACGGAGCTTTCTGCCAGTGCTTTGCGCTCAAAGTCATCCAGTGGATATTCGGGGTTTTCCCGATAGATGCGTTGTGTCCAACGTTCCAGCATCAAGGCAACCGCTTCCTGATACAGTTCGGCGCGGGAATGCGGCAACACATCACGCGAAAAATGCAGCGAGGTCAATAAGGTCAGAATCAACGGGCGGCGAGCAGGATCCAGCAGATAATCACGGTCTTGCAGTTCCACAAATAGCTCATGCGCATTCTGCAAAGCCAAGGCTTCGGAACGTCCACGGGTTTCCCGCAGTAGCCGATACCAGTTCGTGATAAACCGCTCAACCTGCCAGTTCGCCATCGGTTGTAATTCAAGGCAACTGAAGGCATCCAGCCAGTAACGGTGTTTGTCTTCAAACACATACGGGCGGCTGGTAATAATCAGGCGTGCTTGTTGCCCCAAGCGTTTAACCAGTGCATCAATCGCATCCAGCACATCAACCCGCATCCCCTCGGTTTCGGGGACTTCATCCACACCATCCAGCAAGATAATGCCGTGATCCAGCAACGGGGGTTCAAGTGCTTGCCAAGTGTGTGTGCCGTTCTCCTCCCCCACTAATGCCACCACTTCTCCGCGCATCGCATCCAACAATGCAGCGGCATCAAAACCTTTGCCTTTACAAAGTAAGGCCGCCGAACGTAAGCGCACCCTCACAAGTGGCAAACGCCGGAATTCCGCAGGCAACCGTTCATCCGGCTTGCCCGTATGCGAACCCGCCACCTGCCACGCCAGATTATCCATGAACATGCTTTTACCAGAACCGGGGTCACCCAAGACCACTACCCGACGGTATTTGTCTTCTGCACTGGCTCGCATCAAGGGTTTGCGTTCCTGCCCCTTGGCGTGCATTTTACCCTCGGCATCATCCTCGTCCGCTTTCTCCGAACGGCAAGGCAACACATCCATTTCCTGATAAACCACCGGCAAAGTGATGCTGTTTTCCACACTGCGGGCATATTCAGTGAATTTTACGTCAACCAGTGACAGGTCAATTTTTTCGCAGGATTTGTGCAACATTTGGTAATAAGTAGTAAGCAAAATCTTACTATCAAGTGGAGTGCTCTTGAGCGTTTTGGACAGGTTTAACGCACCAACGATGAATGAACCTACGGTTGCAATACCGGCAATAATTTTCACCAACTCTTGGGTAGTTGCGCGAAGTGAAGGATCAACGCTACCCCACGATGTCAACGCCCACACTACCCAACCAGCAATAACATCTGAAAAAATCCAAACTGAAACACCTAAAGCAGTAACAACACCTGCCCCAATGAGAATCAACATACGTTTTGACACAAGCCCAACTCCTTTCCAGAAAGGGATTCCCGCACCGTGCCAATCAAGACAGGATGCGGGAAAGTTTCGTTATTTGACCGGAGGGCAAACCGTCGCGATCCGGGCAGGGACAAGCTGGCTGTTGGCATTGCACCGCCGTCGGCTATCCGTGGATACACCGCTCCGCTGGGTACAAGCCGTTGACTATGGAGAACTCAACAAACTAACAACAAACGAAAACCCAGATTGTTGTTTCGATTGTTAGGATGATTCCTGTTACGAATCGCGCACCGCACGTTGTCGGTAGCATTGTTCCAAGAACCCCCGCGAGTTGCCCCAACCCGCCGTTAATCTGAGCGATAAACGGTAGTTTTGCAAACACTAATTGCCAAACCAATCACTGTCATCTACCATGATAACCACCATCACAAACAAGGAATATCCCCATGCCACAAACAGCCCGCTTATTCATGTCTGGGCGTAGCCAAGCGGTACGCTTACCCAAACAATTCCGTTTCCAAGGCAATGAAGTCTTCATTCGGCGCGTTGGCGATCAAATCATCCTCTCCCCTAAACCCGCCAGTTGGGATGACTTTTTCAACGACCCACAACGCCCCACTGCCGATTTCATGGCTGAACGGATAGACCTGCCACCACAAGAACGGGTGCTATTTTAATGAAACGTTACATGCTGGATACCGATACCAGCAGCTACATCTTGACATCCTCCCCTCCCTAAAGGAAGGGGATTCCTACGGGAGCTAAGC
>CAYQTB010000115.1:0-7275 GCA_964420315.1 uncultured Thiothrix sp. | reverse complement strand
CAAGTCAACCACTGATTTATCTGCCGCCAACGTCCCGCTTGACGGGCGCGGCGGGGAGTCGATTGGGCGAAGTCGCGGGCTGTCACCGCGTCCGTCGTCGAAGCTCTCGTTGGCTCTTGAATTAAAATTATAAAAAGGAAGGGATGTTATCCCCTCCATAAACAGCTTTATTTTTTTCCAGGTGGATTATTACCACGACCGGGGCCAGAAGGATTTCCTGTTTTACTTGGCCAATTTGGATTTTTATTGCCAGACATCTTTAATATCTCCTGTTTTTCCCCTATCACAATTACATTAAACTATTAGACGACAGGGTTGAATCTAATAGTTTTGTTGGTTTTATAGGTTTTCTGAACAGATTCAAAGATCTCCTTTAATGTATTCAGAAGATATTGAGTCTGGTATTACTGCTTGCTCTTCATCACAAGTCAGGGAGTCTTCTGATGGTGAGAATTCGAACTTGACAAATTCATCTTCAGTACGAATCTTAAATGAGATAGGTTCTCTTCCGGGAAGAACAAGCCTAAAAACGTCTTTAGAAAGAATAGAGCTTCCATCATCATCACAAGTCATAATAGATGTTATTTCTGATGCTGGATCAAATTGTGAAACCATAGATCCAATAATTTTTGCCTCTAATTCTTGACTTCTTTTAAATTTAACATCAACACCAGTTACGCAGCAGTTTGGCCCATCAAATTTAACATAGGCTTTTCCAATTCCACGAATATTTATTTCGTCGTCTTTTGGATAAGCGTTTTCTTTATATCCTTTTATTTTAGATACTGCTGTATTTACATCTAACCATGATCCTCCTTCAAACTCAGAATTTACTGGTGACGATATAGCTCCAGCAATAGACTCAAGTGTATTATCTGTCTTATATATGTTCTTAATAGCTTCTTTTTCTTGTCTTACAAGCTCTTCTTGTCCTTCCTCTGACATATCAGCAGTTCCAGCTAATAATTGACTAGATAGAAGTGAAAGAAACAGTAAACCTAATATTTTTTTCACACGATACTCCAAATTTGATATTTAAGCATCTTTAATAATATGCTATTTTTTTCCATAAAAAAGTGATTGTGGTCACAATTGATAATAATAAGTATAGCGCCAACAGTTTATTAGGCGGAAGCCATGTATAACAGGATATACAGCCTGCGATCAATCGGTGAGCACACGCAGCCTATCTAGTTCGTCGAGAATTCCGTATAGTCTGGCATTATCATAAAGTTTGTCCCCAAAATTTACTTAATGTTAATGGATAAGAAGCATACACGAAGTCCTACCGAACCAACAACCACGTATTCCCATGAGTTCTGGTAAAATCACACAGTTTTCCTTGTTAAACAAGGTGTTAGTCGGAAATATGTGACGTGGTATGCATTGCGTACCAAGTAGTATATTGCCTATTTTCCGATGATCACATGCGCACCCATACAGCCCAATAAGTAGAGGAGTTTCTCAACAAAGTAGGGCGTGAAGTCAACTTGAAGCTGTAGCAATTCAGGCAGGTCGTCGATGCTATACGGATTCTGTTTTGTCTGGCATTGAAACAAGTTTCGGCATCAGTGTCTAAACACGCTACCGCCCTACCGTGTCATAACGAGACTGGCATAGGTTCGGTTGAGCGTGTTGTTATGATTGGTGTGCTGTTGTGCGGTGTGGTCAAAGATTGACGACTAGTCGGAAATTTAGCACAAGTTAGCTCAAAATGCTGCTGTTGTTGAGCGATAAGTGCATTTAATTGTCAGGGGGTGAAAAATGCAAAAGCCGCAACGGGTGCGGCTCTTGGTGGTCGGGGAGCGGCTTCGCTAACTCACTGATTTTTTGGGGCTGGGCGCTTTCTTGCTGGTTGCCGGTTTCTTTGCGGCAGGCTTTTTGGCAGCGGCGGTTTTTTTCGGCGCAGCGTTGGCTTTCGCAGGCTTGGCGTCAGTATCGGCGCTTGGCGTTTTTGCGGCTGCTGCGGGCGTAGCAGCCGCTTTCTTGGCGCCTTTCTTGGCAGTTTTAGCTTCGGCAGCAACGGCAATCAAGGCTTCGCACTCTTCCAGCGTCATGCTGTCCGGTTCGCGGTCTTTGGGCAGACGCGCTTGCACTTTGACCCGCTTGATGACTTTATTGATGTATGGTCCCCAACGCCCTTTGAGAATTTGCACACCATTGCCGAAATCTACCAGAATTTTTTCCGCATCCTTGATTTTTTTCTCGGCAATCAGTTCTAGCGCCCGCTCCAAGGTAATGGTGTGCGGGTCGTCTTCCTTTTTCAGCGATGCAAATTGGTCGCCGTATTTGACGTAAGCGCCAAAGCGCCCGACATTGGTGCTGATGGCTTTGCCGTCTTCGGTTTCGCCTAACTGGCGTGGCAGTTTGAAGAGTTCCAAGGCTTCGTCGAGCGTGACCGTATCCAGCTTCATACCGGGGCGTAATCCGGCGAAGATCGGCTTTTCCGCGTCGTCTTTGGTGCCAATTTGTACCATCGGCCCAAAGCGCCCTAAACGCACCGACACGGGTCTGCCACTGGCAGGGTCAATGCCGATTTCGCGGGATTGCAACACGTCGCTGCGGTTGACGCTTTCCATCTTTTCGCCAACCAGCGTGTGGAACGGTTGCCAGAAGGCATCCATGACCGGAACCCACGCTTTTTCACCGCGTGAAATTTCATCCAACTCATTTTCGAGATTCGCGGTGAAATCGTAATCCACGTATTGGGTGAAATGCTCGGTCAAAAACCGGATCACAATGCGCCCAATATCGGTCGGGGTGAAACGACGGCTTTCCAGCTCGACGTATTCACGCGCCAACAGGGTCGAAATAATGCTGGCATAAGTGGACGGTCGCCCAATGCCGTATTCTTCCAAGGCTTTCACCAAGGATGCTTCCGAATAGCGCGGTGGCGGTTCGGTGAAATGCTGTTCAGCGGCAATGTCGTGGAGGGTAACGCTTTCGCCTTCTTCCAGCGGTGGCAACGGACTTTCCTTTTCGCTGGAACGGTCATCCAAGCCTTCTTCGTACACCAGCAAGAAACCGGCATCGCGGATGGTAGAGCCGGAAGCGCGGAAAAAACTCCCTGCCGCAGCGGTTAAATCCGCCGCTACCGTATCCAGCGTGGCGTAGATCATTTGGCAGGCAACCGTGCGTTTCCAGATCAATTCGTACAGCTTGAACTGTTCTTCGTTGAGGTGGCTTTTGACCTGTTCCGGGGTGCGGTATGCCGAGGTGGGGCGTACCGCTTCGTGCGCTTCCTGCGCGTTTTTGGATTTGTTTTTGTAGAAGTTCGGTGTTTCCGGCAGTTTGTCCTGCCCGTAACGTTGCTCAATCAAGCCGCGCAATTCACCGATGGCTTCGTTTGCCAGCGTCACCGAGTCGGTACGCATGTAGGTGATTAAACCCACCGGGCCGCTGCCTAAGTCAATGCCTTCGTACAATTGCTGGGCAACCCGCATGGCACGTTGAGTGGAAAACTTGAGTTTGCGCACTGCTTCCTGCTGCAAGGTGGAGGTGGTAAACGGCGGCGCGGGGTAACGCTTGCGCTGTTTTTTATCGACTTTGCTGACCAGTAACTTGCCGTTAGCGGCTTGCAACAAACGCTCACGCACTTCGGTTGCCCGCGCTTCATTGTTAATGTCGAACTGGTCGAGTTTGTGGCTATCCAGCGTGTGCAAACGGGCATTGAAGGCTTGCCCGTTTTTGGCATTTTGCGCGGTCATCGTCCAATATTCTTGACGGATGAAGCGCTCGATCTCGTCTTCACGTTCCACAATCAGGCGCAACGCGGGGCTTTGCACCCGTCCGGCGGACAGGCTGGGTTTGATTTTGCGCCACAGCAACGGGGAGAGGTTGAAACCGACCAGATAATCCAAGGCACGGCGGGCTTGTTGCGCATCCACCAAATCGTGGGCAAGGTCACGCGGGTTGGCAATGGCTTCTTGCACGGCGCGTTTGGTGATTTCGTGGAACACCACGCGCTGCACGTTTTTGCCCTTGAGTGCGCCGCGTTCGTTCAATAATTCGTATAAATGCCAGGAGATGGCTTCGCCTTCGCGATCTGGGTCAGTCGCGAGATAAAGGTTGTCGGCTTTTTTGAGCGCCCGCGCAATCGCATCGACATGCTTCTGGTTGCGGTCGATGATTTCATAACGCATCGCGTAGCCGTTGCTGGGGTCGACGGCGCCTTCCTTGGGGATTAAATCACGCACATGCCCGTAAGAAGCCAGTACTTCAAACCCGTTACCCAAGTACTTTTGGATGGTTTTCCCCTTGGCTGGAGATTCGACAATTACTAGGTTTTCGCTCATTTCTTATGCTTCTGGGCGACGCTGCCCGTATTTCGATTAGTCACAAGGCGGCATTTTATGCTTGTAATCGGGGTGAAAGTAAAGTTTTGCCGCACCAAAAGATGAAATTAGGTGCAAGCGCGTGTATCGGTAGCAATACCGTTGCTGTCACGGTAAATATGACAATACTATGACTATTCAGGCGAATCCGCGTAAAATTGCCTGACTTATTTTGAAGGACAGCCTTGCCATGATTGAATTACTTCCCCCGCCCAGTATTGTGCCACTGGAACACATTCTGCCCGATGAGCCATTATTAATGATGGGCGCGGGGCCTGTACCGATTCCGCAAAAAGTCGCGGCGGCGAATTCCATCGTGATTAATCACTTGGGCGAAACCATGAGCCGCGTGATTGAGCAAGTCAAGGATATGGGGCGCTATGTGTTCCAAACCGAATCCAGCCACGTCATGGCAGTGAGTGGCCCCGGTTCGGCGGCAATGGAAATGGCGGTTGCCAACCTAGTCACCCCTGGCTCACGGGTGTTGTGCATCACCAATGGCTACTTCAGCTTGCGCATGGCGGAAATGGTGCGGCGGGTGCGGGCAGAGCCGACTGTTTTGGAGGCTTACCACAATGAAGGCGCGGATGTCGACTTGGTAGAACGCGCTTTGCAGCAAGGGCAATTTGATCAGATTGCGCGGCAAACCTCGCCCTTCAGGGCGGGGAGGATAGCGTGGTGGCAAGGCGGCTCGATGCCGCAGTAGCCACCTAACAGGCAGATAAACGGTATTGCCAAAAGGGTTCACTCCCCCTATATTCTTACTACCCACCGTTGTAGGCGGTGGGATTCTGGAAGTACCGCAGGATATGCGGGAAGGGTTCTCTCCAAAGTGGGAGTTTGAAAAACCAGAATGTAGCAAAACCCATCGCTCTGGAAACTGAGGTTGTGTAAAAAAATATTTCCCTTCAGGGTTACAACGGACTAAGAGAACCCACCGAAGGGGTGAAGCCTTACCGCTTAGCTCCCGTAGGAATCCCCTCACTTTAGGGAGGGGAGGATGTCAAGTTGTCACCTTGGTGCAAGGCGAAACTTCTAACACGGTATGCAATAAAAACCTTAACCACATCGCTAAGCTGGCTAAACGCTACGGCTGTTTGGTAATTGTCGATGCGGTTTGCACCTTGAGTACCATGCCGCTAGCAATGGATAGTTGGCAAGTGGATGCGATTATTACCGGTGGGCAAAAAGGCTTGTCGTCGATTCCGGGCGTGTCCTTGCTGGCATTTTCCGAAACAGCATGGGCGAAAAAGATTGCACCGCGCAAGGAACTGCCGTTCCACTGGTGTTTGGATGCGCAATTGGCGGATAAATTCTGGAATCAAAAGTCCTACCATTACACTGCGCCAGTTTCCGGCATCCTCGCCTTGCACGAAGCCTTGCGTTTGGTGTGTGAGGAAACCTTGCCGCAGCGTTTTGAGCGCCACCTGCGCTGTTCCGAAGCGCTGCAAGCAGGGATCGAAACCATGGGGTTACAACTGTTGATCGACAAGCCGCACCGTTTGAATTCGGTGGTGGGGATTGTCGTGCCGGATCATGTGTCGGCCGACGTGGTGCGTGCGCACATGTCGAAAGTGCATAAGGTGGAAATTTCCGGCGCGTTTGGGCTGAATATCTTGCGTATCGGGCAAATGGGTGAACAAAGCCGCGCTTACAACCTGTTCCGCACCTTGCACGCGCTCGGTTCGAGTATGCGGGCAGCGGGAGCGGAACTGGATTTGCCAGCGGGTATGGCGGAAATGGAGCGGGTATTGTCGGGCGAAGGTTAGGCTTTTTCCACGATAAAGATCACACCATCGACGCCGGTAACACGCACCCGTGTGCCGGAGGGCAGGTCGTCACCGCGCACTCGCCAAGCGGTATCACCCACACGCATCGTGCCACGCCCGTTGATAATCGCCTCGGTCAGGGTGTATTCCTTGCCGAGGTGACTGTGCAAACGGTTATTGAGATCGGGCGTGTCAGACTGAATATTCGCCTCACTGAAGCGCGATTTGCGCCAGCCAAACACGCTTACCAGCGACACCAGTGCGAAAATCAGGATTTGCCCACTCAGCGGCAATGACGGCATAACCCATAAGGCAATACCGGTCACGATAGCCCCAAACCCAAACCACATGACTAACATGGCAGGAACGAAGACTTCCAGCGCCATCAGCAATACGCCGAAAATCAGCCAGTGCCAAAACTCAAGCGGCTGCATGTCCATCAGGTTTTATCCTTCATCGCTTTCCACAATTCGTTGATGCTGCCAATCGAACCCATCAGACCGCTGGTGTCCATTGGCATGAAAATGGTTTTTTGCTGGTTGGAATCGGCAAACTTGCCCAGTGCTTCGACGTATTTTTGTGCCACGAAGTAGTTGAGGGCTTGCACGTCACCTTCTGCCACGGCTTTGGACACCATTTGCGTGGCTTTCGCTTCGGCGAGGGCTTCGCGTTCGCGGGCTTCGGCACGCAGGAAAGCGGCGGTTTTCATGCCTTCGGCTTCGAGGATTTGGGCTTGCTTTTTGCCTTCGGACTCGGTGATTTGGGCGCGTTTTTGACGTTCAGCGGTCATTTGTAAGTTCATGGCGCGTACCAGTTCCTGCGGTGGTTCGATGTCTTTGATTTCGACACGCAAGACCTTGACACCCCATGCGTTGGTGGCTTCGTCCACAATCGCAAGTACCCGTGCGCCGATTTCATCGCGCTTGCTTAACAGGTGATCCAGTTCCAAGCCGCCGCACACCGAACGCAAGTTGGTCATGATCAGATTCAGAATCGCGTGTTGCAGGTTAGCCACTTCATACGAGGCTTTGGCGGGGTCAAACACTTGGTAGAACACCACGCCGTCAATGTTGACGTTGGCGTTGTCGGCGGTAATGACTTGCTGGGGGAGAATGTCGAGTACTTGTTCCATCATGTTCACTTTGCGCCCGACGCGGTAAATCACCGGAATA
>CAYQTB010000114.1:0-7283 GCA_964420315.1 uncultured Thiothrix sp. | reverse complement strand
ATTATTCTACCACGGATAGCCTTGGGTTTTTATGATAGTGAGAAATTCGGGTTAACACACCACTTATCAGCTTAACTGACCACTACCTGAATCATTGCGGGTATTCTCTGGAATTTTCCGGCAAAATTGAGGTCATTAGACTATATTAATGGTTGGGCTTTTCAGTGAGTGTCTTAATTGTCATGAAAAAAACAGTGGAAAAACTGGGTTCAGTGTGGCTGGTGGTGGTTTTTTTGGGTTGGTCGCTCAGCGTGTCCGCCGCAGAAGAACCTGCCAGTTGTGCGGGTTTCAGTGCAAAAACCCTCAATCAGCACGCCAGCGCGTATCAAGCAGGCATTAAAAAAGCAGCTAACCGTTACAGCGTAAACCCGTCGCTGATCAAGGCAGTGATGGCTACGGGTAGTTGCTTTAATCAGGCTTATGTCTCGCCTGATGGCAGGGTGGGGCTGATGCAATTGCAGATGGACACCGCCAAGCGGTTTGGTGCATTCGATGTGTTTACCCCAGAAGCCAATATTGATGCGGGAACCCGTTACCTCAGTTATTTGCTCCGACGTTACCAAGGCAGCCAAGCAGAAGTATTGGCAGCGTATGTCGCCAACAGTGGCACGCTTTGGCATGAGCCGGAGCAGCCGGTGGCGCTTGAACTGATTCAGAAGCCAGTTAAGCAGCATTTGGCGACTCTGCTTAAGCTCGATGGCAATAAAAAAGCCAATCGCCAAGCCTTGGCATTGTTGAAAAAGTGGGCAAATTCCACCAAGGTTTACCACACCGCTTTAGCTGCACTCCCAAAACCTGATACGAAAGCCGCCAAAACCTGGTTTCAGTCGCGTTTAACCAAGGTGCATTACCCGCGCACACCCGAAGCGAGAGGTTGTGGTGGTTTTAGTGCTAAAACCTTACAAACAAAAGCTGCGCCGTATGAAGACATCATCAAAGAATCCGCCAAACGTCATGGGGTGAACCCTGCACTTGTGAAAGCGGTGATTGCCGCCGAAAGCTGTTACCGTGAAATGGTGGTGTCGCACAAAGGCGCGTCAGGTTTGATGCAGCTTATGCCAGAAACGGCGGCGGAGTTGGGGGTGCTCGATATTTTTGATCCGCAGGAAAATATTAACGGTGGCACGCGCTACCTCAGTTGGTTAGTGCGGCGTTATGACGGCAGTGTGCCTCATGCGATTGCGGCATACAATGCGGGGCCGGGCAGGATAACGCCGGGTGAACCTATTACGATTACGTTTACCGAAACCCGTGGTTATATCCGTAATGTGCTGACCAACTTGATCAAGCTGGAACAGGGTAAAAAGTCCGTTGAGCAGGCGCGTTTGCTATTAGCAGGATGGGAACAAACTGAATTGGAATACCAAGCGGCGTTACGTGGTGAAACGCTGGCGGTGGTTGAGCCGGAGGTTGCCCCTGTTGCAGAAGAAATTGCAGTGCCTACCCCTGAAATGACCTTGGCATTTATCCGTACTGAAAAGGCTGTGCCAACGGCGGCAGATTCTGAAATTCCGCCTACGCCTAATGTACACCTCATTTCAGCGATTGATCAGGGGATTGTGCGGGTGAAACACATTAAAACCACTGAGTTGATTCCCGCTGAAGCGATGGCTGAATCTGAACCGGCGGTAATGCCTGCCATTGCCCCAAGCGCATCAGAACAACCAGAGCCACCGGGTTTGCAAACTTGTGAGGCTGTGCCAGCGGCTTTGCTTACGCAAACGGAACAGCGCGGCAGTGGGCGTTATGGTGCTTTTTTCTACGCTGTCCGAGCGGGTGATACTTTGGAGCAGGTGGCGCGAAAGCTTGGTGTTAATGCCGAAGCGATTATGCAGCTTAACAATGTTGCGTGGGAGCAGCCTTTGCGGGCTGGGGTAGCCCTGAAGGTTGCGGAGTGTGTGCGGGCGTTGTAATGAATACAGGTTTTGGAACACAAGTATATCAGCGTGTGATGGCGTTGGTTGTTGAAGGTGAATTCACGAGTTGGTGTAGCCATTCAAATCCAAATCGCATTCGAGAGCCACTTTTGATAGTATTTTGAGGTAATCAAATAGAGTGCAGCCCAATCATGCCAGCCAAAGACATCTATCACAACACCGTCAAACATGCCTTAGAAAAAGACGGATGGAATGTCTCTGCTGATCCATTTTTGTTACGCGCTGGTGCAATCTCCATGTATGTGGATTTGGGGGCTGAGCGTTTGCTGGCAGCCAATAGAAATGAAGAGAAAATTGCGGTAGAAATTAAATGCTTTCTACAAGCCTCTGATATTTCTGAGTTTCATGCAGCGCTGGGGCAATTCATGAACTATCGCCTTGCCCTGAGCAAGCAAGAACCTGATCGAGCTTTGCATCTTGCCGTACCTGCTGATGCTTATGACTCATTTTTCATCCAGCCATTTATTCAAGATGTGTTGCATCAGTATCAAGTTAAGCTGATTGTATTTATTCCTAATCAAGAGGTTATAACGCAATGGATAAGTTAATGCTGTACCGCCAAGCGATTAAAAATTTGCTTAAAGAATATGCTGATCTCTCCGCAGCGGATAAAGAGGTGGACACCCAACTGTTGTTTGATGAAACTCATGACCACTATCAACTCATGCATGTTGGTTGGATAAATGGGCAACGAATTTATGGTTCAGTTATTCACTTGGATTTGATCAATGGTAAAGTTTGGCTGCAACACAATGGCACGGAAGGCGATATTGCTCAGGAATTGATGACTGGCGGTGTGGCACGGGAAGATATTGTGTTGGGTTTTCGGTCGCCTGCGGTGCGGGCGTATACGGGGTATGCAGTTGCTTGAAGTTGTACTAATTAATAACCCCGACAAGGTTGTCGGGGTATCAAGCAAAATAAACCTTCTGACTAAGTTTTATTTTCCTTTGTCATCTACAGATCCCACTATTCCTCCCACAACATAGCCAACGCATGCACCTGGTAGACCAGCAATCGCTGCACCCGCTGCTGCTCCAGCTTTCGCGCCCTTGTCACTCCATTCAACCGAAATCTCTGTTCTTTCTCCGCCGCCAGGCAGTGGTGTTCTATCTGTGCGAATTGCTTCACTTAAGATAGAGGATGATGCCGTTGCCATGATGTGCGTTTTGATATTCATTTTTTTACCTCGGTTATTATTGAACTTGATTGGCAATCATATCTTTCAGTTGGTTTCCAAACCTCACGCCTCTGTTGTAGCTAGCTTGGTGAGTGTCATGGAAGCAATTACTAAAAGTATTTTTTTCTAGCAAACCATCCGCAACCCCTTTTTTAAAACTCAACCCGTGACCATGAGGAATCGTTGAAATATCATTTAATAGAGTCTCATTGTCCATTATCGTTTCCTTTTTTCAGTGGAGTGTTAGGAATGGTCGGCTTTTTATTCTGTTCAAGAAGCTCTTTAAGAACCTCATGAGGGAGTTTCCCTCGGACTGTTGCATCTGAACTACTTTTTTTATCACTCATGATGGCTTTCCTTTTTTTGTTACTGTTTTGGGCTTGAATAGCTGTTTGCTTATGTGTGACGAACACTTAACAAATAATAGCTTGCTACCGCCATCCGTCGGATAGCTGTTAGAGTTTTGCTTGCCTGTAAGTAACCCATAGATTACGCTAGTTCATATGTATACACTCATCCAAACCGAACACTATGCAACATGGTTTGATGGCTTGCGTGACCGCTAAGCCAAAGCTCGGATTCTTGCCCGCTTACGTCGTGTAGAACTAGGAAATCTTGGTGATTTCAAGCCTGTCGGTGAAGGTGTTGCAGAATTGCGAATTTTTCACGGCCCCGGCTATCGTATCTACTTCATGCAACAAGGTGAAGAAATTATTGTGTTATTGGCTGGCGGTGATAGATCCACACAAGATAGGGACATCAAACAAGCTATCGACTTGGCAAACACTTTGAGGGGAACAGCATGACTACCGTAGCACTGAAAAAATGGGATGTGGTCGAACACATCCAGACCGAAGAAGACATGCAATTGTATCTTGATGCCTGCATGGAAGAGGGCGATCCCGCTTTAATCGCCGCAGCGTTAGGCGACATTGCCCGCGCTCGTGGTATGGCACAAGTGGCGCGAGACACGGGTTTAGCAAGGGAAGCTCTTTACCGCTCACTGTCTGGGCAGGGCAATCCAGAATTTGCCACCATCCTTAAAGTCATTCATGCGTTGGGTTTACAACTGCACGTAGCACCAAAAGCAGCATAGCGGCAATTTGGGGTTTTCCGCTATAATCGCCTCCTTTCCAACAGCCCAACCCCGTGGACACCATGACCGACCGCCTAACCGAAACCGCCCGCCGCCGCACCTTCGCCATCATTTCCCACCCCGACGCGGGGAAAACCACCATGACCGAAAAGGTGTTGCTGTTCGGGGGCGCAATCCAGCTTGCTGGCACGGTAAAAGGGCGCAAGGCTGCCCGTCATGCTACCTCCGACTGGATGACGATGGAAAAAGAGCGCGGCATTTCCGTCACCTCATCCGTGATGCAGTTCCCCTACAACGGGCGCATCGTCAACTTGCTCGACACGCCGGGGCATGAGGATTTCTCGGAAGACACCTACCGCGTCCTCACCGCTGTCGATTCCGCGCTCATGGTCATCGACGTGGCGAAAGGTGTCGAAGAACGCACCATCAAACTCATGGAAGTCTGCCGCTTGCGCGACACGCCGATCATGACCTTCATCAACAAGCTCGACCGCGAAGGCAAAGAACCCATCGAGTTGCTAGATGAAGTCGAAACCGTCCTCAATATCCAATGCGCCCCGATCACTTGGCCGATTGGTATGGGCAAACGCCTCAAGGGTATTTACCACCTCTACGCAGACAAAGTAATCCTCTACAAACCCAGCACCGAACGCCGTCAGGATTACGACGAAATCCAAGGGCTAGATAACCCCGAACTCGATAAGCTGATCGGCACACAAGCCGAGGAATTACGCGAAGAAATCGAGCTGGTGAAAGGCGCCAGCCACGAATTCGACTTGCAAGCCTACCTTGACGGCAAGCTTACCCCCGTGTATTTCGGCACGGCGTTAAATAGCTTCGGCATCCGCGAATTGCTGGATGGTTTCGTGGAAAACGCACCCGCACCACAAGCCCGCCCGACCACTACCCGCAAAGTGGAAGCGGTCGAAGAACCCTTCACCGGCTTCGTTTTCAAAATCCAAGCGAATATGGATCCGCAGCACCGTGACCGCATGGCATTCATGCGCATCTGTTCTGGCAAGTTTGAAAAGGGCATGAAGGTCAAACACGTCCGCATCGGCAAGGATATAAAAATTCCTGACGCGCTTACCTTCATGGCATCTGATCGCGAACACGTCGAAGACGCTTACCCCGGCGACATTATCGGTTTGCACAACCACGGCAGCATCCGCATCGGCGACACTTTCACGATGGGCGAAAACCTACAATTCACCGGCATTCCCAACTTCGCACCGGAACTGTTCCGCCGTGCGCAATTGCGTGACCCGCTGAAAATGAAGCAATTGCAAAAAGGTTTGGAGCAATTGTGCGAAGAGGGCGCAACCCAGCTTTTCAAGCCCATCAATAACAACGACCTGATTCTCGGCGCGGTCGGGGTGTTGCAGTTCGATGTGGTGGCGCAGCGGCTCAAAGACGAATACAAAGTCGATGCGATGTTTGAAGGCGTGAACGTGCAAACCGCACGGTGGGTGACCTCCACCAATGAGAAAAAACTTGAAGAGTTCAAAGTTAAAGCAGCACAAAATCTGGCTTACGATCATGCGGGTGAACTGGTCTACATCGCTCCAACTCGCGTGAACTTGCAAATGGCGCAGGAAAAATGGCCGGAGATTACGTTCCATTCCACGCGCGAGCATGGCGTGGCGACGGGCTGATAGTGTGTGGTTTGATACTTGTGCTACACTTGTAATGCATCTGTAGTACAGGAGGCAAGCCATGACCATTTCAATCCGCCTAGACTTTGTGCAACCATGTAATCAACCGCTGCTTTGACTTCATCATCATACAGTGCCGGGTTGCCGCCTTTGGCAGGCATAACACCTTTGCCTTTCATGACTACTTCTCCTAGCGATTATGGTTTGTCGTGTTAAAACGGTTCGATTTTAAGGATTCTTTACAAAGTCGCAATGAGATTCTGCCTGTTGTTGCGTGTTTTTTCGTAACTACCTACCCCGTGCACCCCAGTACGATAGGCTTGCCTAAAAACAAATCGCGCAGCGAGGCAAACACATTCAATCCCTGCTTGCGTAAGGTGGCGACGGTCGCTTGCAAGCGGGCATAGACAGCCGCCCCGGTTTGGGTACGGAGCATCCGCTGACCTTCTGCTTGACTTTGGCAGGGCGCAAATCGCGCTCGGCTTGGTTATTGGTGAAGGGTATGTCAGGTTCTAATGCAAAAGCGAGGACACCCGCTTCGTATTCGCGTAAGCGGTTCAGCAGGTTGCGCCCTTTGGATTGTTGGGACCTGCCGCGTTTGCTGGCTTTCGGCGGCGGTTCTTCGGCGTCGGCTTGCGCCAAAATCAGACGGTAGTGCAGGCGTACCTGTTCATCATCCGCCACGGGACGCGGCATCCGGTACAGCATCAGGAGTAAGCCGTGCATGTCCTCTGCCCATACGGAGCCGTTTTCCCATAAGCCTTGCAGTTCACGCAGCAGATGCGCCCCGCAGAGGACATGCTGTGCGCTGGTAAAGGAGAAATACGGCTTCCAGCAGTCGTGGATGGCAATACCGCTAAAGTCTTTCAAGACGGAAGCCTCGGCGTTGAGGGCTTCTGCACCCCGTTTTTTATGCACAAACAGGTGTGTCAGGGTGTCAGTGGCGGCGGTGTGCAGCCAGTTCAACTTGCCTGCCACGCGGATACCCGTTTCGTCAAAATGGACGCAGGGTGCAGCGCAGAGCTGGGCAATTATCTGGGTTTCTACGGTTTCTGTCAGATGGTAGGCGCGTTCCAGTGCATCTTCAAGGGTGGCGCTGTTGAGGTCGTAGCCGTACAAATCGCCGAACAGTTGGCTGATCTGTTCCTGCGGCATCCGGTGCTCAACCGAGAGCTTGGTGATTAACGCCCGCACCCCAGCACCGTATTGGATGTTAGCGGTGACTTCTGCTGGATAACGGCCTGTCTGCAACAGACCACAACACGTCACTTGGGCCAGACGGTGTTCGGTTACCTCCAGTTTGGGCATTGGCACATCAAACACTTGGCGGCTTTGACCCGTTTCGTGCGCTTCAGCCTCACTAACCCGAATTTCTCACCCAGCGACAGATAATGGGGTATTGATTCGGGGCTGAG